>NZ_JBVJHR010000018.1:0-211706 GCF_055586705.1 Sphaerisporangium sp. NPDC049457 | reverse complement strand
TACATTCCGAACCCGGAAGTTAAGCCTTCCAGCGCCGATGGTACTGCACCGGGGACGGTGTGGGAGAGTAGGACACCGCCGGACAAAATTTCATACACGCAACACGGGCGGTAGTGTCGTGTTGTGTGGTTGTAGGGAAGCCATCCGGTATCCGGGTGGCTTTCCTGCGTTTCAGGACCCTTTTCCCCGCGGTCCCCTCTTCTGCCCCGGCGCCTCTTTCCCTCTCGGCCCTTTTTCTTCTCTGGGCCTGTGGGGATAGGCCTCCGCCGGCGATCACTCTTCCCCCCGGGTGACGAGGTGCGCCTTTTCGGCGCCGACGCGGCGGGAACTGGTCACGGTTTCGGCCGCCGGCCAACCCTGCCTACCCCCGACCGTCGTGGCCTCGTCCCTCATGGCGCCGACGCAGCGGGAAGCTGGTCGGCGAATCCGGCGCCGTCCTACGGCGCAGCACCTGGGGGCACACCACCCGTCCACTCGCGTTCCCTCCCCTGGCTCATCCCCTTCATCCGTACCGTGCACTCTGATCGGTCCGGACGCGACAGAACGCGGGTCACGGCTTGAGCCACCGGCCAACCCTCCTCACCCCCGACCGTCGTGGCCATCGGCCCTCATGGCGCCGACGCGGCGGGAAGCTGGTCGGCGAATCCGGCGCCGTCCTACGGCGCAGCACCCTTCCCGGTGGGAACAGCCTGCCCCCGGTCATCGGCTATTTCTCATGGCGTCCACGGAATACGGAATGGGGAACTGGTGTGCTGGCCATGGACGTGTGCCGGGTCGGGCACCGTACGGGGGCGCCGGCATCGCCGTACCGCTTCTCGCCGACCCGGCGCCGAGCACTCCACCACATGTCGGGTGGAGGAGGACGCTCGCTGGGCGGTGCTGGGTGGTGCGCTGGCGGCGCGGGGGCGGGGATCGTCAGATGGCTGGGGCGGATCGTCAGTTGGTTGGGTCGTATTGGAAGGCGCGGACTTCTTGTGCGCATCGGCATGCGGCTGCGATCTTCGCGGCCCACTCCAGTGCCGCCTCGCGGGATGGCAGTTCCAGAACGGTGTAGCCGCCTTCGATCTGTCGTGTCTGCGGGTATGTGCCCGCGGTCACGGTCCCGTCCCCATTAACCATGACGGGCGGAACGCTTTCGTCGATGCCACCGCCGAACACCCAGACGCCGGCGTCCTTCGCCTCCTGCACCACAGTGTGCGCGGCGTCCGCGACCGCCTGCAGCTCCTCGGCGGGAAAGACCATGGCGTCACTCGGGAACGAGATCAGGTACTTCGTCATCGCGTCGACTCCTTCTTCGCGTTCAGTGATCGCACCCATCCTCGACGACGACGTCGTGCCATGTGTGCGCTTTAACTCCCTTTTCGGACATCTGATCGAGGTGGTGATCGTCTCGGGAGATTCGTGAGATGCTCGCTGCCCAGTCACCCGGGTCATGTGCCGGTTGACGGGTTGACGGGTTGACGCGTCCCGGGGCGCGGTCTTCCACTGCGCATGCGCGAAGCTCACCTGCATCCCTAGTGCGAAGAGCCGCTTTCGGTGGGTGTGGGGTCAAGTTCCTGAGTGCGTCGGCGTGCCGTCCGGCATGGCCTTGCTGGAAGAACTAACCTGGGCGCGGTCATGGGAGTGCCCGCCGAACCCTCGCCTCCGGGGGCCTTCCTCACGCCTTCGGGGAGTTGCCCGCTTTGAGCATGGATCTGACCGCGAACCCCGACCTCCCTCGGGCCGCGGACGCTGCACACCTACAGCTTCACAACGGAGAACCCCCGGAGCCGATCACAGTGCCACAGCACGACGAAGGCGATCTCTCCGAGCTGCAGCGGTACGCCGAGGCGCTGGTGACCCATCTCGCCACTGACGGCACGGTGCCACCTGCGCCGCCCAACGCCCTGGACGTGCCCGGCTACTGGCTGGCCCCCGCGATCGAGGCGCTCATACTCATCCTGTCCGGTGAGGACGCGCTGGACCCCCTTGCGCGTGCCGCCCAGCTCGACCAGGGCAACACGGCCTTGTTCCTCTGCCTGGCCCTGGCCGTGAGTGGCCATGGCGACCGGATCCATGCCTCCTGGCTAGGCACCGCGTTCGGCGAGTTGACGACCGAACATCCTGTGACGCCCGGTCAGCGCGCCCTGTGGATGGCCGCCGCGCGCGGCGCGTACGGGCCCGCTGGGAAGATCTTCGTCCTTCGCAAACTGGACGCCGCGGCGGTGTCCTTCACGACGGAACCCGACCGCTGGCTGTCCGCCCTGGTCCCTGGTGACCCGCCGCCGCACGCCACGACGTCCTCGTCCATGGCCTCGTCTGATTCCGACGCCGCACCATCGGACGGCACATCCTCGTCTTCTTCCAAGGCCGTGCCGTCGGACGTCCCGGCGTCGCCGCCGAAGGCCGCAGACGCCCCGTCGCAGGAGGTCGGTGACTCGTCGTTGATGGTCGTGACGTCGCCGGAGGTGGTGGCGCAGGCTTTGGCGGAGTCACCGGCGCTTTCGGCGCTCCCCGCACTGGCGGAGGTATCGCAGCTGACAGAGCCCGTGCGGGCCGCTGCCAGGCTCGCGCGCCTGCTCGATCGGTGTGCGGAGATCACTGCCGCGCGTCCGGCCGCCGCTCCGCGATCCGAGCGCCCGGGGCCCTGGCCGGACACCGAGCCTCTGACCGTCCTGCGTTCGCTGGTCGGGTTCGGCGACCCCGGCCCGTTGGGTTCGCTGACCGGTCACCTGCTGGAGGACGTACGGTCGGGCTCCGACCCGCACCTGGCCGCGATCGCCTTCCACGTCGCCGCACCGGTCGTGCGTGCCGCCGCCGGGGAGCTCGCCGAGGCGACCCGCGTGACGCCTCCCGAGGAGATCACGGTTCCGATTCTCGGGCACGATGTCATCCTCAGGCCTGAGGGTGCCGACGAGGCTTCGCTGGCTGCCGCCGAGGCGCGGATCAGGGCCGAGGGAGCCGCGCGCCTGTCCGGACGCTGGCTCGTGTACGCGCCGGCCCTGCTGCCCATCGTGGCGGTGATACTCGCCTTCACGGTTTCCGAGATGTTCGCCGTCGCCGGGCTGCTTCTCGGAGGGGTGGCGGGTTACATCCTGTGGCGCCGCAGCGTACGTGAACAGGCGGAGGCACGTCGGGTCGAGGCCGAGGTGGCCGAGCTGCGCGGGCAGGCGGAGGCGGCCATGTGGGCGCTCCACGACTACGCCCGTGAGGCGACCGAGCGGGCCGAGAAGGCGGCCGAGAATCTTGCCGCGGTCACCCGCCTGCTCCGCCGCGGCCCGGCCGTCGCCACCGACCACCGTTCGTAGCGGAAGTGGCAATGCCCCCCAAGCCGTGACAGCCAGGCAGGTCGGCAACGGACGGGCCCGGCCGTCGCCGCTGACCACCGTTCGTAGCCATCGTTCGAGAGATGGTGGGCGGGGGGGTGATGGTGGTGGCGCCGCTCGTTGGTTGGGAGCGGCGCCACGGAGTTCGGATGGTGGTCAGGTCGTGGTGATCTCGACGTCGGCGGGGGCGAGAAGGAAGACCTTGTCGGCGATGCGCTCGATGCGTCCCTCGCAGCCGTAGGTCAGCCCGGCGGCGAAGTCGACCATGCGGGTCGCGTCGGCCATGGACATCCCGGCGACGTCCATGATGACCGCCTGGCCCTCCCTGAAGTGCTGCCCTACGGTGAGCGCGTCGGAGTACTTCCGCGGACGGATCATGACGATCCGCGCGGGATCGCCTCCCGACCCCCAGCGCCTGGCGGCCCGTTCCGACGCGGGCATCCACTCATCCTCGTACTCGTCGTACTCGTAGGGCTCGTCGTACTGATCCCCATCGCCCAGGCCAAGGTAGCTCACCACCCTGCGCACTGCCCCCATCGGCTGTCCTTTCCGCGAGAACCGGCCGCATTCGCCGTGCCCCGACACAAATGACCGTAACCGACATGCCGCGTGGGGCCGCGCGACACGCCCATGTAGTTTTGATTTTGCCCGGCTTTCGCTGCCGTTTCGACCGGTTATCTGGGGGTGGATAGGATCGAGAGCATGCGTATCTTCACCGTCGATTCGTTCACCGATCAGCCCTTCAAGGGTAACCCGGCGGCCGTCTGCCTGCTGGAGTCTGTGAGATCCGACAAGTGGATGCAGGCCCTGGCCAGCGAGATGCGGCACTCCGAGACGGCGTTCGTTCTGGAGCAGGGCGACGGCTCGCCGCGGTCGCTGCGGTGGTTCACCCCTGCCGTGGAGGTGGCATTGTGCGGCCACGCCACCCTGGCCGCCGCACACGTCCTGTATTCGACCGGGGCGGCGTCTGGGGTGGTCGAATTTTCCACGATGAGTGGAATCCTGACCGTCAATGAGCTTGATCACGGCTATATTTCGATGGATTTTCCGGCGTGTGCGCCGGCCGAGATTTCGCCTCCGGACGTCCTCGCCGAGGCGCTCGGGGCGCCCATCGTCTGGGCCGGGCAGGGCCGTTTCGACATCCTGGCCGAGGTGGAGTCCGAGCAGGTCGTGCGCACTTTGGCGCCGGACATCGACGCGCTGACGGCCCTGGACGCGCGCGCCGTCTGCGTGACCGCCCGGGCGGCGGATCCGTCGAGCGGCGCCGACTACGTTTCCCGGTTCTTCGCGCCGAACGCCGGAGTTCCGGAAGACCCGGTAACCGGTTCAGCCCATTGCATGCTCGCGCCCTACTGGTCGGCGAAATTGGGCGAAAAGGCACTTGTAGGTGCACAACTGTCGCAGCGTGGGGGTGTGGTGCGCACGACGGTTCGTGACGACGACCGCGTGGAGCTCAGCGGCACCGCGGTCACCGTCTGGTCCGGCACCCTGCACGTCTGATCGGGCGCTGTCGTAGGCCGGTTTCTGTCGCACGTCGCGCCTGGTGTGTCCGGTGGACTGCTCGGGATGGATGGAAGCACGCATGCCCGAGCGCACCGGGCGATCAGCCCGAGCGCACCGGGCAGGTGCGCTCGGTGACGGTCACGTGTGGTGGGGCGGCGGTGTCACATGCGGTCGGGGATCGGGACGCCCAGGAGGGTGAGGCCGGTCTCCAGCACGCGGAGGGTGAGGGCGCACAGCGCCAGGCGGGACGCGCGCGTGGCGGGCGGGACGTCGTCGCGCAGGACCGGGCACTTCTCGTAGAAGCCGGTGAAGGCGCTGGCCGTCTCGTAGAGGTAGGCGCAGACCCGGTGGGGTTCGGCCATGGCCGCGGCGTTCTCGACCACGGCGCCGAAACCGAGGAGCTGAAGCGCCAGGTCGCGCTCTGCGGCCTCGCCGAGGACGATGGGCCCGGTGACGCTCGCGGCGTCGATGCCGCCCTTGCGGAAGATCGACCGGATGCGGGCCGTGGCGTACTGCATGTACGGCCCGGTGTTGCCGGTGAAGGACAGCATGCGGTCGAAGTCGAAGATGTACTCGCTGTCGTGGCTGACCGACAGGTCGGCGTACTTCACCGCGCCGATGCCGACCGCGCGGGCGATCTCGTCGCGGGTGGCCTCGTCGTACCCCCGCTCGGCGATGGCGGCGGAGGCGCGTTCGACGGCCTCGTCGAGGAGGTCGGTGAGCTTGACCGACTCGCCGCTGCGCGTGCGGAACCGGCGGCCGTCCGCGCCCAGCATCATGCCGATCTGCACGTGCTCGGCCGAGACGTCGTCGCTGAGGTAACCGGCCATGCGGGCCGAGGCGAAGACCATCTGGAAGTGCAGCGCCTGATCGGCGCCCACGACGTAGAGGATGCGATCGGCCTTGAGGTCGCGCACGCGGTAGTGGATGGCGGCCATGTCGGTCGTCGCGTAGCCGTAGCCGCCGTCGCTCTTACGGATGATCAGCGGGAGCGGCCGGTCGTCGCTGCCGGTGAAGCCGGGCGGGAAGACGCACAGGGCGCCCTCGCTGATCACCGCGACCCCGGACGCCTCGAGATCGGCGCAGACCTCGGCGAGCATCGGGTTGTAGGTGCTCTCGCCGGCGATGTCGTCGTCGGTGAGCGTGACGGCGAGCGTGTCGTAGACCTTGTTGAAGTAGCGGATCGTGGCTTCCATGAACAGGTGCCAGAGCCGGATGGTCTCGGGATCTCTGCCCTGCAGGGTCGCCACCCGCCGCCGCGAGCGCTCTTTGAAGTCGGCGTCGGCGTCGAACTTGGCGCGGGCCGCCTGGTAGTACTCGTTGGTGCCGCCGGCTTCGAGCTGGGCGATGGCGTTGGACTCGCCGATGTCGAGCAGGTGCTCGATGAGCATGCCGAAGGGCGTGCCCCAGTCGCCGAGGTGGTTCTGCCGGATCGCCCGGTTGCCGAGATGTTCGAGCATGCGCACCAGCGAGTCGCCCACGATGGTGGTGCGCAGGTGGCCGACGTGCATCTCTTTTGCGGCGTTGGGCGCGGAGTAGTCGACGACGACGGTCTGCGGAGGCGTGGTGAGCCCGACGCCGCTGCGCGGGTCTTCGAGCGCGCGCAGGGCCTGGGAGGCGATCCACCCGTCGTTGAGGGTGATGTTAAGGAAGCCGGGGCCGCTGACCTCGACCTTGGAGAAGACATCGCCCGCGTCGAGGGCGTCGGCGATGGCCTGGGCGACCTCCCGCGGCGCGCGTCGCAGCCGCTTGGCCAGGCTCAGTGCCACGTTCGCCTGGTAGTCGGCGAACTGGGAGGGCCGGATCAGCGGGTCGGCGCCTGCGTACTCCGAGCCGAAGGCGGCGCCCAGCGCTTGCTGGACCCGCTCGGTGAGCACGAGCTGCGGGTCGGTCATGCGACAAGGATATCCGCTGATCATCAGGCGCCGAGAATGGTTGTCCGGTGCCTGTGGACAACGGTGTCACAGCGGTCTGGGGTGCTTGAGGGGTCGGTGCGACCCTAGTGACCGTCCGGCCGGTTCGTCATCGCATCCGGTCGGCATGGTCGTCCCGCCAGGCGTTCGGCCGCGTGCGGCGGGGCTAGGTGTACTCGGTCACCAGAGGCGGTGGGAGCGCTGGGTGGCCGCGATGCGGTCGCCCACGCGGGCCACGGTGCCCTGGCGGGCCAGCGTGGCGGCGAGCACGCAGGCCGCGGCGATGCCCTTGGCCGTCGAGGAACCGTGCGCGATGACCACGGTGCCGTTCAGCCCGAGCAGCACCGCGCCGCCGTACGCCTCAGGGTCCAGCCGCGCGCGCAGGTCGCGGAGCCGGCCGCGCTGCAGGCCCGCCGCCAGACGGGCGAGCCGGCCGCTTTCGAGCGTCTCGCGCAGCTCGGTGAAGGCGTAGCGGACGGCGCCCTCCATCGTCTTGAGCGCCACGTTGCCGGTGAACCCGTCGGTGACGATGACGTCGACCCCGCCGCCGAGCAGGTCGTGGCCCTCCACGTTGCCGGTGAAGTTCATGCCCGGGACGGTCGCGAGCAGTTCGTGGGTCCGTTTGGTGAGCTTGTTGCCCTTGCCCGGCTCGCCGCCGATCGTGAGCAGTCCGACGCGCGGCGCGACCAGGTTGAGCGCGGTCTCGGCGTACGCGACGCCGAGGTGGGCGAACTGGACGAGGATCTCGGGCTTGGCGTCGGCGGTGGCGCCGGCGTCCAGCAGCACGGTGGGGTGCGGGCGGGTCGGCAACGGGACGGCGATCGCGGGACGCAGCAGGCCCTGCTGGGCGCGCAGCCGCAGCTTGCCGGTCGCCACCACGCCCGCCGTGGAGCCCGCGGAGACGACCGCCGAGGCGTCGCCGCGCCGGACCAGGTGGCAGGCGAGGGCGATGCTGGACCGGGGCCGTCGCAGGCTGGCCAGGGCGCCCTCTTCCATCGTGAGGGCCTCCTCGGCCCGCACGATGGGGATCTCGCCGACCGCGCCGTGCCCGGCCAGAATCTCGGCGATCGGCCGGGGCGCGCCGACCAGGACGATGGGGACGCCGTGTTCGCGAACGGCCCGCACGGCTCCCGCCACGATCTCGCCAGGGGCGTTGTCGCCTCCCATGGCGTCAAGGGCTATCGGCGGAATGCCGTCCAAGCGGTCACCTCGTACGGAATGAGTGTGTGTCCCGCATCGTAGGTGGCCGGGCGGGGTGGTCGGCCCCCGTCCACGCGGCGCGTTCGCACACTTCCGTGGGGAAAGCCGTGCTTTTGCTTCGCGCGGAGCCGTGCTGCCGGCGGGTGAGGGGGCGTGTCCCGGTCAGGGTAAGGGGAGGGCGTCTTCCGGCCGGGTAAGGAAGGCGTGCGCCTGGCCGGTGCGGGCGTGCTTCGAGCGGGATGCGCTGGAGGTGGGATCAGTGGTTGCGCCAGGGCCAGTGCCAGTCGGCGGCGCCGCGGGAGACCACGACCTTGCCGAACATGGCGCGGCCCGTCACGCGGATGAGCGGCCCGTTCGGGTCGCCGCCCTGCTCGCTTCCCTGCGCGCCGCCGGAGACGTGGCGCTTGGCGAAGATGGCGCTGCCCTCGTCGATGACCCGCGCGTTGTCCGGGACGCGCACGATCAGCTTCCCGCAGAACGAGTTGAGCTCCAGGGTGATCTCGCGCCCGGGCAGGACGGCGTCGGAGAGGTCGATGATCAGCGCCCCGAAGGTCGAGCGCAGCGTGGTGTGCCGTCCGGCGACCCACCGGCCGCTGCGGATCACCTTGCTGAACACGGCCGCGACGTCCTGGTGCTCGGCGCTGAAGCCCGAGGTGGGCGCGCCGAGCGCGGGCGGCAGGTCGCGCGTGATGGGGACGAGGTCGCCGAGGGTGACGGCCGTGTAGGCCGCTTCCAGCCGGTCGGCGTGTTCGACGCTGGTGAGGCGGCCGGTGGCCATGGCCTCGCCGAGGATCGCGGCGACGCGATCGCGGTCGGCGTCCGAGGCGCGCTGTGCGGTGTCGCCTGACTCGAAAGGCGTAAGAGAGCTCACCTCCCCCAGAGTAGCCCAACTCAAGATATGTCGCGATATGCGGAAGGTTTTGCCCAGGCTTTTCGGTCGGGCGGAACCGAGCCGACACGTTGGCGCGTCCGTACAGAAAAGTGCGAGACGCTTAACAGGCGCATCAGGTTTACCGGAGAGCCCCAAAGAGAGGAAAATCTCGCGTGACCCTGACACAGACCGGTACACGAGGGTTCAAGGCCTACACGGCCAAGCATCTGGACGATCTGCTCAAACGGGCCCACCTAGACGCCGAGACGCGCCTGCGCGTCCGCGCGGTGGCGACGGTCCTGCCGTTCCGGACCAACCCGTACGTCGTCGACGAGCTGATCGACTGGTCCGACATCCCCGATGACCCGATCTACCGGCTGGTCTTCCCCCAGGAGGACATGCTCCCCGCCGATGACGTGTCCCAGATCGCCGGGCTGCTGCGGGCCGACGCGCCTCGGGAGGAGCTCCAGTCGATCGTCCGCGCCGTGCGCATGCGGCTGAACCCGCATCCGGCCGGGCAGATGGAGCTCAACATGCCCAAGGTCGGCGGCGAACCGTCGCCCGGCATGCAGCACAAATATCCAGAGACCGTGCTCTTCTTCCCCAAGCAGGGGCAGACGTGCCACGCGTACTGCACCTACTGCTTCCGCTGGGCCCAGTTCGTCGGCGAGCCCGACCTGAAGATGGCCTCGGACGACGCCCAGTCTCTGGTCCGCTATGTGCGCGACCACCCCGAGGTCACCAGCGTGCTGTTCACCGGCGGCGACCCGATGATCATGAGCGCCGGCGTGCTCAGACGCTACATCGAGCCGCTGCTCGCCCTCGACCAGCTGGAGTCGATCCGCATCGGCACCAAGTCGCTGGCGTACTGGCCGGGCCGCTTCGTCACCGACCCGGACGCCGCCGACACGCTGCGCCTGTTCTCCTCCGTGGTCGAGTCGGGCAGGAACCTCGCCTTCATGGCGCACTTCTCCCACCGGCGGGAGCTGGACTCCGACCTCGTCCAGGCGGCCGTGCGGGCGATCAGGGACACCGGCGCGGTGATCCGCACGCAGGCGCCGCTCATCCGCACCATCAACGACGACCCGGGCGCCTGGACCGAGATGTGGCGCAGGCAGCACGCCCTGGGCATGGTGCCCTACTACATGTTCGTCGAACGCGACACCGGCCCGCAGGACTACTTCGCGGTGCCGCTGGCCCGGGCGTACGAGATCTTCCGGGACGCCTACGCCGACGTGTCGGGCCTGTGCCGCACGGTGCGCGGCCCGTCCATGTCGTCGACGCCGGGAAAGGTGTGCGTCGACGGGGTCGCCGAGGTGGCGGGCCAGCCTGTGTTCGTCCTCCACCTCATCCAGGCGCGCGACCCTGAGCTGGTCGGACGGCCGTTCTTCGCGCACTACGACCCCGAGGCGGTGTGGCTGAGCGACCTTCGCCCCGCCTTCGCCGACCGGTTCCCCTTCGACGCGGCGGGGACCGGTGAGGAGCGGCCGCCGGCCGGCGAGGTGGGCGGCAAGAGCCTCGGCGGGGAGTTGGACGGGAAGGGGCCGGGCCGGGAGGCGGACGAGGAGCTCATGCTCCGCTGACCGGCCGGCCGGCGCCCGCGAGGGGCGCCGGCCGGAGGTGTCTTCGAACGGAGCTGTGTCTTCGAACAGATGGGGAAGTGCCGGGCTCGAACGAACGAGCGGACGTGCTTTCGGTTCTGGCCGCGCCAGGCGGCGGACGGACGGTCGTCAGGCGTCGGACGCCGGAGCGCGCACGTAGGTGCGGCGGGCGATCTGGGCCTGCAGGCGGGCCATCTGCCAGTGCAGCTCGATGAGCTGCTCGGCGAGCATGCCCCGTGGAATGTCCGACGGGTCTTCGGCGGACAGGTTATCGATCGCGTTCGCCAGCTCTCGCACCCCGCACCCCCACTCCATCACGGTATCCCTCGGATCGAATCTTCGTTCGAATCATAGTGGAATCGCGGAGGAGGTGTCAGCAGATTCACCTGGCGTGTCCGGACTTCTGTACGGTCTAGCCGCATCCGTCCCGGCACGCACTCGGATGCGCTCCGGTGCCGTCAGGTCTGGTAGACGGGGGCGATGTAGCCGCGCGCCAGGGTGTTGGCCACGATGTTGAAGCCCACGACCGCGGGCGAGGCGTCCTCGTCGACCCCGAGCCTGTCCACGCCCAGGGCGTGCACGGCGAACAGGTAGCGGTGCGGGGCGCCGGGCGGCGGCGCGGCGCCGCCGTACCCGCGCAGGCCGTAGTCGTTGCGGCCGTGGGCGGCGCCCTCGGGAAGCCCCTTGTGCTCGCCGGTGCCCGCGCCGGCGGGAAGCTCGGTCACGCTCGCGGGGATGTCGAACACCAGCCAGTGCCAGAAGCCGCTGGTGGTCGGCGCGTCGGGGTCGTAGCAGGTGACCGCGAAGCTCCTGGTGCCCTCGGGCGCGCCCGACCAGCGCAGGTGCGGCGAGATGTTCTGCCCCGACATGCCCCAGCCGTCGAACACGTGGGCGTCGGAGAGGCGCTCGCCGTCGCGGACGTCGTCGCTCTCGACGGTCAGCGAGGGGACCTCGGGCAGGTGGTCATAGGGAATCGGTGGCTGGTCGACCACGATGGACCTCCGAAGGAAGGACGTTCCGGACCTCCCCATCTTGCCCCCTGCCGCGGGCCCCGGACGATCAGCGCCTCGCGGCGGCGCGGGGGTGGCGCACCCGTGACCCCCCAAGCCGTGAAGGCGCCCTCACAGAGCCGTGAGGGCGCCTTCACGCGGCGTTCGGGAAGAGCGGCGGTCGCGTCCGGGAGACGAGCCCGGGCGGCCGCTTCAGGAGTTGTAGGCGGAGAGGACCGTCGCCGGGTCGCCGTCCATCTTGATCTTGCCCTTGTGCAGCCAGATGACGCGGTTGCAGGTCTCTTCGATCACGTCGAGGTTGTGGGCGACGAGGAACACCGTGCCGGCCTCCTCGCGCATCTGGTGGATGCGCTCTTGGCTCTTGCGCTTGAAGTCGCGGTCGCCGGTGGCGAGCGCCTCGTCGATCAGCAGGACGTTGTGGGACTTGGCCGAGGCGATGGCGAAGCGCAGCCGCGCGCCCATGCCGGAGGAGTACGTCGACATGGGGAACTGGACGAACTCGCCGATGCCCGAGAACTCGACGATCTCGTCGTACTTCTCTTTGACCTGGGCGGGCGTCATGCCCATGGCGTAGCAGCCGAGCACGACATTGCGCTCGCCGGTGAGCTCTTTCATCAGCGCGGCGTTCACGCCGAGCAGCGACGGCTGGCCGTTGGTGTAGACCGAGCCCTTGTGCGGCGGCAGCAGGCCGGCGATGGCGCGCAGCAGCGTCGACTTGCCCGAGCCGTTGCGGCCGATGATGCCGATGGCGTCGCCGTGGCGGGCGACGAAGGAGACGCCCTTGACGGCGTGGACCTCCTTCATCTGCGGCCTGCCCTGGCGGCGCACGATGCGCATGAGGGCGTTGGCGGCGTTGCCCTTCTCGGCCTCGCTGGCCGCGCCGTACACGCGGTAGACGATGTGCAGGTCGTCCACGATGACCGTGGGCGTGCCGAGCGGGGTCGCCTCGGCGGGGGCGGCCTGGCCGGCCTCGGGCGTCTCGTCCTGGGGATGGGCCATCTGGGACGGCTCCTTGGTCAGCTCAGCCACGGCCATACCTCTCCTCGGCCCGCCAGAAGTACCAGAAGCCGCCGATCAGCGCGACCGCGGCCCAGAAGCCAGCGTATAGCCACAGTTGGGGCAGGCTGCTGTGCGGGATCTGCTGCGCGTCGAGGTCCTGGGCGTAGGTGCGCATCAGCAGGTGGCGCATGAGGTCGATGAAGACCGAAGGAGGGTTGAACTCGAGCAGGAAGCGTGCCCACTCGGGGTTGCCCTTCATCTTCTCGGGGATGCTGAAGAACACGCCGGAGGTGTACAGCCAGGTGCGCAGGATGAACGGGAGCAGTTGGTTCATGTCGCGGACGAAGGCTCCGACGCGTGCGAGGAGCAGGCTCATCCCGACATTGAAGATCGTCTGCAGCAGCAGGACGAAGGGGATCAGCAGCCACATCCAGGTGAGCGGCTCATCCGTGACGAGCACGATGACGGACAGCACGCCCATCGAGATGGCGAGCTGCTGGAACTCCTGGATGGTGTAGGCCAAGGGGAGCGCGGCCCGGGGGAAGTGCAGCGCCCTGATGAGCGAGAGGTTCCCCGAGATGGACTTCGCGCCGCCGGTGATCGACCGCTGGGTGTAGGAGTAGACGAACACACCGGTGATGAGGAACGCGGTGTAGTTGGTGATGTCCTTCTTCTGCCCCAGGATCACGCCGAACATGAGGAAGTAGACGGCGGCGTTCAGCAGCGGCGTCAGCACCTGCCAGAGCTGGCCGAGCGCCGAGTCGGAGTACTTCGAGACGTTCCGCGACGTGGCGTACGTGAGGACGAAGTGCCGCCTGTCCCACAGTTGGCGCAGGTAAACGGGCAGACTGGGACGCGCGATGGCGCGTCGCAACCCGTGGCGCTCGGCGAGCGCGGACAGCGATTCCTTCCCGTTGGGAGAGGTGCCGCCCGCCCGGTCGCCCGCCCGGGAGTCCGCGACAGCGGATTCCGGCTGACTCATGGCATGGACTCTATTGGATGCCGGTGGATGAGGCGCCTGCGGTCCCGTTTGATCACACATGATGGCAACCCCGGCCGGTCGGGCCTCGCCCGGTAGGGGCGCCGGGGCGCATCGCCGCAGCTCGCCGACCCGTATGCGGGGAAACTCCGCGCAGGTCGAGTGTGCGATCTGCTGCGGGTCTGTGTACCTTGGTGACGGCTTTATGCCGTAACAAGGCATTGTTAACAGGCTTGTTGGTATGCGTGTGACGTCCGGCAGGGACACGTGTGACCGAACTGCAATGCGCCAGAGACTCGCTGGTGAGAAGTAGTGAGGAATGCTCGCGGTCGTCTGGCAGGGCGTCAACTGATTTGACCATGTCCGCGAACTCCAGGGATGGATCCCCTGGGAGGCGTGCCCGACATGAGCGGCTCAGTCCCGACGCCCACCTTAGAGGGAGGATTAATCCACGATGCGTGTGACCAAGGGCGCACAGATCGTCGCCGGAACCGCACTGCTGGCGCTCGCGGTTGCGGCGTGCGGCGGCAGCGGCGGCACCACCGGTTCAAGCTCCAGCGCCGCCGGCGACGCAGGCGCGGTCAAGGTCGAGATTGCTGAACCACAGCACGACCTCATCCCGGGCAACACCACAGAGACCAGCGGCGCCGAAGTGCTGAACGCGCTTTTCGTCGGTCTCGTCGACTATGACGCGGACAAGAAGCCCTACAACCGGGTCGCCGAGTCCATTGAGTCGCCGGATTCCACCACGTGGACGATCAAGCTCAAGGACGGCTACAAGTGGCACAACGGTGAGCCTGTCACCGCCCAGAACTTCGTCGACTCCTGGAACTTCACGGCCAACGGCGCCAACGCCCAGGAAGGCAACTACTTCTTCGGCAGCATCGTCGGCTACGACGAGATGAACCCGGGCGAGGGCAAGACCCCGACCGCCACGACCCTCACGGGTCTGAAGGTCGTCGACGACAAGACCTTCACCGTCGAGCTCAAGAACCCGTTCTCCGGCTTCCCGACGATGCTGGGCTACACGGCGTTCTACCCCCTCCCCAAGTCGGCTTTCGAGTCCGAGGGCAAGCTGAAGGCGGACTTCGGCGGCAACCCGGTCGGCAACGGCCCGTTCAAGATCTCCAAGCCCTGGAAGCGCGGCTCGGACCAGACCATCTCCCTGGTCCGTAACGACGACTTCAAGGAGGGCAAGGCCAAGATCGACGCGGTCGACTTCAAGATCTACACCGACCTGAGCACCGCGTTCAACGACCTGCGCGCCGGCAACCTGGACATCATGGACCAGCTGCCGCCGGAGGCCATCTCCACCGCCAAGCAGGAGTTCGGCGACCGCTACATCGAGCAGCCGTCGTCCGGCATCGGCTACATCGGCTTCCCGATCAAGAACGGTTCCGACTACGCCAAGAACGCCGACATCCGCAAGGCCATCTCCATGGCGATCGACCGCAAGACGATCACCGAGACGGTCTTCTCCGGCACCCGCGTCCCGGCCGACGACTTCATCAGCCCCGTCGTCTCCGGCTACCGCCAGGGCGCCTGCGGCGAGGCCTGCACCTACGACCCGGCCAAGGCGAAGGCCCTGTTCGAGTCGGCCGGTGGCCCCAAGGCCGGCACCATCGAGATCGGCTACAACGGTGACGGCGGCCACAAGGAGTGGATCGAGGCCGTCGCCAACAACCTGCGCACCAACCTCGGCGTCGAGGTGACGCCGAAGCCGGTCGAGAAGTTCGCCACCATCCTGGAGGACCTCGGCAACAAGAAGTGGAACGGCGCGTTCCGCATGGCGTGGATCATGGACTATCCGTCGCCGGAGAACTACCTGCGTCCGCAGTTCGGCTCGGGCGGCAGCTCGAACTACTCGGGCTACAAGAGCAAGGAGTTCGACGACCTGGTCACCCAGGGCGACGCCGCCAAGACCCTCGACGAGGGCGTGAAGTTCTACCAGCAGGCCGATGACCTGGTGCTCAAGGAGCTCCCGTACATCCCTGTGTACTTCTACCAGACGAACGGCGCATACTCGCAGCACGTGAAGAACGTCAAGATCGACCCGTTCGAGCGCATCGACCTCTTCAACGTAGAGAAGGCCTGACGTCAACCACTCCGGGTGGTTAGGTACCCTGAACCACCCGGAGTGGGCGACACCCACGAGGGCAGCTCTGTTGGTTGCGGCGGGCTGCCCTTTGTAATGATCGGGAGATTAGATGGGCCGCTACGTCATCAGGCGCCTTCTCCAGGCGATCCCTGTGCTGTTGGGCACCACGTTCCTCATCTTCGCCATCGTCTACGCGCTGCCGGGTGACCCCCTGCAGGCGCTGGCGGGCGAAAAGCGCGTCGACCCGGTGTTCGCGGCGGCACTCCGGGAGCAGTTCCACCTCAACGACCCACTCATCGTCCGGTACGGCTATTACCTCCGTGACATCGTGAGCGGGAATTTCGGCACCACCTTCCGCGGGCTGCCGGTCTCCACCATCTTCGAGGGCAAGTTCCAGGTCACCTTCAAGCTGGCCATCGCCGCACTGATCTTCGAGGCGATCATCGGCATCGGGCTCGGCCTGTGGGCGGCGCTCCGCCGCGGCAGGTGGGAGGACAAGGCCATCTTGGCCGTCACCCTGCTGATGGTCTCCATCCCCACGCTGGTCAGCGGCTTCGTCCTCCAGCTGGTGCTCGGCGTCAAGCTCAAGCAGTCCACGGGCATCGACTTCTTCCCCGTGGCGGGCGTCCAGGACGGGATCCGCAGCTATCTGCTGCCCGGGTTCGTCCTCGCCATGATCTCCATCGCCTATCTCACCCGGCTCACCCGGACGAGCCTGATGGAGACGCTGCGCGCGGACTACGTCCGCACGGCCATCGCCAAGGGGATGCCGAGACGAAGGGTGCTCGCGCGGCACGCGCTGCGCAACTCGCTGATCCCGCTGGTGACCTATCTGGGCGCCGACCTCGGCACGCTGATGGGCGGCGCGGTGATCACCGAGACGATCTTCAACCTGCCGGGCATCGGTCAGCAGCTCTTCCAGTCGGTGTACCTGCGCGAGAACTCAGTCGTGGTGGGCATCGTGACGGTCCTGGTCCTGATCTACATCGTGGCCAACCTCGTCGTCGACCTCCTGTACGCCGTCCTCGACCCCAGGATCCGCTATGAGTAACGACACCATTCCTTCGCTGGCTCCGTCGCAACCCGCCGGACCGGCCAAGGAGAGCAAGCCGGCGAGCCTGTGGTCGGACGCGTGGTACGACCTGCGGCGCAACCCGGTGTTCATCATCGGCGCCGCCATGCTGGTGCTGCTCGTCGCCATCTCGGCGTTCCCGTCGCTGTTCGACACCGTCGGGGTGGACCCCTCGACCTGTTCCCTCGCGCAGGCGCGCAAGGGCATCACCGGCGAGCACTGGTTCGGCACCGACAACCTCGGGTGTGACGTCTACTCCCGGGTCATCTGGGGCGCCAGGGTCTCCATCATCGTCGGGTTCGTCAGCGCCATTCTCACCGCCGTCCTCGGCGGTGCGCTGGGCCTGCTCGGCGGCTTCTACGGCCGCTGGGTCGACGTGCTGCTCTCGCGCGTCGCCGAGATCTTCTTCGCGATCCCCTCCATCCTCGGCGCCCTGCTGATCCTGGCGGTCATCGGACGCGACAACGCGGGCATCGGCAGCGTCGTGCTCGCCCTGTCGCTGCTCGCCTGGCCGATGATCCTGCGCATCATGCGCGCGGCGGTCATCACGGCCAAGCACCAGGACTACGTGGTGGCGGCCCGCGCCCTCGGCGCCGGCCCTGGGCGGATCATGCTCCGGCACATCCTGCCGAACGCCGTCGCGCCGGTCATCGTGGTGTCCACGATCAACCTCGGGGCGTTCATCGCCGCCGAGGCCGCTCTGTCCTTCCTGGGCGTGGGCATCCAGTCGCCGCAGATCTCCTGGGGCCTGATGATCGCGGACGCGCGCAACCGCTTCCTGGAGGCGCCGCTTCCACTGCTGTTCCCGGCGCTGTTCCTCAGCCTGACCATCCTCAGCGTCGTCATGCTGGGTGACGCGGTCCGTGACGCGCTAGACCCGAAGCTGCGGTAGGAGAGGGCACCGAAGGTGATTAACCCGTCAATCGACACGCACTCCTTGGAGACGAACGCCGCACACGAGCCTCTGCTCGTCGTGGACAACCTGCACGTGGAGTTCAACACGCGGCAGGGCGTCGTGCGGGCCGTCAACGGCGTGAGCTACACGGTGAACGCAGGGGAGTCCCTGGCCGTGCTGGGCGAGTCGGGCTCGGGCAAGTCGGTGACCGCCCAGGCCATCATGGGCATCCTCGACATGCCACCGGCCCGCATCCCCAAGGGCGAGGTCCGCTTCCGCGGCACCGACATGCTCAAGCTCTCCGACCAGGCCCGCAGCCAGATCCGCGGCCAGCGCATCGCGATGATCTTCCAGGACGCGCTTTCCGCGCTGAACCCGGTGTTCACCGTGGGCTGGCAGATCAGCGAGATGTTCCGCGTCCACCGCGGCATGTCCAAGCGCGACGGCATGAAGAAGGCCGTCGAGCTGATGGACCGCGTCCGCATCCCCGCCGCCAAGCAGCGGGTCAACGACTACCCCCACCAGTTCTCCGGCGGCATGCGCCAGCGCATCATGATCGCGATGTCGATCGCGCTGGACCCCGAGGTGCTGATCGCGGACGAGCCGACGACCGCGCTGGACGTGACGGTGCAGGCCCAGATCATGGAGCTGCTCGCCGAGCTGCAGCGCGAGAGCAACATGGGCCTGATCCTGATCACCCACGACCTCGGCGTGGTCGCGGACGTGGCCGACAAGATCGCCGTCATGTACGCGGGGCGCATCGTGGAGGACGCTCCGGTCCACGACCTGTACAAGAACCCGGCGCACCCCTACTCCAAGGGCCTGCTCGACTCGATCCCCCGGGTCGACATGAAGGGCCAGGAGCTCTACGCCATCAAGGGGCTTCCGCCGAACCTGCTCAACATGCCTTCGGGCTGTGCCTTCCACCCCCGCTGCCCGTACCGTCGCGACAACTGTGTGACCGACGTGCCTCCGCTGTACGAGATCAGCGGGACGCGCGGAAGCGCCTGCCACTACTACCGGGAGGTCCTCGATGGCACCCTCGGGTGAGCGGATCCTCGAGGTTCGTGACCTGGTCAAGCACTTTCCGCTGACCCAGGGCATCGTTCTCAAGCGCCAGATCGGCGCGATCAAGGCGGTGGACGGAGTCTCCTTCGACCTGCACCGCGGCGAGACGCTCGGCGTCGTGGGCGAGTCGGGCTGCGGCAAGTCCACGCTCGCCAAGCTCCTCATGGCCCTGGAGCGTCCCACCTCGGGCGAGGTGAAGATCAACGGGACCGACATGGCGCGGTCGCGCGGGGGAGACCTCAAGCGGATGCGCCGCAACATCCAGATGGTCATGCAGGACCCCTACACCTCGCTGAACCCCCGCATGACGGTCGGCGACATCATCGGCGAGCCGTTCGAGATCCACTCCGAGGTGGCGCCCAAGGGCGACCGCCGCAGGAAGGTGCAGGAACTGCTGGAAGTGGTCGGCCTCAACCCCGAGCACATCAACCGGTATCCGCACCAGTTCTCCGGCGGCCAGCGGCAGCGCATCGGCATCGCCCGGGGCCTGGCGCTGCAGCCTGAGATCATCATCTGCGACGAGCCGGTCTCGGCGCTCGATGTGTCGATCCAGGCGCAGGTGATGAACCTGCTGGAGCGGCTCCAGAGCGAGTTCAACCTCGCCTACATCTTCATCGCCCACGACCTGTCGGTCGTCCGGCACATCTCCGACCGCGTCGCGGTGATGTACCTGGGCAAGATCGTGGAGCTGGGCAAGGACGAGGAGATCTACGAGCGGCCTGCCCACCCGTACACCCAGGCCCTGCTGTCGGCGGTGCCCGTCCCCGACCCCGAGGGACGCGAGACCCGCGAGCGGATCATCCTGCAGGGCGACCCGCCGTCCCCGGCCGACCCGCCCTCGGGCTGCCGCTTCCGCACCCGGTGCTGGAAGGCGCAGGACATCTGCGCCGAGCAGGAGCCGGCGCTGGAGATGCGCGCGGGCGGGCACCTCAGCGCCTGCCACTTCGCCGAGGCGTACGACATCATCCACGCGTCCTAGCCTCCGGGCTTTCGCCCCGCGCGTGCGGAGAAACCCTCCACGGTTCGTCCGTGGAGGGTTTCTGCGTCACGGCGGGCGCGGCGGCCGTCGCCGCCCGAGGGTGGTGAACGTCAGCGGATGGCAATGATCGCGGAGAAGGCGCCGCGATCGGTCAGACCTCGCCCGCCCGTGCCAGCCGCACGTGGGCGCCGGGCGGCAGGCCGAGCCGTTCGGCGGCGTCGCCCGACCGCACCGCGAAGGTGATGCGACCGGCCGAGTCGACGAACGCGACCAGGGCGTCCCGCGGCACGGCGGCGAAGGTGTCGCGGAACGGGATCGTGATCTGCCGTCTGCCCATGGACACCGCCAGCGTGTCGCCGACGCGGACGCCGATCGACTCCAGATCTTCGGCGGTCACGGAGAGTTGCACGTTGCCGTAGCGGTCCAGCGAGAGGACCTCGCCGTCGGCCGCCCCCTCGCCCAGCCGCGCCGTCGGCGCCGGCAGCGAGAGAAGGCGGTCGAGGGGGATCTCGGGGCCGACATCCGTGATCTTGTGTCCCGCGCACAGCCGCGCCGCCACGGGGGCGTAGATGTCGCGGCCGGGGAAGGCCGGCGAGACCGGGTTGAGGAACAGCCTTCTGTTCGATATCTCGTAGGCCACCTGGGCGCCTCCCGCCGCCATCAGCGCCCACGAGAGCAGGCCGTTGTCGGGGCCGATGAACACGCGGTCGCCGGCCTCCACGACGACCGATCGCCGGGCGCTGGCCGTGGCGGGGTCGACGGCGCCGACGTGCACGCCGGCGGGCAGATATGGCAGCGTCTGGGCGAGGATCGCGGCACCGCGCCGGATGTCGCCGGCCGGGACCAGGTGACAGACGTCGATGACCCGTGCCTGCGGGGCGATGCTCATGATCACCCCGTGGCAGGAGCCCACGAAGCCGTCTTCCAGGCCATAGTCAGTGAGAAGCGTGATGACAGAGGTCACAACTGGTGACTGTACGTCGTTGGAACGCGGTGTCATAGGGGCGCATCCGCAGACGGCGGCAACCTTGTCGATCTCCGTGTCCGGCCGGGCGGATGGCGCATGGTTCTGCCCTGATACGGCCGTTATGAGGGTTCGGCGGTCGTGGAGGCGTGTCGGCGCTTCGTTGATCCAGGCCGACCGGGTCTCCCGAAGTGTCATGAACAGCCGCGAATTCCCGACTACGATTGCCACGGGCCGCACGCGCGTGTCGTGGCTCAGGGTCGCGTCGCCCGGGTGCCCGTCGCATCTCCCCTGCCCGGCCCGCCGTCCACGTCTCCCGTGTACCCGACCGAGGAGGACATCATGGACACCGCACCCGATCGTGGTGACAGCGACCCCGAGGAATCCTCCGTCCCCCCGGCTCAGGGCGGGCTGACCGAGCGCGAGCGCGAGCTGCTGGCCTTCGAACGGCAGTGGTGGCGTTACGCGGGCGCCAAGGAGCAGGCCATCCGCGACGCCTTCGACATCTCCTCGACGCGCTACTACCAGCTGCTGGGCCGGCTCATCGACCGGCCGGAGGCCATGGCGTTCGACCCGCTCACGGTCAAGCGGCTGCGGCGGCTGCGCGCCTCGCGGCAGCGCGAGCGTGCGGCGCGGCGCCTCGGCATGCGCCCTTGATCCGTGGGGTAGTGCTCAACGCGTGACTCATGATGTATTGCCGGACATAGCCGGATTGGCGGCGATCAAGGCCGATCCTCAGGGCGCCGTGGTCGGACTGGACTTCGACGGCACGCTTGCGCCGATCGTCCCCGACCCGGCGGACGCCCGGGTCGACCCGCACGCGGCCGCCGCGCTGGTGCGCCTCGGCGGCCTGGTCGGGGCGGTGGTCATCGTGACCGGCCGCCCGGCCGCCACCGCCGTCGCCTACGGCGAGGTGCCCGGCGGGCCGGGCCTCGCCGACGTGCCCGGGCTCGTGGTGCTCGGCCAGTACGGCCTGGAGCGCTGGGAGGGCGGCGAGCTCAGCTCCCCGCCGCCTCCGCCGGGGGTCGAGCGCGTCCGCGCCGAGTTGCCCGCTCTGCTGGCCTCACTCGGTCATCCGGTCAGCGACGGCGTGGAACCCGGGGTGACCATCGAGGACAAGGGCAGGGCGGTCGCCGTCCACACCCGCAGGGCCGCCCACCCCGAGACGAGCCTGAGAGCGCTGCGCGAGCCGCTGGCCAAGCTGGCCGCCGAGACCGGCATGGTGGTCGAGCCGGGGCGCCTGGTGCTGGAGCTGCGGCCCGCGGGCATGGACAAGGGGGACGCCCTCGGCGCGTTCCTCGCCGAGCGCGGGGCCCGGTCGGTGCTGTTCGCCGGGGACGACCTCGGCGATCTCGCCGCGTTCGAGGCCGTCCGTCTCTCGGGCCTGCCCGGCGTGACGGTGTGCAGCGCCTCAGCCGAGGTGACCGCTCTCGCCGATCGCGCCGACCTCGTCGTGGAGGGGCCCGCGGGCGTCGCAGCCCTGCTGGCGGCCCTGTCCGACGCCCTGACGCCCTGACGCCCTGACGTCAGCGTGCGGGCGGCGGCCGTCCCGGCTCGTGGCCCTGGCCGGCGTTCGAGGACGGCGGGCCGGTCGGCGTCCGAGGGCCGGTCAGTGTTCGAGGGCCGGTCAGTGTTCGAGGGCGGCGAGCTGGTCGGCGAACCATCGGCTCGGCGGCAGGGCCGTCGCCGCCGCGCGGAGGCGGGCGCCGCGCTTCGCGCGCTCCTCCTCGGGGAGCATCAGCGCCTCGTGCAGGGCGTTCGCCGTTCCCGAGACGTCGTAGGGGTTCACCATGAGCGCGTCCCCGCCCAGCTCGGCGGCGGCCCCGGCCTCCCTGGACAGCACCAGGGCGCAGTTGGGCGCGAGGATGGGCCCCTCCTTGGCGACGAGGTTCATGCCGTCGCGGATCGGGTTCACCAGCAGCACGTCGGCCATGCGGTAGGCGGCGAGCGAGCGAGCGTAGTCGTCGTCCACGTTCAAAATCAGCGGATCCCAGTCCTCGCCGACGAACTCGTCCTCGATCTGCTTGGCGCACCGCTGCACGGCCGCGGTGTACTCGCGGTACTCGGGCAGGTCGTGCCGCGAGGGGTAGGCGAACGCCAGATGCACGACCTTGCGGTGCCACTCGGGATGGTCGGCGAGGAACTGCCGGTACGCCGACAGGCCGCGGACGATGTTCTTGGACAGCTCGGTGCGGTCGATGCGCACGATGAGCTTGCGGTCGCCCACCCGCTCGCGCAACGCGATCATGTGCGACTCGACGTCCGGCTCCAGCGCCCGCGCCCACAGGGCGTCGCCGTCGACGCCGAGCGGGTGCACGCCGATGCGCGTCGAGCGCCCCTCGTAGGTGATCGTGCGCTGGACGCGGTCGACCTGGGCGCCGAGCAGCGTCTCGCAGCAGTCCATGAACGCCGACGCCCAGCGCGCCGTCAGGAAGCCGGCCTGGTCGGCGCCGAGGATGCCGGTCAGCAGTTCGGCGGCGATGTCGTCGGGCAGCAGAGAGAAGTACTCCGGCGGCGCCCAGGGGGTGTGGGAGAAGTGGGCGATGCGCAGGTCAGGGCGCTCGACCCGCAGCATCGCGGGGGCGAGGGTGAGGTGGTAGTCCTGGATCATCGCCCGTGCGCCGTGCGGGGCCTCCTCGGCCAGGGCGAGCGCGAAGGCGGCGTTGTAGTCCTGGTAGGACTCCCACTCTCTGCGGAAGCGCATGTCGAACTGCGGCGAGTTCGGGGTGTCGTACAGCAGGTGGTTGACGAACCACAGCGTCGAGTTGGCGACCGCGTTGTACGCGCGGTGAAAGGTGGCGGGCGGTATGTCCAGCATGCGCACCGGGCCGGTGTCGTAGCCGGCCTGGTCGAGGCGGCCGCCGGGCGCGAGCCGCACCGCGCTGCGGTCGCCGTCGGACAGCGCGGCGCACACCCACAGCACCCCGCCGGCCTTGGCGACCTCCGACAGGCCGGAGACCATGCCTCCCCCGCCGCGGCGCATCGTCAGCGTGCCGTCGTCGGCGAGCGTGAACGACACGGGCCCCCGGTTGGAGGCCAGCAGAACTGTGTTCATCCGCCCATCACCACTCCTCGTCCGCCCCTGGCGGTCGTCCCTCGCCGTTTCTCTCCGTTGTGATGCGCACGTGGCCGCAGATCAATTGAATTTAACCCTCCCAATAAGATGGGTTGGTGGTCAGGTCAGGGCTGGGCACAGGCGGTCGAGAGGGGCTCGGGCATGGCACTTGACGAGACGACCGAGGAACTGGCCCGCGCGGCCGCCGCCAAGGACCACCGGGCACTCGGCGAACTGCTCCGCCGCATCGAGCCGGATGTGCTGCGGCACTGCGCCAGACTGCTGCCCTACCAGCAGGACGCGGAGGAGGCCTGCCAGGATACGCTCCTGGCGGTCGCCCGCAACATCGGCAGGTTCGAGGGACGGGCGCGTTTTTCCACCTGGTTGCACATCGTCACCATCAACTGCGCCCGCACGACCTACCGCTCGCTCAAGCGCCGGGCCGCCGAGCAGACCTCCGAGGAGGTGCCCGACCTGCGGGCCGACCCGCGCCGGGTCAGCGTGATCGCCGGGTCGCGGCTCGACCTGCTCGACGCCATGGAGGCGCTGGAGGCCGACAAGCCCGATCTGGCCCAGGCCCTGGTGCTGCGCGACATCTGCCAACTCGACTACAACGAGGTGGCCGAGCAGCTAGGCATTCCGCTCGGTACCGCCAAGTCGCGCATCCACCAGGCCCGCAAGTACGTCCAGGCCGCGCTCGGCGACGCCTACGGCGGGCCCGCCTGACCGCGCCTTACGCCGCCTGCGGCCTCGCGCGAGCACGGCGCCGCGAGGTCCCCGCCGATGTGGCCCGCACCTCGTGCGGTTTCTTCTGACGTGCGCAGATGTCTCGTAGAGTGAGACGGGCGGCCAGAGGCGCTGATGGGCGAGGTACAGTTCTGTTGGCCTGCTTGTGATACGAGCGGGACCACAACTTCATATTGCTCATCCAGAGGGGTGGAGGGACCGGCCCTGCGAAGCCCCGGCAACCCTCCCGGCTGTGGTCATCCGCGTCTGCCGAACGACGCGGCACTCAAAGACCAGTGAGACCGGCCGGGACAGGTGCCAATTCCGGCCCGTGACCAAGGTGGTCCGGGCGAAGATGAGGGAAAGGCCTCGCTTCATGGCGCTCGCAACAGCTGAGACACCGACCGCGCTCGACTTCGGCCCCGCCGTCGCCCTCTCGTGCCGCGAATGCGGCACCAGGTACGACCTCGGCCCGATCTTCGCCTGTGCGGAGTGTTTCGGGCCACTCGAAGTGGCCTACGCCTGGAGTGCTCCCGCAGCCGCCGAGGGTGCGGTGACCCGGGAGCAGATCGAATCGGGTCCGACGAGCATCTGGCGCTACCGGGGGCTGCTCCCGGTGCCCCGCGACGTCGCGTCCCGCCCCAACCTGGCCCCCGGCTGGACGAAGCTGGTCAAGGCCGACAACCTGGCCCGTGAGCTGGGCCTGCGCAGCCTGCACGTCAAGGACGACTCCGGCAACCCGACCCACTCGTTCAAGGACCGGGTCGTCGCCATCGCGCTGGAGGCCGCCCGCAACTTCGGCTTCCACACCCTGTCGTGCTCCTCCACGGGCAACCTCGCGGGCGCCGTGACGGCCGCGGCGGCGCGCGCGGGGCTGGACGCCTGCGTGTTCATCCCGTCCGACCTCGAAGAGGCCAAGATCGTCATGGCCTCGGTGTACGGCGGCCGCCTGGTCGGCATCGAGGGCACCTACGACGACGTCAACCGGTTCTGCTCCGAGCTCATCGGCGACCCGCTCGGCGACAAGTGGGGCTTCGTCAACGTGAACCTCCGGCCGTACTACGCCGAGGGCTCCAAGACCCTGGCCTTCGAGATCGCCGAGCAGCTCGGGTGGCGCGTCCCCGACCAGATCGTCATCCCGGTGGCCTCCGGCTCCCAGCTCACCAAGATCGACAAGGGCTTCAAGGAGCTGATCCGGCTCGGCCTGGTCGAGGACCGCCCGTACAAGATCTTCGGCGCGCAGGCGCAGGGCTGCTCGCCGGTGTCGGCGGCGTTCAAGGCGGGCCACGACATCGTGCGGCCGGTGAAGCCCGACACCATCGCCAAGTCGCTCGCCATCGGCAACCCCGCCGACGGCCCCTACGTGCTCGACATCGCCCGCCGCACGGGCGGCGCGGTCGAGGACGTCACCGACGCCGAGGTGGTGGACGCCATCCGGCTGCTGGCGCGCACCGAGGGCATCTTCGCCGAGACCGCCGGCGGCGTCACCGTCGGCGTGCTCCGCAAACTGGTCGCCAACGGCCTTCTGGATCCAGAGGCCGAGACGGTGGTGCTGAACACCGGAGACGGTCTCAAGACACTCGACGCGGTCTCCGCGGAAGCGAGGCCCACCGCGGTCATCCGTCCCTCGCTCGACGCATTTCGTACGGCTGTCGCCGACAACTCCTGAAAGGGCCCGATTAATGAGCGTTTCTGTGCGGATTCCGACGATTCTTCGTACCTACACCGACGGAGCGTCGGAGGTGAGCAGTGAGGGGGCGACCCTTCGCGAGGTGCTCCAGAAGCTCGACGCCGACTTCCCCGGAATCGGGGCCCGTATTCTGGACGAAACGGGCAAGATTCGCCGTTTTGTCAACGTGTATGTCGGAGAAGAGGATGTCCGATTTGTGGAGGGGCTCGACACCGCCACTCCTGAGGGGGCGCACGTCTCGGTGATCCCCGCCGTCGCCGGAGGCTGACCTCCGCGGACTTCGCGTCCTTCCCGCGGGCGGGCGGCCTCCCGAGACCCGCCGCCCTTCCGCAGGCGCCCCACGCCCATGCGTCCCAGGTGGATGCATGGGCGTCCGCATGTCCGGGGGCCCT
This sequence comes from Sphaerisporangium sp. NPDC049457, assembly GCF_055586705.1. Classification (NCBI taxonomy): domain Bacteria; kingdom Bacillati; phylum Actinomycetota; class Actinomycetes; order Streptosporangiales; family Streptosporangiaceae; genus Sphaerisporangium; species Sphaerisporangium sp. NPDC049457. The sequence continues at coordinate 185,386 of NZ_JBVJHR010000018.1, read as the reverse complement.
GAACGGCCGGCTGACTATCATAATAGAAGTGCTTACTAGGCCCTCCGTTAGTGTAATTGTCAACTAACTAAACGCGAGCATAAATGGCGGCGTGCCGCTGAGAGCGAACGTCAAGTAGTAGTTTCCTGATTGACTCTGTTGCTTCAACCCTTGCCACAGGTATGGTCGAGGACGATCGACGTGGCCGAGGAGTTCGCATGCGTCTCGCCACTGAAGGTCACGGGTCCCGCGGAGGAGTGGGCGGGGTCCGGAGCCCAGCAAGAGGAGTCGGAAAGTGGCGCAGGGCACCGTCAAATGGTTTAACGCGGACAAGGGCTACGGCTTCATCGCGGTAGACGGTGGTAAGGACGTGTTTGTCCACTACTCAGCGATCATGTCCGAGGGATATCGGTCCCTTGAGCAGGGTCAACGAGTGGAGTTCGAGATCACACAGGGTCAGAAGGGTCCTCAAGCGGAGGCCGTGCGCACTGTGTGACGCGACCGGCGTCCGTCCGGTCGATGACGAAGATCCACTAGTCTCTCAGTCCAGCAGTTGGAAGGTTCGGTCTGTCATGCACCAAGACGGGCCGGGCCTTCCTTCATGTCTCCCTGCATGGTCCTACCGCCCAGCCTGGCCGTTCGGGCCAAATATTGGGCATACGGTCTGAGAAATCCTTGTGCCGCCCAGGTCATAGGGGTTGTCGCTTGCACTCGACCGGGTAGAGTGCTAAACAGTTCGTTGGCACTCTCCTGTCGAGAGTGACAAACCTGGATCGAGGCGATGGGGCCTGGCGATCCGCGGCGACAGGTGCCGTGGGGGCCCGGGTCTAATGCCGTCGCGGGCGTCGGCTCGATCCGATGCAAGCCACCCTGTATCTGGGAGGTCTAGCCGTATGGCAGCCAAGATGATCGCGTTCAACGAGGACGCCCGGCGCGGTCTCGAGCGCGGTATGAACCAGCTCGCCGACGCCGTCAAGGTGACCTTGGGTCCCAAGGGCCGCAACGTCGTGCTGGAGAAGAAGTGGGGCGCGCCCACGATCACCAACGACGGTGTCTCCATCGCCAAGGAGATCGAGCTCGAGGACCCGTGGGAGAAGATCGGGGCCGAGCTCGTCAAGGAGGTCGCGAAGAAGACCGACGACGTCGCGGGTGACGGCACCACCACCGCCACCGTGCTCGCCCAGGCACTGGTTCGCGAGGGCCTGCGCAACGTCGCCGCCGGCGCCAACCCGATGTCCCTGAAGAAGGGCATCGAGGCCGCCGTCGAGCGCGTCAGCGAAGAGCTGTCCAAGATCGCCAAGGACGTGGAGACCAAGGAGCAGATCGCCTCCACCGCCTCCATCTCCGCCGGCGACACGCAGATCGGCGAGATGATCGCCGAGGCGATGGACAAGGTCGGCAAGGAAGGCGTCATCACCGTCGAGGAGAGCAACGCCTTCGGCCTGGAGCTCGAGCTCACCGAAGGCATGCGCTTCGACAAGGGTTACATCTCCGGTTACTTCGTGACCGACCCTGAGCGCATGGAGGCCGTCCTCGACGACCCCTACGTTCTCATCGTCAACTCCAAGGTGTCGGCCAACAAGGACCTGCTCCCCCTGCTCGACAAGGTCGTGCAGGCCGGCAAGCCCCTGGTGATCATCGCTGAGGACGTCGAGGGCGAGGCCCTGGCCACCCTGGTCGTCAACAAGATCCGCGGCCTGTTCAAGTCCGTGGCCGTCAAGGCCCCCGGCTTCGGCGACCGCCGCAAGGCCATGCTCGGCGACATCGCCATCCTCACCGGTGGCCAGCCGATCAGCGAGGACGTGGGCCTCAAGCTCGAGACCGCCACGCTCGACCTGCTCGGCCGCGCGCGTCAGGTCATCGTCACCAAGGACGAGACGACCATCGTCGACGGCGCCGGCGACCCCGAGCAGATCGCCGGCCGGGTCAACCAGATCCGCGCCGAGATCGAGAACACCGACTCCGACTACGACCGCGAGAAGCTCCAGGAGCGTCTCGCCAAGCTGGCCGGCGGCGTCGCCGTCATCAAGGCCGGCGCGGCGACCGAGGTCGAGCTCAAGGAGCGCAAGCACCGCATCGAGGACGCCGTCCGCAACGCCAAGGCGGCCGTCGAAGAGGGCATCGTCCCCGGCGGTGGCGTGGCCCTGCTCCAGGCGGGCGCCAAGGCGTTCGACAAGCTCGAGCTGTTCAACGACGAGGCCACCGGCGCCGCGATCGTCCGCAAGGCGCTCGAGGAGCCGCTGAAGCAGATCGCCGTCAACGCCGGCCTCGAAGGCGGCGTCGTGGTCGAGCGTGTCCGCAACCTCGAGACGGGCGTCGGCCTCAACGCCGCGACCGGCGAGTACGTGAACATGCTGGACAACGGCATCATCGACCCGGCCAAGGTCACCCGCTCGGCGCTGCAGAACGCCGCCTCCATCGCGGCGCTGTTCCTCACCACCGAGGCCGTCATCGCCGAGAAGCCCGAGAAGACCCCTGCCGCTCCCGCCATGCCCGGCGGCGGCGACATGGACTTCTGAGCCACCAGGCTCACGCAGAACCCGAAAGGGCCATCCCCGGACTCCGGGGATGGCCCTTTGGCTTTTCCGGTCATTGACCGGCCACCGCCCGGTCGACGGCGTCGAAGGCGCGCTCCAGCAGGGCCGCGTGGTCGCGGACGACCTGCCGCGCGTCCTCGCCGGCCAAAATCCTCCGGGCGCTGACGACGAAGGCGGCGCGGTAACCGGCGACGAACAGCCCGGCCGCGAGCCGGGGCTCGAAATCGTCGGCGTCGGCGCCGGTCGCCTCTGCCAGCAGGGTGGCGACCAGGCTCTCCAGCTCGTCCACCGACTCCCTGAGCCGTGCCCGCAGCGCCGGTGAGTCCAGGATGACCTGCCAGAAGTGCTGGTATCCCTCGCCGATGCCGGCCAGCGGATGGCCTTCTCGCAGGAGCCCGTCGGCCAGGCCGCGCAGCGCGGCCAGCGGCGGCACGCCTTCGGGCCGCTCGCGGACGGCCCGCTCGATCAGCTCGACGGCCTCCGGGATGCGGTCGAGGAACAGGTCTTCCTTGCGCGGGAAGTAGTTGAACACCGTTTTCGTCGAGACGTTCGCGGCCTCCGCCACCTCGGCGACCGTGACGTTGTCGAACCCGCGCAGCATGAACAGGCCCGAAGCCACGTCCGAGATCAGCCGGCGGGTCTCCCGCTTCTTGCGCTCACGCAGTCCGAGGTCGCTGCTCACCCAAGTGACTATAGTTGGTAGAAAGTTACTGCTACGGTAAGTTTCTATTCGCAGTAATCATCTGGGCTGGAGGCGGTATGTCGGACGACGTGGACGTGGTGGTCGCCGGAGGCGGTCCCGTGGGGCTGATGCTGGCCTGTGAGCTGGCGCTCGGAGGCGTCTCGGCCATGGTGGTGGAGCGGCTGGAGGGCATGGACCCCACGATCAAGGCCGGAGCGCTGAACACGCCCAGCGTGGAGGCGCTGTACCGGCGCGGTCTGCTCCCCGTCCTGCGCGAGGCCCAGGAACGCAACCTGGAGCAGTTCGCCGCCTTCATGCGTCAACGGGCCGGGGCGCCGGCCTCCGGGGGGACGGGAGGGCCGCCCGCGCCGCGGACGCCGCCGAGGTTCGCCGGGCACTTCGCCGGCATCATGCTGCACGGCGACCGGCTCGACCCCGCCGACATCGACCTCACCGGGCACGGCCCGGCCGACCAGATCGGGCTGGTCAACCAGCAGCAGGTCGAGGGCCTTCTCGCCGAGCACGCCGCGCGGCTCGGCGTCGAGGTGCGGCGGGGCGTCGAGGTGACCGGCCTAGCAGCCGACGACGAGGGCGTCACCGTGTCGACGAGCGCGGGCAAGGTGCGCTGCCGCTGGCTGGCCGGCTGCGACGGCGGGCGGAGCACCGTCAGGAAGCTCGCCGGGTTCGACTTCCCCGGCACCGATCCCGAGATCACCGCTTACCAGATGCTCGGCGAGATGGAGGGCGCCGAGGCCCTGGGCGCCGGGTGGCACGCCACCCCCACCGGCGTGTACGCGCACGGACCCGTCCCGGGGCGCATTCTCACCGTCCAGTTCACCGCTCCCCGCGCCGGCCGCGACACCCCGGTCACCTCAGAGGAGCTGCAGGAGGCCATCCGGCACGTCACCGGGGCCGAGGTGACCGTGACCGCCGTCAAGAGCGCCACCCGGTTCAGCGACAACGCGCGCCAGGCGACCACCTACCGCCTGGGCCGGGTGCTGCTCGCCGGCGACGCCGCTCACGTGCACTCGCCGTTCGGCGGCCAGGGCCTGAACCTCGGCCTCGGGGACGCGGTGAACCTCGGCTGGAAGCTCGCCGCGACCGTGCGCGGCTGGGCGCCGCAGGGCCTGCTCGACACCTACACCGCCGAACGGCACCCGATCGGGGCCTGGGTGCTGGACTGGACACGCGCCCAGGTGGCGCTGATGCGCCCTGATCCCCACGCAAGGGCCCTGCGGAACATCGTGAACGACCTGGCCGAGACCGTCACCGGCACCACCTACTTCGCCAAGAAGATCTCCGGCGTCTGGCAGCGCTATGACCTGCCGGGCGATCACGACCTCGTCGGCCGCAGCGCCCCCGACTTCGAGCTGTCCGACGGCTCGCGTCTCGCCGACCACATGCACGACGGCAGGGCGCTGCTGCTCGACCCGAACGGCGAGCTGCGCGAGCCGGCCGCCGGTTACCTCGACAGGCTGACGGTGGTCGCCGCGGGCGCCGCGGAGCTCCCCGAACTCACCGGGCTGTTCCTGCGGCCCGACGGGTTCGTCGCCTGGGCGGGCGAGCAGGGACGGGCCGACGCCGGTGCGCTGGAAAAGGCCCTTGCCACCTGGCTGGGCTCGCCCGCGAGCGCCCACGACGTGCGGCTTTAGCCGATTCCCAGCGTGGTGGCGGCCTTGGGGCGGTACGGCCAAGACGACCTTAAGCGGCCTCCAAGCCCTCCCGAACACCATTGATCCATCGGACGCGGCGACCGGCCGGAAAAGCGGCGGGCGCGCGTCCAGGGACATCAACGGTCATGAGGAGAACGTCATGAAGGTTCGTCACAGCCTCCGCGCCATCGCCGCCGGCGCCACCCTCGCCGGAGGGCTGCTGGCCGTCGCCGGCCCCGCCTCCGCCGCCACCACCAAGGGGGTCTCCAACTACACCGCGATCGCGCCTGCCTCCAGCACGACGATGCGTCTGGTGTGCCCGTCCTACGCTCCCACGATGCTGCTCGACACCGTCGCCTTCACCCCCAAGGCCGGTGTGACCGTGACCGGCACCTCACTGGACACCTACTCCGACGCCTTCCACCGCTACATCTTGACGATCAGCGCCCAGAACGACTCCGCCGTCTGGAGTGGGCTGACGGTCTCCGCCACCTGCACCAGCTGATCGCCTTCCACGCCGGCGGGGAACGACCGGCGTAGATGGGAACGCGAGCGCATGACAGGGGATCACCGGCGGCAGGGGGTGCGCCGCCGGTGAGGTCACCGCGCGCCGTAGGAGCCGATGCCCTTCTCCAGCAGGTCGAAGGCGAGCCCGGCCTGCGCGCGGACGTCGGCGACGACCCGGTCGTGGTCCTCGCCGGCCATCTTGCGCCGGACGCCGTCCGCGATGAGGCGCCGGGTGACCGCGCACACCTGGGCGGCGACCAGGCCGGGCCGGACGTCGTCCTCGGCGGCGTCGGTCTCCTCCGCCAGGGTCTCGGCGAGGCGCTGCTCCCGGCGCTCGGCCAGTTCGCGCAGGCGGGCCTGCAGCGAGGGACTGGCGCCGATCAGGCGGGTCATGACCTCCGCCCCCTCGTTCAGCCCGCTGCGCCAGTCGCCCTCGTCCAGCGCTTCGATGAAGTCGCGGCGGAGGGCGGCGACCACAGGCTCGCCCGGTCGCCGCTCGCGGACCACGCGGCTCGGCGCGTCCACGAACAGGTCCTGGCGGTCGAGGAAGAGGTCTTCCTTGGTCCTGAAGTAGTTGAAGACCGTGTTGACGGAGACGTCGGCCACCCGCGCCACCTCGGCCACGGTCACGTTGTCGAAGCCGCGCGTCATGAACAGGCCCATGGCCATGTCGGCGATGCGCTGGCGCGTCTCGCGTTTCTTACGCTCGCGCAGTCCGAGCCGTTCTTCCATGCGCTCGATCCTAGGCACGGAAATTTGGGCGGCACCACCTATGGGGCCGCTCCACGTTCGCTGAGGCGGGGAACCGGGTCGATGACCCACCCGACGCGCCGCGGGAGCGGCGACCGCGGCGCGGCCGGGTCACAAGGGCTTGACCCAGCGGCCCCACTGCGGCTGGCGCAGGTAACCGGCGGCGGTCCAGGCATGATGGGCCGCCGTGTTGTCATGCAGGACCATCGCGTCGGCGCGCATCCCCCCGTACTCGGTGAAGCGCTTCTCAGCGGTGTCCAGCAGGACGCGGGCGATGCCTCTGCGGCGGTGGGCGGGATCGACGGCCAGCCGGTACAGGTGGCACCGCCATCCGTCCCATCCCGCGATCACCGTGCCAACCATGCGCCCGTCCAGCTCCGCGATCAGCAGCGCCTCGGGGTCGCGCTCGATCAGCCGCCGCACGGCCTGCGCGCTGTCGCGCCGATCTGTGCCCTCGGCGGCGTAGGACCAGAACGCCAGCACCGCCTCCACGTCCTCCGCCGTCCCGGCCCGCAACGCCAGAGCCCCGTCCATCGCATCCGCCACGACCGTCACGCTAACAAACGGTGGGTGCCGAGGGGGGCTGGGGTGTGCGGGACCGTGAGGAAGGTGGGGATCCGGCAGGGAAACGGTCAAGCTCTCGTACACCAGTACAAAGGCGGGTGTGCCGTCCGCTGAGGCGATGTCACGCGGACGTAGAACGGGATCCCGTGTCATGTCGATGGAGGGGTCTCCATGCTGAGTGCGATCAGGAAGGCCAGGGGAAATCCCGCTGGGGAGGCGTCAGGCCGGTCGCCTCGCCGGCAGGGGCGGTCACGCGCTCGCCGCCGGCTGGTGGCCGCGATGGTGACCGTGGTTGTGGCCGTCGGGGCGGCGCCGGTGACGGCCGTGGCCGCCACGCGGGATCCGGACCTCTCCTACGCCATCTACGTGGTCAACACCGGGTCGGGCGATGTGTCGGTGATCGACACCGCCACCAACACCGTCACCGCCACCATCCCGGTCGGCGCCGGTGCGCAGCGGGTGGCGACCTCTCCTGACGGCACACGCGCTTACGTCACCAGCTCCCGGACCAACACCGTGAAAGTGATCGACACCGCGACCAACAGCGTCACCGCCACCGTCCACGTCGGTGAGAATCCGGTCTGGCTGGCGTTGAGCCCGGACGGTACCCGCGTCTACGTCACCAACGTCAACTCGGGCACCGTGTCGGTGATCGATACCGCGACCGCCACGGTCGCCGCCACGGTCGCCGTCGGCGACGAGCCCCACGAGGCGGCGTTCACCCCGGACGGCCGGCGCGCCTACGTCCCTGTATCCCGGACGAACGCCGTGAAGGTGATCGATGTCGCGACCAGCGCCGTCATCGGCACCATCCCGGTCGCGTACGGTCCGGGAGAGGTGGCGATCTCACCGGACGGGACCCGCGCGTATGTCGACGGCTTCTACCCGGCCGCCATTTCGGTGATCGATATCGCGGCCGGCGCCGTCGTCGCCACCGTCCAGGTCGATGATTTCCCCCACCCGGTGGCGATCAGCCCGGACGGCGCCCGGGCCTATGTGCTCTGCGGCTTTCCTTACCATGTCGTGCGGGTGATCGACACCGCGACCAACGCCATCGTCGCCACGATTCCCGCCGTCCGTGGCGCCGCCCAGCTGGTCCTCTCCCCGGACGGCGCACGCGCCTACATTCCCAATTCCGGCCCCAACACCCTGTCGGTGATCAATACCGCGATCAGTGCGGTGATCGCCACGGTCCCCGTGGGCGTCGGTCCGATGAATGTGGTGCTCACACCGGACGGGTCTCGTGCCTACGTCTCGAACATGGACGCGGGCACGGTGTCGGTGATCAACACCAGCACCAGCGCCGTCATCGCGACCGTCCCTGCCGGATCGTCTCCCAATGACGCGGCGGTCGCGCGGAGACCTCGTAAGATCGCGACGTCCACGAAGCTGAGCGTCTCACCGAATCCGGTGGCGGCCGGCGGTCCGGTGACGCTCACGGCCACGGTCGGCAGCCTGGTCCCTTCCCGCGGAGCGGCACGGACGACCGTCCGGCAGCCGGCGCCGACGGGGAAGGTCACCTTCTACGACGGGACGGCCGTGTTGGGCACGGCCGGCCTGACGAACGGGACCGCCGTCCTCACCATGAGGGGCCTGACGGCCGGTGCGCACCACGTCACCGCCTCCTACGGTGGTGACAGCGCGCATGCGGAGTCCACCTCCTCGCCCGTGTCGCTCGTGGTGACCCCGGCCGCGCAGGAAGGAGGGACGGCAGGCGGGACGCCGGAGCCGCGGACGCCTGAGGCGCGGAACGAGCCGCGGAGCCCCGAGACGCGCGAGAAGCCGCGAAGCACCGAGGTACGCGCCGATGAGCACCCGTTTGCCGCGAACGAGCACCAAGCGCCGCGACATCACACGCATCATCGCCGCGACCACGCCCGCGTCGTGACCGTCCAGACGGCGCACACGGTCGAGGGCGTCCTCGGCGAATGGGGGGACCGCGGACACCGGCACTCGTGGGCCGCCTCTCGGCCCGGCCATCGGTCCACGGGCCGGCACACCCACGGCGCCCCGCCGCGCCGGCATTCGCGGCCGGCCGTTCAGCATCCGCTGTCCTCCTTCGCCGTCACCGGATGAAGACGGTCGAAAGAGGACAGAGGCGGTGGTTCGCCGTGCGCCGCCGGGCACCATCGCGGTGCCCGGCGGGCATGGCGAACAGCGTGGTGCGGTGGGAACGCGGCGCATCGAAGGCGTGTCCCGCGGTCGCCGGCCCGTGAACTCACCGGCGGCCGGGCCGGGGAGCGCGCGGCGCTGTCAGACGAGCTGGGCGGGGAGGTCGCGGGTGTGCAGGACGGTGAGGGAGGTGACGGCTCGGGTGAGGACGACGTAGAGCCGGGCCAGGCCGCGGTCCTCCGCGGCGACGATGTCGGCGGGTTCGACGACGATGACGTGGTCGTACTCCAGGCCCTTGGCGAGCGAGGCGGGGATGACCGACACGCGCTGCTCGGGGGAGGAGTCGGGGCCGAGCAGGTCGTGCGGGAGGCCTTCCGCGGCGAGGGCGGCGGCCAGGTCCGCGGTCGAGCCGTCGGCGGCGATCACGCCGATGGAGCCCTCGCGTCCGGTCGTCTCGCGGACGGCCGCGACGAGGCCGGCGGGCACGTCGGCGGTCCGGCGCAAACAGAGCGAGCCGGCGCCGGGGCGCAGCGACCTGGGGGCGGCCAGGTCGGGGGCGACCGAGGGCAGCAGGCGGGCGGCGAAGTCGAGCACCTCCCTGGGGACGCGGAAGCCGAGGGTCAGCTCGGTCACCGCGCCCTCGCTGAAGCCGAGATGCCGTAGCACCTCCTCCCACGAGCGGGCCGACCACGGCGTGGTGCCCTGGGCCAGGTCGCCGAGGACGGTCGCCGAGCCGGTGCGGCACCGGCGACCGAGCGCGCGCAGCTGCATCGCCGAGAGGTCCTGCGCCTCGTCCACGACCACGTGACCGAGCGTCGGGGTGCGTTCGACGAGGTCGGCCAGCTCGTCCATCAGCGCCGCGTCGGCGGCCGACCACTTGGCGGACTTCCACGACCGCGGGGGCTTGGCCCACAGGAGCCTGTCGCGTTCTTCGGCGGTGAGGTCGGACTTCGCCGCGGCGGCGAGGAAGTCACCGTCGGAGAGCAGCCGGAACAGCACCTGCTGCGGCGTCACCCGGGGCCAGATCTGGTCGATGAGCTGCTTGACGGGCTTGGACCTGGCCACGGCGTCCTGCACCCGGTCGTCGGGGGAGTCTCCGCGCTGCTCCATGCGCACCAGCACGGCGTGCGCGAGCCGCTGGGCGAGGGCGGCGCGTCCCGGCCCGTACCGGGTGGTGCCGCGCAGCGAGGCGACGATCTCGCGCACCTCGTGGTCGGGGACGCGGAAACGGTTGACGCCCCGGGTGATCAGCAGCCCCTCCTCGGGTTTGCTGATGTGCATCCAGAGCGCCCGGCGGAGCACCGGCGCCATGCGGGCGTCGCCCTTGAGCGCGGCGACGGCCGGCTCCTCGGGGTTCGCGTGGTCGCCGAGGATGCCCGCGACGGTGGTCTGGTCGACCTTCACCTCGCCCAGGGCGGGCAGGACCGAGGAGATGTACGACAGGAAGGCGCGGTTCGGGCCGACGATCATCACGCCCGTCCGCGCCAGCTTCTCGCGGTGCGTGAACAGCAGGTACGCGGCGCGGTGCAGGCCCACGGCGGTCTTGCCGGTGCCGGGCGCGCCCTGGACGCACACGGTCTGCGTCAGGTCGGCGCGGACGATCTCGTCCTGGTCGGGCTGGATCGTGGCGACGATGTCGCGCATGGGGCCGGTGCGGGGCCGCTCGATCTCGTCGGTGAGGATGCGCGACTCCTGGAGCGCGGCGGCCCCCTGGTCGAGGGGCTCGTCCTCGTACGCGGTCAGTTCGCCGCCGTGGAAGCCGAACCGCCTGCGGCGCACGACGCCCATCGGCTCGGACGGGCGGGCCTGGTAGAACGCCCGGGAGACCGGCGCACGCCAGTCGATCACCAGTGGGCGGCTGCTGTCGTCGTGCACGTGGCGGCGGCCGACGTGGATGGTCGGGGGCAGATCGTCGTCGCCCGCCCTGTCGAGGCGGCCGAAGAACAGGGGGGTGTCGGGGTGGTCGGCGAGGGCGGCCACGCGCTGGTCGAGCAGGCCCTGCAGGATCTGCTGGGAGACCCAGTCGCCGGCCGCGTCCGACGACAGCGACTGGGCGTGCTCGCGCATCGCGCGCAGCGCCGCGCGGGAGGCGGCGAGATGGGCGCGCTCGGACCGCAGCACATCGGCGGGATCGCCGTCGGCGCCGGCCTCTCCCGGCGTGTCGCCGGTGACCTCGGGCGCGTCTTGCAGCAGGTTGGAACTGTGATGGAGGCGATGAGAGGGGGAGTTCCCCGGCGGGCCGGGTTCGTCGCCGGATATGTCGGGGGCCAATTGGTGTCCGGGCATGCCGAAGCGCTCCTTGAGGGACGGAGGTGGTTGACAAAGGCAGCGAACCCACAAGCTTATATGATTACGCCGCCTCCGGCGTGTGTCCGCCGGCCGCGCGTCACGGGATGGGCGTACGATGCGTGGCTTGTCCGGAGTTTGCCTGGTCTTGACCTTTGGGTACTCGAATGAGGGTGACGATGCGTGCCCCAGTGGCGGTCTCTCCGGTCATTCCCGCTCTGGCGAACCTGCTGCTCGGCGGCCTGTGGACGCTGTCGGTCTTCGCGGGGTGGGGGCTTGCGGCTTTCTGCGGGAACGCCGAGACGCTCGACGCGTGCATGGACCGCCTGACCGTCGTGTCGAGCCTGTCCGGCCTCTTCGCGATCGTGGGAGCCACCTGCACGGCCGGCGGCCTTCTGCCACCACTAATGCGCAGATATCCGGAAAAGTCTTTGATACTTGTGGGGATCGCGACGGCTTCGTGGCTAATAGCGCTGGGTGTGCTTTACGTCGGCGGGTTAGTCGGTCGGTGAGCTCGCCGACACGTTGCGTTAGCGCATACCAAAATCCTGAAAAAGCGGGACAAGTCTTGTGATTCGATTGAATCATGAGGGTATGTCGCAGTTGGCGCCGAGGCAGCCAATAAGCGAGGGGGTGATGTGGTTGAACAGGGCCCAGGGTATTTCGTGGACCTGAATGCCCGTCGCCTGGGGAACCTTTCCTAGGACGGGTTTGGGGGGTCGGCGACGTGCCGCTCAGCGAAGATCACTCGCTGGCGAGCACGTCGTCCGCATCGACGATCTGATAGGCGTACCCCTGTTCGGCCAGGAAGCGCTGACGGTGCGCGGCGAAGTCCTGGTCGACGGTGTCCCTGCTGACCACGGAGTAGAATCGCGCGCCCCCGCCGCTCGCCTTCGGCCGCAGCACCCGGCCGAGCCGCTGCGCCTCCTCCTGGCGCGAGCCGAACGTCCCCGACACCTGGATCGCCACCGAGGCCTCCGGCAGGTCGATCGAGAAGTTGGCGACCTTCGAGACCACCAGAACCTGGATCTCCTTCTCGCGGAACGCCTGGAACAGCCGCTCGCGCTCCTTCACCCGCGTCTCGCCCTTGATCACCGGGGCGTCGAGGTGGTCGGCCAGCTCGTCGAGCTGGTCGATGTACTGGCCGATCACCAGCACCTGCTCGCCCGCGTGCCGCCGCACCAGCGTCTCGGTGACGTGCATCTTGGACGGCGTCGTCGCGCAGAAGCGGTAGCGCTCCTCGGGGTCGGCCATGGCGTACGCCAGCCGCTCCTGGTCGGTGAGGGTGACCCGGACCTCCACGCAGTCGGCGGGGGCGATCCAGCCCTGGTTCTCCATCTCCTTCCACGGCGCGTCGTACCGCTTGGGACCGATGAGGGAGAACACGTCCCCCTCGCGGCCGTCCTCGCGGACCAGCGTCGCGGTGAGGCCCACGCGCCGCCTGGCCTGCAGGTCCGCCGTCATCCGGAAGATGGGCGCCGGCAGCAGGTGCACCTCGTCGTAGATGACCAGGCCCCAGTCGCGGGCGTCGAACAGCTCCAGGTGCCGGTACACGCCCTGGCGGCGGGTCGTCATGACCTGGTAGGTGGCGATCGTGACCGGGCGGATCTCCTTCTTCGTCCCGGTGTACTCGCCGATCTCGCTCTCGGTGAGCGACGTGCGCTTGAGCAGCTCCTGCTTCCACTGGTGGGCCGAGACGGTGTTGGTCACCAGGATCAGCGTCGTCGCCTGCGCGTGCGCCATCGCCGCCGCGCCCACGATCGTCTTGCCGGCGCCGCACGGCAGCACCACGACCCCCGACCCGCCGTGCCAGAAGGCGTTCGCCGCTTCCCGCTGGTAGGGGCGCAGCGTCCAGCCGTCCTCGGCCAGCGTGATCGGGTGGTGCTCGCCGTCGACGTAGCCCGCCAGGTCCTCGGCGGGCCAGCCGATCTTGAGCAGCGCCTGTTTGATGTTGCCGCGCTCGCTCGGGTGCACCGCCACGGTGTCGTCGCCGATGCGGTCGCCCAGCATCGGCTGGATCTTCCTCGCCCGCAGCACCTCTTCGAGGACGGCCTTGTCGGTGCTGGTCAGCGTCAGGCCGTAGTGATCGCTCTTCTCCAGCCGGAGCCTGCCGTACCGGGACATCGTCTCGGCGATGTCCACGAGCAGGGCGTGCGGCACCGGATAGCGGCTGAAGCCGATCAGCGCGTCGATGACCTGCTCGGCGTCGTGCCCGGCGGCCCTGGCGTTCCAGAGCGCGAGCGGCGTGACGCGGTAGGTGTGGACGTGCTCGGGCGCGCGCTCAAGCTCGGCGAACGGCGCGATGGCCTTGCGGCAGTCGTCCGCCCTCTCGTGCTCGACCTCGAGCAGCAGCGTCTTGTCCGACTGGACGATCAGCGGGCCATCAGACACGTTTCATTCTCCTGGGTTCGCGTACGGCCACCGTGCCGGCGGTCCCGTCCGCTTATCCAACAAGAGCGCGGCCCGGATCAGTCCCGCTTTCCCGCGGCTTGACGCCGCGACGGCGTTGCGCGGGGAATCGCGGGGAACATGGCGGCGGCGCGGGCGCCGGTCTCCCGCCTGGCCGGGCGCCGCGCTCCGCCCGGCCGTGACGGGGCGGCCGGCCGCCGCTCAGCTCTGGGTGACGCCGATGACGATGATCGTCGCGACGCCGAGGATGACCAGGCCGACGTTGATGCCGATGGCGATCCAGCCCCATTTGAGCAGCGAGCGCGCCCGGTCGGGCTCGGTGTCGACCTTGCTGAGCGCGACGCCGGACAGGACGACGCCGGCGATGCCGCCGAGCGTGATGTAACAGCTCATGGCGAGCAGGATGCTGACGACCAGGGCGACGATGGCGTGGGTGCGCGGCCCTTCGCTCGCGGGAGCGGCCGGGTGGCCGTAGGCCTGCGGGTAGGCGGCCCCATAGCCGTACTGCTGGTCGTAGCCCGGCTGACCGTAGCCGGGCTGACCGTAGCCGGGCTGGCCATAGCCGGGCTGACCGTAACCCGGCTGGCCATAGCCGGGCCGGCCGTAGGCGGCCTGCTCGTAACCGGGCTGCTCGTGACCGGGCTGGTCGTACCCAGGCCGGCCGTAGCCGGGTTGCCCGTAGCCGGGCTGCGCGGGCGCGCCGTAGGCGTCCTGGGGCTGGGCTCCCGCCGCGTACGGCTGCTGCTGCGCGGAGCCCCCGTAGGGCTGGTCGTAGGGCTGCTGCCCGGCCGTCCCGTACCCGCCCTGGTCGTAGGGACCCGGCGCGGGCGCGGCGTACGGGTCGGACGGCGGCTCCACGAGAGTCTGGTCGTACGGCGGCCGCGCGCCGTACCGCGGGTCGTGTGGTGCCTGGTCGTAAGGCGACGGCGAGCCGCCGGGACCGTCGTGGCCGCCTTGCGATCCGTATGGACTCTGCCAGCCGTTCGGGGAGTACCCGGCGGACTCGGGAGTGCCGCTGCTCAAGATCGTCTCAATTCTGATGGTGGTCCAGCGGATCAACATTTAACACGTTATGAGCCGACTGTGCCGTGTTAATGGTCGGACCGGTAGTACGGACGGGGCGGTGGGGACGTACGGACGAGGCGGTGGGGGACAGGGGCGGCGGCGTCAATTGACGTCGGAGACGCCGGTGATGCGGTGCAGCGCGAAACGGTGGACGGCCGCCCGCGTCTCGTCGTAGGCGGTCAGGTAGCCGCCCTCCATGCGGGCAGGCTCCAGGATGCGGCTGGTCGCGTGTCCCTGGGAGTCCATGTAGCCGATCCAGACGCGCGACCCCTGCCGGATGGCCTCCTGCAGGGCCATGACCGTGCCCGTCGAAGGCGAGCGCGGCACCTGCCCGTCAGGGGCCGCCACCGTCCGCCTGCGCGCCTGATGGGCGTCCTCACCGGCCATCACCGCCCGGACGGCGGCCGCCACCACGTCGGCGTCGGGGCCTGAGGGGCCGGGCGCGGTGCGGGCGGCCGAGGGCCGCTCGGTGCGCCTGGCGTCGGCCCTGGTCACCAGCACGTCCCCTTCCGAGGACTCGGCGACAGGGGAGTAGCCGAAGGCGCGCAGCGAGTCGACCACCACGGCCCGCGAACTGCGCGAGGCGATCACGGTGGGCGCCAGCCGGCGCAGCCGCAGCGGAACGGCGCGCTTGTCGGCCATCACCTCGTCGAGCACGGACGGATCGTCGCACCGAACGTAGGAGCCCGCCGTGCCGACGCGGACGCGGCCGTGCCTGCGGGCGACGTCGCTCACCAGGTAGCGCAGGGGCTGCGGCACCGGCGTCGTGGAATGCCTTTCGAGCATGGCGACCAGCTCGTCGGCGCTGGACCCGGCGTCCAGCGCCCGCCGGATCGACCCCTCGCCGAACCGGTAGACCGTCGCGCCGCCCTTGGACTCGACGTCGGCGGCGAGCGACAGCCAGCGTCCCAGCTCGCTGGTCAGCGGGCCCGGGGCCACGGCGGTCAGGTCGGCCTGGAGCAGCACGTGGTCGACCGGCTCGGGCAGCAGCGGCGCCAGCAGCCGGGCCGGCTCGCCCGGCGTGGCCGGGGGGAGCAGCGCGCGGCCGAAGCACGACAGCGCGCCGAGCCCGGTGAACCCCAGCTGCTCGGCCTCGCGCAGCGTGAAGTCGACCAGCCGGTCGCGGTAGGAGCCCCTGCGCCGCGGCTGCTCGAACGCCAGCCGCTCGCGCACCGAGGCTGCGGAGGGAGCCAGCCCGGCGGGGGCCGACGCGAGCACCCGCAGCGTCCGCAGCCGCACCTCGGCCGCGGCCGGACGGCGCAGCTCGGGGTGCAGGACGTTCAGCAACCGGTCGCGGTCGTCCCGCTCGCCGACCAGGCCGGGCACGCGGTCGCCGGCCAGCCAGGCCGCCGCCAGGACTTCCCAGCGGTCCTCGGTGCCCTTCACCCGCCAGGCGTCGTAGCCGGTCGTGGGAAGCCACTCGCCGTCGACCGGCGCGCTGGACGCCACCAGCCCGGCGGCGTAGGCGACCTCCACCGCCAGCGCGGCCGTCCACTCGGGCAGGTCGAGCAGCTGCGCGGTCCGCTTCAGGTCGCGTACGGCGACGCCGCCCGCGCGCAGGATGCCCGGCGGATCGACGCTCCAGTGCTCGCACAGCTCCTCGACCGTGCGCACGAAGGCGAACGCCTGCCCGGCGGCGGTGCGGTCGGCGAGGGTCTGGTCGCGTTCCGCGCCGTCCAGCGGGGGCGCCCCCGGACGCAGGTCGCGGTGCACCCGGCCGCCGCGCAGCACCAGCGCCACCTCGCGGGGCAGCACGACGCTCTCTTCGCCGGTCGCGGCGAGCAGGCCGCGGGCGAGAAGCTGCTCGATCGGCGACTGGGCGGTGGCCACGCTGACCTCGCGCCAGGCGTTGGGCAGCCGGCCGGTCGGCGGCCCCCAGGCCAGCTCTTCCAGCGCCGCGCGCGCCTGGGGGGCGACGTCCCGCAGCAGGCGCTCGACGATGCCCCCCTCGGCCAGCAGGCCGGCCAAACGTTCGGGGACGGCCTCCTCGCGGCCGGTGCCGCCCCGGTGGATGGCCTGGATCAGCTCGCGCAGCCGTTCTGGCGGGTGATGCCGGAACACCTCGGCCGCGGGCGGCCCGAGCCCGGCCGGGGACTCGGAGACGTCCCGCACGCCGGGCGCGAGCCGCAGAGCGGCGTCCGGCCCGAAGATCAGGCCGAGCGTCAGCAGCCAGTCCGCGGCCTCGCGCAGCGGCCCGTCCAGGCGCGCGGCGTCCTGCGGCGCCACGGACGCGGCCACCGCCGTGCGCAGATCGCCGTAGGAGAGGCCGGGGCCGTCCTCGGCCGTCATGACCAGGAGCGTCTCGACCACCGCGAGGGCGAAACGGTCGAGCCGGTCGAGGGCCCTGCCGGTGGCCGAGGGGCTGGTGGCGCGGAGCGCCAGGCCCTCGATGTGGGCGGGAACCGGGGTGATCAGCTCGGGACGCGCCGACACCAGGGCGCGCAGCCGGTCGTCGCCGAGGCCGCGCAGCCAGTCAGTGAACTCGGTGTTCATCACGCTCCACCGAACCCCCTGTCCACCGGCATCCGCCGCACGTCCCACGCGGTGGGACCGTCCCCTCCATCGTAGGAGCCCGCGGGCCGTCGCACGCCAGTCCTGATCACCGGCGTTCCCTTGAGCCTTCGCCGCGCCGCTGTTCGGGGGCGGCGTGAGGGGCAGGTGGCGGGACGGTGAGGTGGTCATTTCCGCGAAAGGGTGCGCGGGCCGGTGCGCTGGGGCAGTATGGCGAGAGTGATCGAGCGCGCCGATCAGCTGGTCCTGGAGTACGTCAGCAAGGTGGCGGACGCCGCCCACGGCGTACTCCGCACCGACCAGCGCCTCGACTTCGTGCAGCGACTGCGCGCCCGCATCGAGGAGGAACGCCGCGGCAGCGAAGACCCGGCGGCCGTCCGCAAGGTGCTCGCCCGCTTCGGCGATCCCGCGGTGCTCCTTCAGCGCGAGGTCGCGCGGCTGACCGGCGCCGACCCGGACGCCGGGCGGCGAGCGGCGGGCGCCCGGCGGCCCGGCGGGGTCCGCGGCGCCCGGCGGCAGATCGTCTCCCGCCCGCCGTCCTCCTCGCGGCCGCCCGCGGCGCCGCCGTCCGGCCTCCCGTCCACGGGTTCTCCGGCGGCGTCCGCGTCGCCGGCGTCCGGCTCCGGCGTCCCGGGGCAGGGGACGGCCGCCGCCCACGGCGCGGCGCCCCCTGAGGGCGCGGCCCCGTCCCAGGGCGCGGCGTCCGGCCCGGCCGCCGCGCCGGTGGAGGAGGCCGCCACGTCGGTGCTGCCCGCGGTGCCGGTCTCGGGTCCCGTCTCCGGTCCCGCGGCGGGCGACGAGTTCGGCGACTCCGCGACCGAAATCCTTCCCGCCGTGACCGGCGACGGCCCGCCGAGGACGCCGTCGCCCGTGACGCCCGCGCAGCGGCCCCGGCCGCCGAGGCCCGCGCGCCCGCTGCCCCGGGGCGCCGGCTCCGGCTCGGGCGCCCGCCGCGTCCCGCCCGGGGCCGTCCCGCGCGGCGGCTCGCGCGGCGCCCCGCCGTCGTCGCCGGGCCGGTTCGGCCGGCCGGCGATGGCCGCGCCGAAGGCCGCGGACGGGCGCGACGCCAGGACGGTCCTGACCAACGAGCGCCGCGAGGTGGCGGGCATGGCCCTGCTGTTGCTGGCCGGCCTGCTCGTGCCGCTGCCCCTGCCCTACGTCGCGATCTTCCCGGTCCCGGTGCTGGTGTGGGCGGTGGGCGCGCTCACGGTGCTGTCCTGCCACGGCTGGATCTTCAAGGACCGCCTGACCGGCCTGCTCGCCCCGGTGACGTCCTACGTGTTCGGCGGCGTGCTGCTCGGCGCCCTGCGCGCCCCTGAGGAACCCGGCGGCGGCCTCACGGCGTTCGTCAACTCGTTCTGGCACGTCAGCGGGCTGATGTTCATGCTGGGCACGGCGGGAGGCGTGGCCTGGCTGGCCTATCGCCTGTTCAACCCGCCACCTCCGCCACCCCGGCGGCAGCCGCTGGGCGTGTTCCGCTGAGCAGGCCGAGCGACAGGCGCACCCATGAGGCTACGAAACGGTCGCGGTCCGCCCGCCCGGGCGGCTCGCCGACGGTCTCCTGGAACAGCCGGTAGTACACCACCGCGCCCCCCAGTACGGCGCCGATCGCCGGCCAGTCGAGGTCGGCGTCCGCGTACTCCGGCTGGCCGCGGAACCAGGTCGTGATCGCCTCGAACATGGGCTGGAGCAGGCCGTCGCGGACGACCGCGACCAGCTCGGGGAACTGGCTGAGGTCGCGGAAGAAGACCCGGGTGAGCCGGCTCTCCTCGCGCACCTTGGCCAGACCGGCCCGGCACAGGCGCTCCAGCCGCTCCTCGACGGGGAGCGAGGCGCCGACGGCCTCGACCTCCAGCAGGGCCTCGGCGATCTGGGAGCGGGTGCGGGCCGCGTGCTCGTTCATCGCGGCGGCGAGGACCTCGTACTTCGACTTGAAATGCCGGTACAGGCCGCCGGCGCCGGGGGACAGCCCCGAGGCGGCCTCGATCTCGGCGACCGACGTCGCCGAGTAACCCTGCTCGGCGAAGAGCCTGAGGGACTCGTCGATGATCCGTTCGCGCGTCGATCTGGTCATTGCCCGTGGTTACCTCCGGCCCCCGACCTTATGCGGCCGGGGTAAGTCGGTTCGTACCGAAACGGCGTCGGCCGGCGTGCTGCCGGGCCGGGGGAGTTCCCGCCTCGAAGCCGTTCCGGGCTTTTCGCGGATGGGTCTCATAGAGCGCCCGCGGGCGCGGGATCGAGCCCGGAGAAGAAAGGCCCGGCGATAAGCGGGCCCTTTCTCCACGCCAAGGTTGCCACATGCGTAGTGGTACGCGCAGTCCTCTCCGTTTGGCATCCTTTCAAGGGTGTATTCCGTAGGTTTCGATCTTGATCTCACGCTTGCCGACACCCGCGCCGGAATCGCGGCGGTGTACGACGAGGTGGCGCGCCGTCTCGGCGTGCCCATCGACACCGCCGTCGTGGTCGAGCGGCTCGGCCCTCCGCTGGAGCAGGAACTGGCCTACTGGATGCCCGCCGAGGAGATTCCGGCCGCCGCGGCCCTCTACCGCTCCCTGTATCCCGGCATCGCGGTCGAGATGACCACGCCGATGCCCGGCGCCGCCGAGGCCCTCGCCGAGGTTCGCCGGCGCGGCGGGCGCGTCATCGTCGTCACGGGCAAGCACGTCGACGCGGCCCGCCGGACGGTCGAGAACCTGGGCCTGGACGTCGACGAGGTGGCCGGTTCGGTGTTCGGGGCCGCCAAGGGCGTCGAGATCTCGCGTTTCGGCGCGGCCGTCTACGTCGGAGATCACGTCGCCGACATCGAGGCCGCCAGGGCGGGGCGCGCGCTCAGCGTCACCGTCGCGACGGGCCCCTACACCGAGCAGGCGCTGCGCGACCACGGAGCCGATGTCGTGCTGGCCGATCTCACGGAGTTCGGCGGGTGGTACAACGCCTGGCAGGTCTCGCCGAGCCCGCGGAGCCCTGAAATCGGGGGCGTTTCGACGGTCATCCGATGCCCCTGGTGGGCATAACCTACATCCATTACCATTCATGACAGTCTGAACGAGGTCACCCCTGTGCCTACTGGCAAGGTCAAGTGGTACGACGCTGACAAGGGCTTCGGATTCCTCACCCGCGACGACGGCGGCGAGGTCTTCGTGCATTCATCGGCGCTTCCCAAGGGCACGGAAGCGCTCAAGCCGGGTCAGAAGGTCGAGTTCGGCGTGGCCGAGGGACGCCGTGGCCAGCAGGCGCTGTCGGTCCGTGTACTGGAGCAGCCGCCGACGCTCGCCAAGACCGTGAAGCCAAAGGGTAAGCGCAAGAAGCCCGACGAACTCGTCGTCATCGTCGAGGACCTGATCAAGCTGCTCGATGACGTGTCCAACTTCTACCAGCGGGGCAAACACCCCGACGCCGCGCACGCCAAGAAGATCGCGACCGTGCTGCGGGCCGTCGCCGACGACATCGACGCCTGAGCACCGGCCGGCCGCCGGCCCTCGGCGGTCGTCAGTGAAAAGGGTTGGTCAGCGGCTTCGTGCTGCCCGGCTTCGGCACGGGGCCCTGCGAGCCCCGGCCGTCCGGGCGCGGGTGGTGCGCGTCCCGGTCGTCTGAGGGGGACCCGTGCCTGCCTCGGCCTCCCGTGCGCGAGCCGTTCTCCGGGGCGGCGCTGTGTCCGCCGCGTCCGTCCGGGTGTGAGCCGTTTCCGGACGGGGTGCCGTGTGCGCCGCGTCCGTCCGGGCGTGACCCGTTCTCCGACGGGGCGCCGGGCGCGCCGGACGGGACGGGGCGCGCGGCGCGGACGCGTTCGTCCCTGCCGCGGAGCCGCCTGCGGCGCGCGACGACCAGCCAGACCAGCGCGGCGGCCAGCGCCGCCGCCACCGCCGCCAGGCCGATCGGGCCCGCCGAGCGGCCCGACAGCAGCGACAGCATCAGCCCGGCCAGGCCGCCGCCCACCCAGGCGATCTGGAGCAGCGCCTCCACGACGCCGAAGGTCGAGGACCGGACCTCCTCGCCGATCTCCCGCTGGACGGTGGCGTCCAGGGCCAGCTTGCCGATCTCCTGGGCGAAGCCCGCGACCAGCGCCACCCCGACGGCCGTCCACAGAGAGAAGAAGAACGCCCCCGCCCCGACCGCCACGGTGGACAGCGCCAGCGCCATCAGGGCGATGAGCTGCGGGGAGCGCCCGCGCACCCAGGACGCGACCGCCGCGCCGATCAGGCCGCCCGCGCCCGCGCCGCCCGCGAGGACGGCGATCGTGACCTGCTCGGGGAGGCCGGCCTCGCGCAGGTTGCCGTCCTGCACGAGGAAGAGCAGGAAGAAGAGCAGAAACCCGGACAGGACGCGGATCGCGGCGTTCGCCCGCATGGCCTCGGCCACGACCGGCCCCACGTTGAGCAATGTCCGCCAGCGGCCCCGCGTCCTGCGCCCGCCGCCCCGCTCCGCCCGGCCGTCCACGGCTCCATCCGCGCTTCCGTCCGCGGCTCTGTCGGTCCGGCGGTCCGCGGCCGGTTCCGTCCAGCCGTCCGCGCCTCCGTCCGTCCAGCCGTCCGTGCCTCCGTCCGTCCAGCCCTCTGCGGCTCTGCCCGTCCGGCCGTCCGCGCCTCCGCCGCGCCCCTCGCCTCGGTCCGCGGCGGGCGGTCCGGTTCCGGCCTCGGCGGCATGCTCGTCCGGACGTTCGCCCGGCTCCTCGTCCAGGTCGAAATCGGGCGCGTCGACGTGGCGCGGCAGCCGCACGGCGGCCACGCCGGCCACCAGGAAGAGCACCATGGTGACGCGCAACAGCCAGGCGGCGCCCGGCCACACGGTCAGCGCGACCGCGACCGGGGCGGCGAGCGCCGCGCTCACCAGCGTGAACAGTGCGACCCGCGCGTTCGCGGTGACCAGGGTGATGTCGGCGGGCAGCACGCTCGGCATGGTGGCCGCGCGCGAGACGTTGTAGGCCTTGGACAGCACCAGGACGGCCAGCGCCGCGGGGAACAGGGTGACCCCGTCCGCGGGGCCGATCGCGGCGGCCATGGCCCAGCACAGCAGGCCCCTCGCGAACAGCGTGCCCGCCATGACGTACCGGCGGCCGGACCTGAACCGGTCGAGGACCGGACCGACGAACGGCGCGACGACGGCGAACGGCACCATCGTGATCAGCAGGTACAGGGCGACCTGCCCGCGCGCCTGGTCGACGGGCAGCCCGAACAGCAGCGTCCCGGCCAGGCCGACGGTGATGAGCGCGTCCCCGGCGCTGTGCGCGGCGGTCAGCTCGATCAGGCGTCCGAGGCCGGTGCGGCCGGCGCCCTGGGCGTGGGTCATCCTGCGCGTCGCCCGGCCGACCCCGCGCCCGGCCCGTGCGGCGCCCTTGGCGGCGGCGCGGCCGGCGCCGGCGGTCTTGCGCGCGGCGGTGCGGCCGGCGCGGAAGGCGCTCCGGCCGGCTCCGGCCACGGCGTGACCGGCACGCGACAGCGACGTCCGGGCGCGGCCCTCAGGGGCGGGCGTCATGCGCCCACGGAGAAGGCGCCGGTGGTCGTGCCGGTGAACAGGCGCTCCACGCTTCACCCTCCGTTCGCTCGGTCGACGCCGCCGGAAGCCCCTTTCGCCCCACCCGTCCCGTCCACGAGCTCATGTAATCACCTGCCCGTGAGCCGCGCGGGCGAGTCGGCGCGCCCGCTTCCTTGGCGGTGGATCTTCCGGTTGATGGCATGCCGCTTCGGTTTACAGTCTTACCCGACCCATACGCGTGATGTCCGCTCGCCGCATGGGTGAGAATTGACATGTGAACCGCACTCGTTCCCGCACCTTCACCGTCGACCAGGCCTGCGCCTCCGCCGTGGAGCAGGCCAGGGCCGCCGCCGACGAGATCGCCCGCCCCGGCGAGGTGGGCGAGCATCTCGGCTTCGAGGCCGAGGGTGAGCGCGTCGTCACGCACTACTTCGCCTGTCTCGACCGTGCCTACCGCGGCTGGCGCTGGGCCATCACGGTGGCCCGCGCCTCCCGCGCGCGGGGCGTGACCGTCAGCGAGACCGTGCTGCTGCCGGGCGCGGGCGCGCTGCTCCCGCCGGCGTGGGTGCCGTGGAGCGAGCGGCTGCTCCCCGGCGACCTCGGCGTGGGCGACCTGCTGCCCACCTCCGATGACGACGACCGCCTCGCACCCGGGTTCACCGAGACCGATGACGACGCCGACCGCCAGATGATCTTCGAGTACGGCCTGGGCCGCGCCCGGGTCCTGTCGGCGATCGGGCGTGACCGCGCCGTGCACCGCTGGCACGCGGGCGACTCCGGCCCGCACACCCCGCTCGCCCACGCCGCGCCCGCGCAGTGCTCCACCTGCGGCTTCTACTGGCCGCTCGCCGGCGCGCTGCGCCTGGGCTTCGGGGTCTGCGCCAACGAGTACGCCCCCGACGACGGCAAGGTCGTCGCCGCCGACCACGGCTGCGGCGCGCATTCCGAGGCGGCCGTCGCGGCGCCGGGCGGTGTCGAGCAGCCGACGCCCATCCTCGACGATCTCGGCTACGACCTGATGCCCGAAGAGGGCGTCCCCGCCGCGGGCTCCGTCGACGACGAAGGCACCGAGCCGCTCGGCCACTCCTGACCGCCGGCCGCGTCCGGTGTGGAAGCCGGTCGCCGGGCGGGCGACCCGGCCTGCCCGCCCGCCGGCCGCGCGGCCCGGCGAACTCCCGGGCCTTCTCGGCCTTGGTGACGAACCATCCGATCGCCGGCCCGGGGGCGGCCGGCCCGTCTCTCCACCTTTGGACATGACTGGTGACTGACATCTTTGGCACCGAACGCATGCGCACCACCGTCCTCGCCGCCTGGACGGCCTCGCCCGCGAGGTTCCGCGAGGACGCCAACGCCGAGGAGGACTTCGCCCTCGGCGGCTACCGCGACCGCCTGATCGTCGAGCTGGCGCAGAACGCGGCCGACGCCGCGCTGCGCGCCGGCGTCCCGGGGCGGCTGCGGCTCACCCTCCGCGACGGCGTGCTGAGCGCCGCCAACACCGGAGCCCCGCTGGACGAGGCCGGCGTCGAAGGGCTCGCCACCCTCCGGGTGTCCGCCAAGCGCGACGAGGCCGGCTCCATCGGCCGGTTCGGCGTCGGTTTCGCCGCCGTCGTGTCGGTCTGTGACGAGCCGCTGATCGCCTCCCGGGCGAGCGGGGCGGTCCGCTGGTCGCGGTCCGACACCGCCGCGCTGGTCGCCGCCGAGCCCGCACTGGCCCGCGAGCTGGCCGTCCGCGGCGGGCACGTGCCGCTGCTGCGCCTGCCGTTCGAGGCCGATCCGGTGCCGGTGCCGGACGGTTTCGACACCGTCGTGCGGCTGCCCTTGCGCGAGGCGTCCGCCGAGCCGGCCGTGCGCCAGATGCTCGACGAGACCGGCCCCGCCCTGATGCTCGCCATGCCGGCGCTGACGGTCATCGAGATCGAGGTCGGCGGCGAGACGCGCACCATCACCGCCGACGGCTGGCAGGTCGTCGAGGAGTCCGGCCGGTTCACCCCCGAGCAGGTCGCCGAGCTGTTCGCCGACCGTCCCACCGAAGAGCGCGCCCGCCCGAGCTGGCTGGTCCGCTGGGCCGTCCCCGCCGACCACGGCGACCTGCCCAAGGACGTCTCCCCGGTCGTGCACGCGCCGACGCCCAGCGACGAGCCCCTGGACCTTCCCGCGCTGCTCATCGCCACCTTCCCGCTGGCCACCGACCGGCGGCACGTGGCCGCGGGGCCGCTGACCGACTTCCTGGTCGAGCGGGCCGCCGAGACCTACCTCCGGCTGCTCGCCGCGCTGCCGAGGACGCCGCGCCTGCTCGACCTGGTGCCGGGGCTGATGGGCAAGGCCGAGCTGGACGCCGCGATCCGGCGGGCCATCCTGCGCCGCCTGCCCGACGCTCCGCTGCTTCCGGCGATCTCCCCGCCCGCCGACCCCGCGAAGCCCGCGGCTCCCGCGGATCTCTCCGAGGTCACGGCGGGGGGCGAGGCGCCGTACGCGGTGTCGGGCCGCGAGGCGTCCGTCGTGGCCGGGCCGGCCGAGTTCCTCGCCAAGATCGCGCACGTGGTGCCGGGCCTGCTGCCGGCCGGCTGGGCGTCGCGGCACCCGGCGCTGACCTCGCTCGGGGTCAGGCGCCTTGAGCTGTCCGACGTCGTAGACCTGCTGTCCGGCGACGCCGTGGCGGACACCACCCCGGCCTGGTGGCGGTCGCTGTACGAGGTGGTGCCCGCCGACGACCGGGAGGCCCTCGGCGCCGTCCCCGTCCCGCTCGCCGACGGCCGCCTGGTCCGCGGTCCCCGCGGCACGCTGCTGCTCAGCGAGAGCTCCTCGCTGGACCCGGCGCTGCTCGGGCCGCTCGGACTGCGCGTCGTCCACCCGGAGGCCGCCCACCCGCTGCTGCTGCGGCTCGGCGCCGCCGAGGCGACCCCGAGGAGCGTGCTCGAAGACCCGCTGACCCGCGCCACCGTCTCAGAGTCGCTCGACAGCGCCGACCCCGAGCCCGTGGCGCAGGCCGTCCTGGCGCTGGTCGACGCCGCCGGCCTGTCCGCCGGCGAGGCGCCCTGGCTGTCGGCGCTGGCGCTGCGCGGCGCCGACGGCGAGCTGTACCCCGCGGGCGAGCTGCTGCTCGGCGAGGGATCGCTGGCCAAGCTCATCGACCAGGACGTCCCGTTCGGCGTCGCCGCTCCCGACCTCGTCGAACGCTACGGCTCGCGCGTGCTGTCGGCGACCGGCGTGCTGGACGGCTTCGCCGTGGTCAACGACTCCGACGTGCTGCTCGACCCCGACGAGTGCGACCACGACCTCGACGCCGAGGAGGAATGGCTGGAGGCCGTGCTCGACCTGCTGCCGGAGGCCGACGTGCCGCCGGTCGTCCGCGAGTTCGCCGCGGTCCGCGACCTCGAGTACGTCGCCGACTGGCCCTCGGCGCTCGCGCTGCTGTCGCGCCCGCCGCTGCGCGCCGCGCTCCAGCCGCTGCGCGCGCTGGTCGGCGGCGAGGTCGTCGAGGTCCCCTCGTACACCGCCTGGTGGCTGTCGCGCCACCCCGTGCTCGACGGCAGGCGTCCCACCTCGCTGCGCATGCCCACCGGCGACCCGCTGCTGTACGGCCTGTACGGCGACGCCCCCGAAGGGGTGGACGGGACGGCGCTCGCGCTGATCGGCGTGCGCACGACGCTGGCCGACCTGCTCGCCTCCCACGGTGGTCCCGACGAACTGCTCGACCTGCTCGCCGACCCGTCACTGGAGGTCGACCGGGCACAGCTGCGGTCGCTGTGGATGGCGCTGGCGGCCGTGGAGCCCGCGAGGGTGGCCCCGCCCACCGCCGTGCGGGCCGTGCTGCGGGGCGAGATCGTCGTCGCCGACGCCGAGGACGGCCGTCCGATCGGCGGCAACGGCGGCCCGGTCGCCGAAGGCCTGACCGCCGCCGGCGGGCCGGTGGTCGTCGAGGCGCCCGACCTGCTGCCGCTGGCCGCCTCCCGCCCGCTCGTGCTCGCCCCGTTCGACCTGGCCGAGGCGCTGTCGGAGCTGCTGGACCTGCCGGTCATCGGCGAGGAGGTCGCCGGTGAGATCACCTCGACCGGGCAGGAACGGCCGGTGCCGCCGCAGGTGCGGTCGCTGCTGCCCTCGGCGCCGTCGAGCTATATCGAGCACGACGAGTTGACGGTCGACGGCGTCCGGGTGCCATGGCGGTTCCACGAGGGCGCCGTCCACGCGACCGGGGTCGAGGGACTGGCCCGGGGGCTCGCCTGGGCGAGCGGCCAGTGGGGAGACCGGCTCGCGGTCGCCGCGCTGCTCCGCGACCCGCAGGCCGTGCCGCTCCTGCTCGCGGAGGCCGACCTCGACGGATGAGACCGGCGGATGAGCCGGCGATTCCCCTCGCCGGCTCACATCCGCCGGGACTCATGCCCAGTGGCTCTCAGGAGCCCTCAGGACGGGGTGCGGCCGGGGACGGAGGCGTCGTCGCGGGCCCCGTCCGGCGTCCCCTCGCCGCGCGCGGCGGCGCGCCGGTCGCGGCGCCGGACGAACCAGCACCCGAAGATCCCCAGGCCGACGCCGGCCACGCACGTCCAGATCCACCACTGGTGGTCGGCCGACGGCCGGATGATCAGCAACACCACCAGCGCGACGACCCACAGGCCCGTGCCCGCGAGGATCGTCGCGGCGTCCTTGGTCTCCAGCGGGGTGGGATCCGGGGGGCGCGGCTCGTTCACGCATTCCAGCCTAGGCGAGAGCGGCTCCCACCAGGCTCAGCGGGTCCGATAACCTCCTGCAGGATCCGAACTGCACACAAGTTGGTCTCATTCGGACGACGAGCGCCCCGGAGGTCTTTCCCGCTGTGGTACCGCCTGCCAATCTGCCCGCGTGAGCGAGATAACCGCACCCGCATCCCAGCCGACCGGACTGCTCGGCCGGCTTGACCGCTATTTCCTGATCTCCGAGCGGAGCTCGACGTTCAGCCGTGAAGTCCGTGGCGGGCTGGCCACTTTCTTCACGATGGCGTACATCGTCGTCCTGAACCCGCTGATCCTCGGCGGGGCCAAGGACGCCGACGGCCAGTTCCTGGGCGACGGCACCGGCGCCGCGAACATCGCGGCGATCGCCGCGGCCACCGCGTTGACGGCCGGCGTGCTGACCATCCTGATGGGCTTCGTCGGCAAGGTGCCGTTCGCGCTGGCCGCGGGGCTCGGCCTGAACGCGTTCGTGGCCTTCGGCATCGCCTCCCAGATGTCGTGGGAGGACGCGATGGGCCTGATCGTGCTGGAGGGCATCGTCATCACGATCCTGGTGCTGACGGGCTTTCGCACAGCGGTGTTCCACGCGATTCCGAGCCAGTTGAAGACCGCCATCAGCGTGGGCATCGGCCTGTTCATCGCGTTGATCGGTTTCGTGGACTCCGGGTTCGTCCGCAAGGCGGCCGGCACCCCGTTGGAGCTGGGCATCGGCGGCGGGCTGACCAGCTGGCCCATCTTCGTTTTCGTGATCGGCCTGCTGATCACCGCGCTGCTCGTGGCCCGCAAGATCAAGGGTGCCATCTTGATCGGCATCGTCGGCACCACCGTACTGGCGATCATCGTGGAGGCGATCGCCAAGGTCGGCCCGTCCATGGGCGGCGAGAACCCGGTCGGCTGGAGCCTGGTCGTCCCGGCGATGCCCGACCAGATCGTCGGTGTTCCCGACACCAGCCTGATCGGCCAGTTCAGCCTGTTCGGCTCGTTCGGCAAGGTCAGCGCCGTGCTGGCCGTGCTGTTCGTCTTCACCCTGCTCATCACCGACTTCTTCGACACGATGGGCACCGTGGTGGGCGTCGGCGCCCAGGCCGGGCTGGTCTCCGACGAGGGGACGCTGCCCCGCACGCGCGAGATCCTGCTGGTCGACTCGATCGCGGCCGCGGCCGGCGGCGCGGCGTCGACCTCCTCCAACACCACCTACATCGAGTCGGCTGCGGGCGTCGGCGAAGGCGCCCGCACGGGCCTGGCCAGCGTCGTGACCGGCGTGCTGTTCCTGCTCGCGGCGTTCCTGTCCCCGCTGGTCAAGATCGTCCCCTACGAGGCCGCCGCCCCCGCCCTCGTCGTCGTCGGCTTCCTGATGATGACCGCCATCAGGGCCATCGACTTCAACGACTACGAGATCGCCATCCCGGCCTTCCTCACGATCGTCCTGATGCCCTTCACCTACTCCATCTCGAACGGCATCGGCGCCGGCTTCATCACCTACGTCCTGATCAAACTCGTCAAGGGCAAGTCCCGCGAAGTCCACCCCCTGCTGTGGGTGGTCTCCGCCCTCTTCGTCATCTACTTCCTCATCGGCCCGGCCAAGATCCTCCTCGGCCTGTCCTGATCCACTGGAACGAGGGTCTCTGGCCTTTCCGGGGATTCGCGTCGGAGACCGCCATGTGGTTCGCGGAAGTGGACGTCGTGGCGGTCTCCTTGTGATCCGCCACCATGGCGGGTACGTCAGCGGCGGCCGGGCCGCGAGCGTGGTGAAGCGGTGAGCGAAGGCGGCGCGGGACGGCCTCCGGAGGAGTGGGCGAGAGGCGCGGTGGCTTAGCGTTCGCCGAAGACCGCTCGGGCGAGGGGTGGGACGGCTCCGCAGGCGCGGAAGAACAGCCGGGTCGCCGACCGCTGCAGAGGGTTGCGGATGATCGCGGCGTTGGTGTTCCGGACGACCTCGCGGACGGTCTGGAACCCGTAGCTCAGCATGTCCGCCTCGTAGGCGTGCAACGCCTGTGACAACGGCTCCTCGCCGCGGTCGGCCGCGGTGAGCGCGGCGCAGAGCCGGTGCGCGTCGCGCAGCGCCGTGTTGCCGCCGAGGCCGCCGACCGGTGGCATCTGGTGGACGGCGTCCCCGAGTCCGGTGACGTTGCCCGTCTTCCACGGCCGGAGTGGTTCGGCGGCGCCGAACTCGGTGCTGTAAAGGGTGTCCGGAGTCGATTCGGTGAGCAACCGGTGCAGGTCGGGATGCCATCCGGCCGTCCGCTGGGACAGCATCCTCCGCACTGCGGCCGGGTCGGCCCGGGCTTCTGGGGCGAAGTCGCCCGGAAGGGAGTCGCGGTGTGCGATGAACGCCCACAACACGTAGTCGTCGTCATGCGAGTCCGCCAGCAGTTGCTCCGGCTCCAGTCCGAGCGCCCGTAACCGGTCGCCGAGCCTCGCGGTGATCGCCGCCGGGTCTTCGCGCCTGCGGAAGACCGCGGTGAACAGGAAGTCCTGGTGTGGCCAGAAGACGTTCATGCCGGCGAGCAACTGCTCCGGCAGCCATCGTCGGTTCGCCTCGGTGAGGAACAGCTTCCCGGCGACGGCCGTCGCCGGCAGTGTGGTGCGGCCGGCCGAGGGATGGAGTTGTGCCCACACCCGGGAGTTGGCGCCATCGGCCGCGACGAGCACGTCGGCGGTCGCGGTGGTGCCGTCGGCGAACGTCGCCGTGACCGTCCCGTCGTCCGTCCGGGTGAAACCGGTGAACTCCTTGCCGAAGCGGACGACGTCCCCGAGGCCGGCCAGCATCAGCTTGCGCAGGGTGACGCGGCTCACCGCGTGCCGGCCGGTCGTGGGGTCCAGCGGGTCTGGAACCCGGCCGTCCTGGCCGTCCTGGCCGATGCGGACGAGCGGCCGCATCCGCTCGTCGAGGAAGCTGATCCCGGGCCCTGGGTCGCCCGAGCTGGCCACCAGCACCTCCCATAGCTCGGGCGGTAAGCAGGCGTGCAGAGCGATACTCCCGGCCGGCTCGATGTTGAGCCGGAAGCCCTGGAGCCGGGAGTCGGGAGTGGTGTCCCGTTCGTACACGGTTACGTTCACGCCGGCTCGCTTCAGGCCATGGGCCAAGCAGAGCCCGCCGATGCCGCCGCCGATGACGGCGACGTGCAGACGCCCAGGTGACATTGGTTGCCGCTTTCTGGTCGAGGGCGCCTTTGGGGGTGCCCGTGCTGTCAGGCCGGCTCGGCCGTGTTCGCGAGTTCGGCGAGCAGGCGGTCATGCCAGGTCAACTCCGTCTCCAGCCGCATCAGGGTGTAGTCGAAGGCGACGGCCTCCAGCCTGGTCAGGTACGGCTGGGCTTCGGCGCGCAAGGTGCGCCAGAAGTGGAGATGCGTTGCGTAGGCATCGCGGCGCTGCCGGATGGCCGTGTGCAGTTCGTCGGGGCCGATCGCGCCGCCGTGGAGGAGCACCAGCTGGATCGGGTCCGGCCGGAGCTTGGTGTCGGCGAGGACGGATCTGATCAGCGAGACCAACTCGCTGCGGCCTTTGTCGGTGATGCCGTACACGGTGCGGGCGGGGAGGTTGCCTTCCTGCTCGGTGCGGACCACCTCGACGATGCCTTCGTCCGCCATCCGGCGCAGCGCACCGTACAACGAGCCGGGCTTGACGTCCGCCCACAGCTCCACCCGGTCCATCTGCGCGGCGGCCCGGATCTTGTGCCCGTGCATGGGGCCACCGTCTGCCAAGGCGCCGAGAATGAACAGCCGCGTTGCTCGCATATGAGTACTCAAACACGAGCATCTGAACAGGTCAAGAGAGAGTGCTCAAAAATGAGTACTAAGGAGTGGCCATGCGGCAGGGGGCGTCTGCGCTGTGCCGCATGTGGGTCGGTCGGCCACCAGGAACGGTGTAGAGCGTCTGCCGCTGTCGGTCAGATGGTCTTCGGCGATGTACCTGATCGCATCGGCGTCGGCGCCTGCGTCCTGATCAAGGGCTATGCCACTGGTGTGCCGGGTTCGGAGGGGGAGAGGGATGAGCGGAGGTGTCTGCGGGAGGTGACGCCGAGTTTGGCGAACACGTTGCTGAGGTGCCACTCCACCGTGCGCGGGCTGACGAACAGCTGGGCGGCGATCTCGTCGTTGGTGTACCCGTCTCTGGCCAGTCTGGCGATCTGGGTCTCCTGGCTGGTGAGACCGGCGACCGCGCCGGGCGTCCGCTTGCGTATGGTCTCTCCGGTCGCCAGAAGCTCCCTGCGGGCGCGTTCGGCGAAGGCGTCGGCTCCGAACCGGCTGAAGGCCTCGTAGGCGGGGCGTAGCTGCGCGCGGCCGTCCAGGCGGCGGTTCTGGCGCCGCAGCCACTCGCCGTACAGCAGGCGGGCGCGGGCCAGGTGAACGGCCATCCGGCAGCGCTGCAGATGCTCGATGGCCTCCCGGTAGAGTTCCTCGGCGACCTGGCCGTCGCTCAGCAGCGCGCGCGAGCAGGCCTCCATGCCGAGACCCCACTCGGTTCCGCCGGCGCGGGTGCGTTCGGCGAGCTTGTCCAGCGCCGCCGCCGCGGTCTCCGGCTGCGCGCTGCGGGTGGCCGCCTCGATCAGTTCGACCAGTGCCCATCCGAAGAATCCGAGGTTCTCGTACTGGCATGCGCGCGTCGCGGCCGCCAGCGCGGCGTCGTAGCGGCCGAGGCCGTTGTACAGCAGGGAGGTCGCGTACTCGGCCAGGCTGAGGGCGCGTCCCTCACCCCGGGCGCCCACTTCCGCGACGGTGGTCTCGATGAGGTCCAGCGCCTCGGACTCCTGTCCCCGCCAGGCGGCGAGCACCAGCGACGTGTACATCATGGGTGTGCCGCCCGTCGCCTCCGAGATCGCCGTCGCCTCGTCGATCAACGCCGCGGCGGTGTCGAACTCGCCCGTGTGCACGTGGAAGCACGCCTGGTAGGTCAGCGCCATCGGCAGGACGGCGAGCGCCCCCGCTTCACGGGCGCTGCCGGCGGCGCCGGTCGCCAGCTCGTACCAGGCTTCGTCGTCCCACAGCTCCGGTGCGATGGGTTCGGGTGTCACACGGACCGCCAGCCACAGCCAGCGCCGGTCCGCGCCCGCCGCGCCTGATTGCTGCTCCTGCCGGACGACGCGCAGTGCGCGCCGGAGAGCGCCGGCGCTGGCGGCGCAGCCATCGATGATGAGACCGGCCATGCCGTCCAGAAGGATGTCGATCATCCGCGGTGGCGTCGGCGGCGACGGTCCGGCGCGGGCGGCCTCGGCCACCTCCCGCTGTCCGGGGCCCTCGTTGAGACGGCCGGCGAAGATCGCCGCGCCGGTCGCCTCCAGCAGGGTCTCGCGGGCGAGGGCGGCGTCGAGGGGCGCCAGCCGGTGCGCGGCGTCCAGCAGAAGCTGCGGCGCCTGGTTGCCGCGTACCTGGGAGAAGACCAGCCGGGCTCGCAGCCGCTCGAGTTGGGCGCGCTGCATGTCGTCGAGTGGGCCGGACTCCGCGACGGTCAGCAGGTTGCCGGCCTGGTCGGCTCCGCCGGCGTCGATCTGGGCCTGAGCGGCGGCCAGCGCGCGGGTGACGCGGATCGCCGGATCGGGCGTCAGCTCCGCCGCCCTGCGCAGGAACGAGGCCGCCGCGGCCGCTCCGCCCCTGCCTTGGGCTCGGCCGGCCGAGCATTCCAGGGCGACGGCGACGCTCTCGTCGGGACAGGTGGCCGCGTGCGCGCGGTGCCACGCCCTGCGGTCAGGATCAAGGGGGTCGGTGGCCTCCGCGAGCGCCCGGTGGGCCGTCCGGCGATCCGGCGCGCACGCCCTCCGGTAGATGGCCGAGCGCACCAGGGGATGGTGGAACCGCACCCTGGCGCCGAACTCGACCAGGCCCGCGGCCTCGGCCGGCGCGGCGGCCTCCACCGGTATCCCCTGCGAACCGGCCGCACGCCAGAGCAGGGCCACGTCTCCGGTCGGCTCGGCCGCGGCGGTCAGCAGCAGCCGCCGGCTGTCCATCGGAAGTGATCGGAACCGCTGGTGGAAGGCGTTCTCTATGCAGTTCGCCAGGGGGCGCCTGCCGGGAAGCCAGAAACCGCCCGCCAGTTCGACGGGTGCGAGCGCGCATGGCATGTGCAGCAGGGCCATCGGGTTGCCGTGAGCCTCGGCGACGATCTGGTCCCGCACGAGCGGGTCGAGCGGCACGCGGACGGCCGAGGCCAGCAAGGCCCGCGCGTCGGATTCGCTGAGCCCCTCGACGGCCAGCATCGGTAGACCGGCCAGCTCGTGGGCGTCATCCGGCTCCCGCAGGGCGAAGATCAGAGCTATCGACTCGGCCTTCAACCTCCTGGCGACGAACGCCAGCACCTGCACGGACCCGTCATCGAGCCACTGCGCGTCATCGACGAGACAGAGCAGCGGCTGATCCGCCGCGGCGCCGGCCAGCAGGCTGAGCGCGGCCAGGCCTACCAGAAACCGGTTCGGCGCCCCGCCCGCCTGGAGTCCGAACGCGACGGACAGAGCGTCGCGCTGCGGCCCGGGAAGCTCGTGCAGCCTGCCCAGCATGGGCGCGCAGAGCTGATGGAGGCCCGCGAACGGAAGCTCCATCTCCGACTCGACGCCCGAGACCTCGGCGGTATGGAACCCGACGGCCCGGCCGGCCGCGAAGTCCAGCAGCGAGGTCTTGCCGATCCCCGCCTCGCCGCGGAGGACCAGGACGGCGCTGCTGCCCGCCCGCGCTGTGGCGAGCACGCGCTCCAGCGCGGCCAGCTCCCGGCTCCGGCCCCGCAGTGCGACCTGCTTGTCGATGGCGGGTACGCCCATGGGTCGATCTTCCTGCTTTGCGGCTTGGTACGTCGTGCGGCCGATGCGGTCGTCGATCAGGCAGAGACGTCCGGCGTGCCGGTGGACCTCGGCTCGCGACTCGATCTCGCGACGCTCGTGGCCGATCGGAAGCCGGTCAGAAGCCGGTCGGAAGGCCGGTCGAAGGCCGGCGGGCCGGGCACGCTACCGTCAGGCGCTACCTGATGTGGTCAATGCCACTTTAGTGCATTTATGGCCTTTAGTCGGGATTTGAGGATGGGGGAGAGCCGGAGCGCCACCGCGAACCCGGTGTCCCGGGGTTCGAGCACGGGGCCGGCCCTGGGGGTGACTCCCGGGGTTGTCCCGGGGGCGTCGCTCCGCTCACCAGGGCGATCGTGGGCATTCCAGCGACACGAGGTCGCTGGTGACAGCAAGGAGACCCACATGTCTGCCGCTCCCGGAGAGCAGGCCATCCGCCCGTTCAAGGTCGAGATTCCCGAGGCGGAGCTCGAAGAGCTGCGCGCGCGCATCGTGGCCACGCGCTGGCCCGAGCAGGAGACCGTCGCGGACCAGTCGCAAGGTGTGCAGCTCGCGACGATCCAAGAGCTCGCGCGCTATTGGGCGTCGGAGTACGACTGGCGCAAGATCGAGGCGCGGATGAACTCGCTGCCGCAGTTCATCACCGAGATCGACGGGCTGGACATTCACTTCGTCCACGTTCGCTCGAAGCACGAGGACGCTCTGCCGCTCATCGTCACCCACGGATGGCCCGGCTCGGTCATCGAGCAGCTCAAGATCGTCGAGCCGCTCACCGATCCCACGGCGTATGGCGCGGACGCCTCGGACGCCTTCCACCTGGTGATCCCGTCGATGCCCGGCTACGGGTTCTCCGGCAAGCCGGCCACGACCGGCTGGGGTCCCGAGCGCATCGCACGCGCCTGGACAGAGCTGATGAGGCGTCTCGGATACACGAAGTTCGTGGCGCAGGGCGGCGACTGGGGCGCGATCGTCACCGACCTCATGGCCGTGCAGGCGCCTCCGGAGCTGCTCGGCATCCACTCCAACATGCCGGGCGTGGTACCTCCCGCCGTCGACAGGGCCCTCCAGACCGGCACTCCGCTGCCGGACGGTCTCTCGGACGAGGAAAAGCGCACGTGTGAGCAACTGGACTTCGTGTACCAGCACGTCTACTACGCGTACATGATGGGGTCGCGTCCGCAGACGCTGACCGGTTTCGCGGATTCGCCCGTCGGCCTGGCGGCCTTCATGATCGACCACGACGCGCGCAGCCTGGAACTGATCTCCCGGACCTTCGCCGGACACCCCGAAGGCCTCACGCGAGACGATGTCCTCGACAACATCACGCTCTTCTGGCTGACGAACACGGCCATCTCCGCGGCCCGTCTCTACGCGGAGAACAAGCTCCCCTTCTTCGGCGTCAAGGGCGTCTCCATCCCGGTCGCCGTGAGCGTCTTCCCCGACGAGCTCTACCAGGCCCCGAAGAGCTGGGCGGAGCAGGCGTATCCCAAGCTCATCCGCTACAACAAGCTCGGCAAGGGCGGGCACTTCGCGGCCTGGGAGCAGCCGGCCCTCTTCGTGGACGAGGTCCGCGCGGGGTTCCGCTCGCTTCGCTAGCCGACCGGGTCCGGGCGAAGGCACGTGACCGCGCCCGGCGGTGCGGTTGAGGGCGCAGGCCTTCGCCCGCGGGCGCGGCCGGGCGGCTCAACGGCGAGCCGCCCGGCCGGCACGGGCCTGTCCGTCCGCGCCGCACCCGCTGTCGAGCCTGCTCATGAGCGAACCTCGCTCCAACACAAGGAGCGTTACGTGCGACTGTGGCCGCACGCGATCGTCCGTGACGACCGACGCTGTTCATCCAGGAGGCCGGGCCGCTTCCCTGAACGCCGTACCTCCGGCGGCGCTACTCCGCGTAGGGCTGGTCCTTGCCCTGAGCGCTGTATCCGAGGCTCCAGATGTAGCCGTCCGGGTCGGCGAAGGTGCCGCCGTACCCGCCCCACGGCAGGGCGCCGGCGGGCTTGAGGATGGTGGCGCCCGCCTTCTCGGCCTCTGCCATGATCTCGTCAACCCGCGCCTCACTGCGGACGACGTAGGTGAGGACGATCCCGCTGAAGCCGCTGCCTTCCGGGCTCGTTCCCACCTGGCCGGCCAGGCCCTCGCGGCCGTAGAAGCCGACCGGCGAGGCTCCGTCCGACTCGAAGAACACCGAGATGCCGTAGTCATTCTTGATCTTCCAGCCGAGCCCTTCGGTGTAGAAGCGCTTGGCCCGGTCCATGTCGTGGACGGCGAGGAGGATCGAGCTGACGTGTGCTTTCATGCCTTGTCTCCTTCGTGGGTAATGGTCGTGCACATGCAAGTCACGCTACGGAGGACTCCGGATGTGGCGCTTCTTCATTCCTGACCGGTTCGGCGAAAGGCGCAGAGGTGACCAACTGGCTTGCCGAGACGGAGTCCCTGCTCTCACGTCACCGTTCCTCGCCGGTCACCGTGCTCGACTGGCGGCGGCTGGAGCCGTGGGACATCGCGAGAGCACAGCTGGCAGGCGGCCGTCCCGAACGTGTGATCGTCAAATGGGTGCGGTCCCACCACCCGGACCAGACCCGTCCCGTGGCGTGGCGGTCCCGCACCGAGCTGGCCGCTCTTCGGTTCCTCTCCGAGGACCTCGCCCTGGACCTGGCTCCGCGGGTCATCGCCGCCGATGTCCCAAGCGGACTCATCGTGCTGGAGGACCTGGCCCCGCGTGTGGCGTTGGATCAGTTGTTGCGCGCGGACGGCGCCGCGGCCCATGCCGATCGGCTGGTCGCCTTCGCCCGCGTCCGCGGTGAGTTCAGCGCGGCCACCGCCGGCAGGGCGGCGGCCTACTACACCCGCAGGGCCGCTCTCGGGCCGGTCGACCCGGCCGCCGACCGCTTGGGGCTGGAGGCCACCGCCCGCACCGCCGAGGCGCACCACGCCTTGCCGCACCTCGCCGGCTGGGCGCGGCAGTTGGTCGGCCTGCTCCGCCGGCGCTGGCCGGACACCGATGTGGACCTCAACGACCAGACGAGGTTCCCGCCCTACTCGGCACGCCGCCGGTGAGCCTTCCGGCCTCGAGTCCGAGAGCCGCCGCTTCTCAGCACGCCGGCACGCCCTTGTTCTGCAGCGCGCCTATGGTTTGAGCGGACGGGGCGAGGTGGCGTGCGTGCATTGTTCGGTCCAGATGCATTTGCCGGTGGCGGTGTAGCGCGTGCCCCAGCGGCTGGAGAGGGCGGCGACGAGTTGCAGGCCGCGGCCTCCCTCGTCGGTCTCCGATGACCGCCGGATGCGGGGCGTGCTGAGGCTGCCGTCGGAGACCTCGCAGGTGAGCACGTCGCCGCGGATCAGGCGCAGCCGGATGGGGCCCCTGGCGTGCCGGACGACGTTGCCCACGAGCTCGCTGGCCAGCAGTTCCGTGGTCATCGACAGCTCGTCCAGCCCCCACGCGGCGAGCTGGTTCCTGACGTGTTCGCGCGCCTGCCCGGCGGCGATCGCCTCCTCGGGCAGCGGCCAGGAGGCGACGTCGCCGGACGGCAACAGGTGGGTGCGGACGATGAGCAGGGCCGTGTCGTCGGTGGTGGACCGATGGACCGGCAGCAGGGTGGTCGTGAGGGCGTCGCACAAGGACTCCAGGCGGTCCTGCTCTTCGTCGACGGCCGCGTCCCCTGCCGGCGGGAAGGCGTCTCGCGCCGCCGGCCGGTGCGGCTCCTCGGCGAGCGCGGCGGTGAGGGTCCGGGCGAGGTCGGCCATGCCCGTGTCGATGTCCAGGGTGGCCGATTCGACCAGGCCGTCGGTGTACAGCGCCACCAGGCTGCCCTCGGGCAGGCGCATCCGGAAGGTGTCGAAAGGCGGGGTCGCGGCGCCCAGGGGCGGATCGGGGTCGCCCTCGGGGAAGAAGGCCGTGCCGCCGGGATGGACGATGGCGGGCGGAGGATGACCCGCACGGGAGAACACGCAGTCGCCGGTGGTGGGGTCGTAGATCATGTACAGGCAGGTGGCGTAGGAGTCGTCGCCGAATCGGGCGACGAGATCGTTGAGGTGGGCGAGCAGTTCGTCGGGGGACAGTTCGAGGTCGGCCAGGGCGTGCACCGCCGTGCTCAGGCGGCCCATGGTGGCGGCCTGCGCGACACCGTGGCCCATCACGTCGCCGATCACGAGGGCGACGCGCTCGCCGGACAGCCGCATCACGTCGTACCAATCGCCGCCGACCTCCATGTCCTTGTTCGCGGGCAGGTAGCGGGTGGCGGCACGGACGCCCGGCGGTGAGGGGAGGGCCCGGGGCAGCAGGCCGCGTTGCAGCTCCTGGGCGCGGTTGTGCTCGACGTCGTAGAGGCGGGCCCGCTCCAGGGCCTGGGCGACCAGGCCGCTGATCGCGGTGAACAGGCTGCGCTCCTCGGCGGTGAAGAGATGCTCCTGGTCGAAGGCGATGACACAGCCACCCATGGCGCATCCCGAGGCGATCAGCGGGAGCGCGGCCCAGGCGTTCTTGCCCCCGGTCGCCGGGACCTTGGCCAGGCTCGGGTGGCCTGCGACGAACTCGTCGGCCGAGGCGATGAAGATGGGGGCGCGTTTTCTGATGGCGTGCGCGATCGGCCAGTCGTCCTGCATGGGCGCGTCGAGGATCTCCGCCACGAATTTCCGCGAGTACCCGACGGTGCCGACCGGGCGCAGGCGGTCGTCCTCCTGGTAGAAGATGCTCAGCCCGGTGGCGCCGAACGGCCGCAGGACATGGTCGGCGACGGCGTCCACGACGTCCTGCACGGTCAGCGCGTCCGCGAGCGCCTGGGTCAGCTGCTGGATCGTGGCGACGCGCCGCGCAGCGACCTGCTCGGTGCCGGCCATCTCGGCTTCGTGCCTGCGCCAGGCGGTGACGTCCCTGAGATGGATCGTCGTGCCGCCGGGAAAGCGGGCGTGGTGGATTCGGTACCAGAGCTGGCCGTTCGGCGACTGGACGTCCAGATCGGCCGGCGTGCCGTCGGCCGCCTGGCAGTGGGCTTCGAGCTGGGGCATGCCGGCGTCGCGGAAGACGTCCCAGAGCAGTCGTCCGGCCGGATCCGCGTCGGAGTCGAGCAGGCGTCCGGCTTCGAGGTTGACGAAGGTGATCCGCCAGTCGGTGTCGACCACGAGGAACCCGTCGCTCATGTGGCGCAGGACATGATCGAGAAGTTCCCGGGCGACGAGGTTGTTCCCCAACCCTCCTCCCCTGGGTGGACCGCCGAGCGCGGTAGATCGTGCGGATGCCGCACGTTGGAATCAGTTACCTGAAACAATATGCGCAAAAGCACAAAGAAATGGGCAAACCAGGGCATCTGTG
The DNA here is from genome assembly GCF_055586705.1 of Sphaerisporangium sp. NPDC049457. NCBI lineage: Bacteria > Bacillati > Actinomycetota > Actinomycetes > Streptosporangiales > Streptosporangiaceae > Sphaerisporangium > Sphaerisporangium sp. NPDC049457. The sequence goes on along the minus strand of NZ_JBVJHR010000018.1, from coordinate 146,083 downwards.
TGTAATGTGCTGGTCGACTTCCAGCCCCCATGAGACCGGTTGTGCCCGGATCGTCCCCGCCCGGGCCTCGGTACGCCCGCCCGATGCCCGGTGCGCGCGCTGCCGCTGAGCGGACCGGTACGCTCCACGCCCGTGACGCCGCGGCAGGCCGCGCCCTGCCAGGGGCGCGAGGCCGGACGTCGGTTAGTGTCGTGACGTGGCCGTCAAGGGGAATCGGACGGTGCCGGTGGAGCTGCTGCCCCGGCTCCGGCTGGCGCGTGACCACATCGACCGTCACTACCAGGCCAAGCTCGACCTGGACGGGCTCGCGGCCGTCGCGGGCATCTCCAAGTTCTACTTCGTCCGTTGCTTCGAGGCCGCCTACGGTGAGACCCCGATCCGCTATGTCCTGCGCCGCCGGCTGGAGCGGGCACAGGATCTGCTGCGCTTCGCCAACCTCACCGTCACCGAGGTGTGCATGGCCGTGGGCTTCAGCAGCCTGGGGTCCTTCTCGTCGAAGTTCACCCAGGTCGTCGGAGAGAGCCCGAGCGCCTATCGTGACCGGTGGGCGGCCCACGGCGCCCCGCGGGTCCCCGGGTGCTATCTGTTCATCTGCGGAGTGCTCGACCCGGCGGGCACGGTGGCGCCGGAAAACCAAGATCGCGATTTGTGCAATATTGGAGAAGTCGCAGATGAGAGGTAGGGAGTAGCTTCTCCCGCATGATTACGAACATCTCTCTGACGACGATCTACTGCCTCGACCAGGACGCGGCCCGCGACTTCTACGTCGACGTCCTCGGCTTCGTCCCACGGGTCGATGTCGTCATGGGCGACGACTTCCGCTGGGTCACCGTGTCGCATCCCGACCACCCCGAACTCGAGATCACGCTCATGAAGCCCGGCCCGCCGCTCGACTCCGAGGCCGCCGACTTCCACCGCCGCCAGCTTGAGAAGGGCCAGAGCGGCGGTCTCGGCCTGGCCGTCGACGACTGCCGCAAGACCTACGAGGAACTGTCCGCCAAAGGCGTGACCTTCCTGCAGGAGCCGTCCGAGCGCCCGTACGGCGTGGAAGCCGTCATGCGCGACAACTCTGGCAACTGGCTCGTGCTGGTCGAACAGCGGGAGTACCAGCCGAACGCCGGCGGCTGAGCGAGGCCGGAGAGCGCCGCGCTCCGCCGGTGGCCGTCGCGGGTGCCTCGCCACCACCTGGACGGCCGCCCGCCGCCCTGCGGTGTGCGGGCGTACGGGCGGCCGGGAACTCAGGTGCGAGAACTCAGGTGATGGTGCAGGGGACGCCGTTGAGCAGGAATCTCACGGGCCTCGGGGGATTGCCGTCATGGGCGGCGTTGAAGCCCGTCTGGACCGAGGCGCCCGGCATGATGACCTTGTTCCAGTCCAGGGCCCGGGCCGTGATCTGCAGGCCCGTCTGGCTGAACAGGGCCGAGTGCCCCGAGAGGAAGCGGACGCCGGGCGGCGCGTACTCGATGACCAGCGTCCAGTCGTAGATGGGCGTGGTGCCCGTGTTCTTGATCGTCACCCAGGCGGCCAGGCCGGTGTTCCACACCGTGACCCCGTAGGTCACGGCGCACGACAGGGCCGGGGTCGGCGTGGGCGTGGGCGATGGCGTCGGGGTCGGACGGGGAAGCCCCTGGCGGGCGAGGGCCGCGAGCGGGTCGGACGGCGCGCTGAGGTTGCCCGCCGCGTCCTTCGCGACCACGACATAGGTGTAGTACGTCCCGGTGACCAGGTTGCCCTCGGCGAATGCCAGCCAGCTGGAGGGGCGCACCGTGCCGGCCCTGACGTACCCGGTCGCGGTCTGGCGGTAGATGTCGTAGGCCGTGACCGCGACGTTGTCCGTCGAGGCCTGCCAGCAGAACGTGACGCCGGGGTAGTCGGCCAGGCAGCCCTCGACCAGGCCGGTCGGCTTCGTCGGCGGGGTGGTGTCCCCGGTGGGCGACGGACTCGGCGACGGGCCCGGGCTGGGCGACATGCCGATCGCCGCCCCGACGCTGATCAGGCTGGAAGGCGGGCTCACGTTGCCCGCCGCGTCCTTGGCCACGACGTACAGCGTGTACTGGCGGCCGAGGACGCCGGAGAAGCCGCCCACGGTGCCGGTCGTGCTGGCGGCGAGGACGAAGCCGTCGGTCTCCAGGCGGTAGATGTCGTAGCCGGTGACGCCCTGGTAGTCGGTCGAGGCGGTCCAGCAGATCGCGACGTATCCGGAGGTGGTGCTCGGGACCGGGCAGGGGAGCAGATTGGTGGGCCGCGTGGGCGGCGTGGTGTCGGCGGCCGCGCTCGCGGGAGCGTCCGGGAAGGCGGCGGCGTGCACCGCGTGCAGGGCGGCGGCGGGGGCGGAGGCGGCGGCGTGCGCCGCCGGGGCGACGGTCACGGCGGCGAGGAATGCGGCGGCGAGGGTCGCCCATAAGGACGGTTTGCGAGGTCTCATCGTTCCCCTAATCGGTCATGACGACGCGTGACTCTGGCAGCGAGCGTGAGACGGCAGCGGCAGCGCGTAAAGCCTCCGGCCGTGCGCGGGGCCGGACGCGCTGGTCACCGGTGAACGGTTCACCGGCCGCGCCGCCGGCACCGTGGAGGCCCGTATCACCGCCTGAGCCGAGGTGCTGGCGACCGACCTACGCCGAGGCGCCCGTCCGGGTGAAAACCGATTGTCCGGTCCCCGGCGGCCCGGGTGCTCGTCCGCAGGGAAAACCGATTGTCCGGTGCTCGGCGGCCCGGTTAACGTCGAACGCCCTTCTCTACTCGATCGGACGATGATCATGCCTTGGAGCGCCCTGAGCCGACGCTTCCCGGTGCTCGCGATCCGCGACTTCCGGCTGCTGCTCGCAGATCGCTTCCTGGCGCCGGCCGCCGTCGCGTTCTCGCTGGTCGGCATCTCCTTCGCCGTGCTGGACCTCACCGGGTCCACCGCCGACCTGGCGTACGTGCTCGCGGCGCAGATCGCGCCGTCGCTGGTGTTCACGCTGATCAGCGGGGTGATCGCCGACCGCATCCCGCCGCAGCGGGTCATCATCGCGGCCAACGTCATGATCGCGGTGTCCGAAGGGCTGCTGGGCATCCTGGTGATCACCGGGCAGGCCCGGCTGTGGCACATGATCGTGCTGGAGACGCTGACCGGGGTGGGGATGGCCGTGTTCTACCCGGCCTCGCAGGCCCTGCTGCCCAAGATCGTGCCGGACGAGCTGCTCCAGCAGGCCAACGCCGTGAGCAGACTCGCCATGAACGGCGCGCAGATGGGGGGCGCGGCGGTCGCGGGCGTGGTGGTCGCCGCCGTCGGTCCCGGGTGGGCCCTGTCCGTCTGCGGCATCGGGCTGCTCGGCACGATCCCCCTGCTGCTCTCCATCAGGGTGACCGGGCACACGAGGACGGCCGCCGCCGGCATGATCGCCGACCTGCGCGACGGCTGGTCGGAGTTCATCTCGCACACCTGGCTGTGGGCCATCGTGGTGCAGTTCTGCGTCGTCCTCATGGCCTGGTACGGCGGGTTCATGGTGCTCGGCCCCGCGGTCGCCAAGGCCGAGCTGGGCGGCCCGGCCGCCTGGGGGGCCGTCACCTCGGCCGAGGCCCTCGGCCTGATCATCGGCGGCGTGGTGTCTCTGCGCTTCACCCCGCGAAGGCCCATCCTGGCCGCGGCGCTCATCGGCGGCCTGCTGGCGCTCTCGCCGCTGTCGCTGGCGATGCACTGGCCGCTGGCGGCGGTGTGCGGGTCCGCGGTGTTCCTCGGCGCCAGTCTTGAGGTCATGATGGTGCAATGGAGCGTCGCGCTGGCGCGCAACGTGCCCGCCGAGCGGCTGGCCAGGGTCTCGGCGTACGACGCGCTGGGCTCGGTCATGGCGATGCCGCTGGGCGCGCTGGTCGCCGGGCCGATCGCCGAGAACATCGGGCTGGCGCCCACGCAGTACGGCGCCGCCGCGGTGATCGTCGTGGCTTCGGCGCTCACCCTGCTCTCCCGCGAGGTGCGCACCATGCGCTCGCCGGCGACGCCCGCCGTGGACGACCCGGAGGCCGAGACCGCCGCGTCCACCCCGCGGTGAGCCGTGACGCCCATCCCCCGTGACCAGCGGATCCCCGTGTCCGGCCCGTGAGGACCGGCCCGCCGGGGGCGATGTGGAGCCCAGAAGACGTTCGAGCCACCGGGAATTGGGACATGTCATATATAGTTAGCAAAGGTAATGACCTATGCTAACGAATACCCCAAAGAAGACGGAGCGCCCGTTGGACCTGCGCAGCGACGCCGGGCTGGCGTCCGCGCTGCGCGTGTCACTGGCGCGGCTGACCAGACGGCTCCGGCGCCAGGGCGGAGCCCACAAGCTGACCCCCACACAGGCCGCGACGCTCGCCGCCGTAGAACGGCACTCAGGGATCACCCCTGGCGAGTTGGCCGAACTCGAAAAGATGCAACCGCCCTCGATGACACGGGTGATCGCCGCACTGGAGGAGCGGGGCCTGGTCGCCCGCGCCCCGCGGCAGACCGACCGGCGGCAGGTGACCGTCAGTGTGACGGAGGCCGGGCGAGGGCTGCTGAGGGAGGAGCGCCGAGGCAAGGAGGCGTGGCTGGCCCAGCGGTTGAAGGACCTGTCGCCCGAGGAGCGGGCGACGCTGCGGGCCGCGGCGCCGATATTGGAGAAGCTCTCGCAGATGTGACCCGTCCACAGGCTGTGGACGACGAGCCCGCCGACCCTCCCGAACCCGGCACGCCGTCCGCGGCACCCGATACCGTCACGGCCGGCCCTCGGGGCGCGGCCGTGCGGAGATCGGAGCTGGGGGAGGTGCAGGCCGAGGAGACCCGGGGCGCCGTGACCGTCACGCCGTCGACCGGCGGCATGTTCCGTTCGCTGCGCAACTACAACTACCGCCTGTTCGTCTCCGGCAGCGTCGTGTCCAACGTCGGCACCTGGATGCAGCGCACCGCCCAGGACTGGCTGGTGCTGGAACTGACCCACGGCAGCTCGGCCGCGCTCGGCGTCACCACCGCCCTGCAGTTCCTGCCGGTGGTCCTGTTCGGCCTGTGGGGCGGCATGCTCGCCGACCGCTACCCGAAGCGGCCGCTGCTGATGACCGCCCAGTCGCTCATGGGGCTGCTCGCGCTGACGATGGGCCTGCTGACCATCACCGGGCACGCACAGGTGTGGCACGTGTACGTGATGGCGTTCATGCTCGGCCTCGTCTCGTGCGTCGAGGTGCCCACGCGCCAGTCGTTCGTCGTGGAGATGGTCGGCCGCGACGACCTGTCCAACGCGATCGCGCTGAACAGCTCCACCTTCAACCTCGCCAGGGTCGTCGGCCCCGCGATCGCCGGCGTGCTGATCTACGCGCTCGGCGGCACCGGGCCGATCTTCCTGCTCAACGCGGCGTCGTTCGCCGCCGTGATCACCGGCCTGATGCTGATGCGCGGCGCCGAACTGCGCACCCCCGAGCGGCTCGCCCGGGCCAAGGGACAGCTCCGCGAGGGCCTGCGGCACGTCTGGCAGCGGCCGGAGCTGCTGATGCCGATCCTGCTGGTGGCGTTCGTGGCGATGTTCGCGACCAGCTTCTCGATGAGCATCGCGCTGATGTCCAAGCAGGTGTTCGGGCAGGACGCGTCGTCGTTCGGCGTGGCCTCCAGCGTGTTCGCGATCGGAGCCCTGGGCGGGGCGCTGCTCGCCGCCCGCCGGGCGCGGCCGAGCCGCCGCATGCTGATCGGCGGCGCCGTCTGCTTCGGCGTCGCGCAGATCGCCGCCGGCCTCGCCCCCGCCTACCCGGTGTTCCTGCTCCTGCTGATGCCGGCGGGCATGGCGATGATCACGACGAACACCGCCGCCAACTCCTCGGTCCAGCTCGCGGCCTCGCCGGAGATGCGCGGCCGGGTCATGGGAATCTATGTGCTGGTGTTCACCGGTGGCGCCCCCATCGGCGCGCCGTTGATCGGCTGGGTCGGCGAGCTCGCCGGGCCCCGCCTCGGAGTGGTGATCTGCGGAGTGATGTGCCTTCTGGGCGTCGGTCTGGCGATGCTGCTCACCCGTTTCGCCGAGGGAAGGACGCGCGGTGCGGCTGTTCGTGGCGTTGTCGCCGCCCCCGGAGGCGCTCGCTGAGGTCGCCGAGGCCGTCGAGCCCCACCGGGACGGCTGGCCCGACCTTCGCTGGGTCGCCCCCGAGCTGTGGCACGTCACGATGAGTTTCCTCGGCGAGGTCGCCGAGGAGATGCTGCCTGACCTGTCGGCGCGGCTGGCGCGGGCGGCGGGCCGCCATCCGGCGATGACGCTGTCGTTCGGGGCCGCGGGCGCGTTCTCCTCCCCCGCGCGGGCCCGGGTCGTCTGGCTCGGCGTGCGCGGCGGCGGCGCGGGCCTGTCGCGCCTGGCCGCCTCGCTGGCCGCCGGCGCGCGGCGCGCGGGGGCGGGACACTCCGACGACAAGCGCTTCCACCCCCATCTCACCCTCGCCCGCGCGCGCCCGCGCACGGGCGTCGACGCCCGGCCGCTGGTCGAGGCGCTGAGCTCGTTCGACGGAACCCCGTGGCGCGCCGGCGCCGTCCACCTCATGCGCAGCCACCAGGGGCCGTCCGTGCGGTACGAGGCACTCGGGGCATGGTCACTCGCCGGACGCGGCTAGGCTCCAGGACGTGGACCGTCCCCGTCGTTGGCTGCTGCCCACCGTGCTCGCGCTTCTCGTGGTCATCGTGGTGATCGGCGCCCTGCTCACCTAGCCGTCCGCCGGGCCGGGCGGGCCGGGCGGGCTGTGCGGGCGAGGCCCGCTGGTAAGGCGAAGGGCCCCCGGCGCGGCGCCGGAGGCCCTCTGTTCACGAGCGGCGCCCAGGCGGGCGCCCGTGGTTCACCAGGCGTAGGCCTCGGGAGCCGGTCCGCCGGGACCGGGGAAAATCTCGTCGAGCGTGGCCAGCGCCTTGTCGTCGAGTTCGATCTCCAGCGCCCGCAGGCTGCCGTTGAGCTGGTCGACCGTGCGGGGACCGATGATCGGGCCGGTCACGGCCTGCTGCACCAGCAGCCAGGCCAGCGCCACGTCGGCCGGTTGCTCGCCCAGCTCGTCGCAGAACGCCTCGTACCGCTCGATCTTGTCGCGGTGCTTCTCGAGCACGGAGGTGACGTGCTCGGAGGCGGAACGGCCCTTGTCGATCTTCCGGAGGATGCCGCCCAGCAGGCCGCCGGCGAGCGGGCTCCACGGGATGACCCCGAGGCCGTACTCGTCGCACGCCGGAAGGACCTCCAGCTCGACGGTCCGGGTGAGCAGGTTGTAGTGCGACTGCTCGCTGACCAGGCCGGTGAAGTGCCGCCGCTCGGCCGCCTCCTGCGCCCGGGTGATGTGCCATCCGGCGAAGTTGGACGACCCCACGTAGATGATCTTGCCCTGCCGGCGCAGGACCTCCATGGCCTCCCAGATCTCGTCGATCGGGGTGGCCCGGTCGACGTGGTGCATCTGGTACAGGTCGATGTAGTCGGTCTGGAGCCGCTTGAGCGATGCGTCGCAGGCCCGCCGGATGTTCAGCGCCGACAGCTTGCTGTCGTTGGGCCAGTCGCCCATCGCGCCGTTCAGCTTGGTGGCGATGACGGTCTTCTCGCGGCGGCCGCCCCCCTGGGCGAACCACCGTCCGATGATCTTCTCGGTTACGCCCTCGCCCTTCTTCCAGCCGTACACGTTGGCCGTGTCGAAGAAGTTGATCCCCAGCTCGTGCGCCCTGTCCATGATGGCGAACGAGTCCTCTTCCGAGGTCACAGGTCCGAAGTTCATGGTGCCGAGGCAGAGCCGGCTCACGGACAGACCTGAGCGTCCAAGGTGTGCGTATTCCATACGACTCACACTAAACACCTGGAGTGCACTCCAGCCCAGCCCGTCCTCCCGTGAGGACGAGGCCGGGGGCGGACCGCGTCCCCGACGTCCCCGACGCCGGAGGCCGTGACGGCGCGGACCGTGTCTCGACCAGACCTATCCCAACTCCAGCCCTGAACCCGCGCGGTGGCTGCGGCGCGCCGCCCGGGGGCGCGGGGCATGATGTGCGAATGGGGAGCAACAGGAGGGTGTTCACGGGGGTCGGCGTTCTGGCGGTGCTGGGGGTGGTCGCCGCCGCCCCGGTCGCGGCGTCCGCCACGGCGGCGCACCAGGGCACGGGAGCCGCGCCGGTCGCCGCCGCTCCGCGGGACGCGGCGCAGGCGGGTGAGGCGGGCGGGCCGTACGCCGCCGTGAGACCGCGCGGCGAGAGGGCCGGGTCCGACGACGGCGAACAGCGACTGCTGTTCCGGTTCAAGGACCCGCGCATCGCCGAGTCGAGCGGCATCGCCGTCTCGCCCACGCACAAGAACGTGGTCTACACCCACAACGACAGCGGCGCGGGGCCGCAGTTCTTCGCCGTCGGGACCGACGGGCGCACTCTCGCCACGTTCACGGTCGCCGGGGCGGCGGCGAGAGACTGGGAGGCGATGGCGGCCTCCGTCGATCCCGCCACCGGCCAGAGCGTGCTGTGGTTCGCCGACATCGGGGACAACCTCAACGGCGGCTGGCCGGACTACTCGATCTACAAGGTGGCCGAGCCCAAGGTGCTGCGGGACGCCACCCTGCCCGCGACCCGCTACCGCTTCCGGTACAAGGACGGCAACCGCAACGCCGAGGGCATCATGGTCCATCCGACCACCGGGCGGCTGTACGTCGTGAGCAAGGAGTTCGCCGGCTCGGTGTACGCCGCGCCCGCCAAGTTGCGCACGGACAGGGTGAATTTCCTGCGGCGCGTCGCGCCCGCGCCGATCATGGCGACGGACGCCGCGTACGCGCCCGACGGGTCGAGCTTCGTGATCCGCACCTATTTCTCGGCGTCGGTCTACCGCGCGCCGGGCGATCTGATCGCCCGGGTCTCCATGCCGTCCCTCCAGCAGGCCGAGTCGATCACCTACACCAGGGACGGGAGATCGCTGCTGACCGGCACCGAGGGCGCCGCCAGCCCGGTGTACCGGGTGCCGCTGCCGGCGGCCGCCCTGCGGGGCAGGGCCGCGGACGCCCCGGGGCGTACCGCCGGTCCGCAGGTGAGCGTCACGCCGTCCCGGGCGGCAGGGGCGCCCGACGTCGCCGCCTCGCACGCGGCGGCGAGCGACGGTGACGACGGCGGCGTGCCCGCGGGGGTCATCGCCCTGTGGCTCGGGGTCGCCCTGGGCGCCACCGGCATCATCGCGGTCATCGCCCGCCGCGTCGGCTGAGCGGTCCTCCTCGCCGCCTCGCGTACGGGAGGCGCCCGCCGGGGCCGGTGCACGCGGTCCCGGCGGGCGCCTCCTATCCCCATGTCCACGGCCGCCGTCCCGGCTCGCCCGCCTGCGCCGTCGACCGGCGGCGACCGTGCCGTGGATCAGCCGTGGATCAGGGCCGGCTCACCGCGCGGGGCGCGGCAGGATGGAGTCGGTCGCGGTGCCGATGGGCGCGGGGTACGCCGGGCGTCCGTGCGGATGGTGCGACGGCGGACCGGCGGGGCCGGCGGGGACGTGGTACAGGGGCAGGCCCCAGCCGTCGCACGCCCGATGCGGGAAGCGCAGCTTGGGGCACGGCGGGCTGCACGTCACCTCCACCGAGTCGAGGAAGTTGCCGAGGCTGGGGGAGCCTCCGGCGGAGGACACGGCCTCGACCGAGAACCGCGTGAGCTTCTGGCCCTTGGGGACGCGGTAGATGCCGGTGTAGTGGCCCCACGAGATGCCGCCGTCGGAGATGTCGGACGTGGTCTGGCCCAGCGGGATCTGGACCGTCGTGCCGCCCGGAGTGCCGATCCTGACGCGGATGACGTCCTTGTGGTCGGGGCTCGCGCTGCGCGCGCGGTGCGCCAGCCGCCATACCAGGACGGTCCTGGGGGTGGTGGCGACGTCCTGGTACAGGGTGGACGCCTGCGTGCCGTTGATCTCGGCGAACGTCCTGCCCGAGTCGGCGGGGACCTCGGGGCCGGCGGCCGGCGCGTTGCCCGGCCCCCAGAGTTCGATGACCCCGTCGGGGGAGGTGGTCCGCCAGTTCGGGATGTCGGTTCTCATGTTGCCGGCGCCGCGCACGCCGGTGGGCTCCTCGAACCCTCCGTTGCTCAGCGCGCACGCGGGGGCGGGCGTCGGCGGGGTGGCCGGCGCGGAGGGGGACGACTGCGCGGAGGCGGAGGAGATCCCCATGGCGGGGACCGTCAGGAGCGCCGTGGCGCCGAGAAGGAGGACCCGCTGTGGCAGGGAGGCCAGAGCATGGGCTGAATTCATGAACTTCCCCTCGATCGGATGACTTCGCCCCGGGAGGTCGGGGCTGGAGGGCACGCCGGAACATCAGTGCGGATCATGCCGGCGTGCCTGTCGTGGTATGCCCTGCGGAAACGTGGAACCGAGGGAAGGGGAAGACTCTTGGGCCGTCCCGCCTCAGGGTTTTACCTGGGCGATCTTGTTTGTCCGGAGGTGTCCATGCGGGCGACGAACGGCTCGCCGCGCAGGGCCCGCTCGACCAGCTCGATCGAGGCGGCCAGCCGCACCAGACGCGGGCCCTCGCGGCGGTAGGTCTCAAGGACGGCTTCGATGGCGTGCGGCGGCAGGTGTTCCTTCAGCTCGACGGCCGCCCGCCGGTACCCGGTGCGCGCGGCGTCGACCGTGGCGTTCACGTGGTGCAGCGCCATGCGCGCCAGGGCCAGGGGGTGCCGCCGGAGCACGCCGTAGGCCCGGTAGTCGGGCGGGACGGCGTCGAGCAGCCAGGTCACCGCCGAGGACTCCCAGTCGGGGCTCCCCGGCGGACGGACCTCTGGCGGCCATCCCGGCGGAAGATACACGTCACGAAGTGTATCGAATGTCTGTTCGAGACACTGCTGGCCGTTATGCCGTTTTCCCTGGATCTTCCCCAACCTTTGCCGCCCGCGCACGGCGAGCCCGGCCCCGCCCGGCCGGGCGCCGGTCGTCTGGCGCGCCCTTCGCAAACCGAGGAAGATATCGGCTTGTGAGTGAGCGAATCGGAATCATCGGCGCGGGCATCCTCGGGCTGGCCGTGGCCCGCGAGCTGGCCGCGCGCGGTGCCACCGTGACCGTCCTTGACAAGGAGGACCGCGTCGCCGCTCACCAGACCGGGCGCAACAGCGGCGTCGTCCACGCCGGCATCTACTACACCCCCGGCTCGCTCAAGGCCCGGCTCTGCCGCGACGGCGCCGCGCTGCTGCGCGAGTACTGCGCCGAGCACCACATCCCCTACGAGGAGGTCGGCAAGCTCGTCATCGCCGCCACCGCGACCGAGCGCGCGGGCCTGCGGCGCATCGCCGCCCGCGCCAGGGAGAACGGCGTGGCGGACATCGCCGAGGTGGACGCCCTCGGCCTGCGCGAGATCGAGCCGCACGCCGTCGGCGTCGGTGCCGTCCACTCCCCGCGCACGGCGATCGTGGACTTCCCCGCCGTCGCCCGCCGCCTGGCCCTCGACGTCGCCGACGGCGGCGGCAGCGTACGGCTGGGACGGCCGGTGCGGGCGCTGCGCGAGACTGCGAGCGGCGTGGAGGTGCTCGCCGGTCGCACGCGGCTGGCCTTCGACCGGCTGGTCGCGTGCGCGGGCCTCGGTTCCGACGCCGTCGCCGCGATGAGCGGGTACGCCGGGAACGTGCGCATCGTCCCCTTCCGCGGGGAGTACTACAAGCTGGCCGGCGCCGCCAAGGACCTCGTCCGCGGGCTCGTCTACCCCGTCCCCGACCCGCGCTACCCGTTCCTCGGCGTGCACCTGACCCGCCGCGTCGACGGCGAGGTGCTCGTCGGCCCGAACGCCGTACTGGCGCTCGCCCGCGAGGGCTACTCCTGGCGCCAGGTGTCACTGCATGACCTGCGCGACATCCTGACCTGGCCTGGGACGCGCCGGATGGCCGCCGCGCACTGGAGGACCGGCCTGGCGGAAATCTACGGCTCGCTCACCAAGAGGGCCTTCCTGAAGGCCGCGCGCCGCTACGTGCCGAGCCTCGCGCCGCAGGACCTGGTGCGGACCGCCGGCGGAGTGCGCGCCCAGGCCGTAGGCCGGGACGGGAGCCTGCTCGACGACTTCGTCGTGGACGTCCACGGCAAGGTGATCGTGGTGCGCAACGCCCCCTCGCCCGCCGCCACGTCCAGCCTGGCGATCGCCCGGCACATCGTTTCTTTCATCTCGGCTTAAGACGATGAGGCCACTATAGGAAGGTGACCGAATCGCCTGAAGCCCGACTGCTGGTCGTCGAGGACGATCCGAACATCCTGGAACTGCTGGCCGCGAGCCTGCGCTTCGCGGGATTCTCGGTGACCCCGGCCGGAAACGGCGCCGAAGCGGTGGAGGCCGCCCAGCGCCGCCGGCCCGACCTGATCGTCCTGGACGTCATGCTCCCGGACATGGACGGGTTCGACGTCGTACGGCGCCTGCGGGGCGGCGGCGCCCACACCCCGGTGGTCTTCCTCACGGCCAGGGACGCCACCGAGGACAAGATCAGAGGGCTCACCCTCGGCGGCGACGACTACGTGACCAAGCCGTTCAGCCTGGAAGAGGTCATCGCGCGCATCCGCGCGGTGCTGCGCCGCACCGCCGGCGACCCGACGGCGCCCCCGCCCCGCATGAGCTTCGCCGACATCGAGCTGGACGAAGAGAGCCACGAGGTGTGGCGGCGGGGCACGGTCATCCCGCTCTCGCCCACCGAGTTCAAGCTGCTGCGCTACTTCATGGCCAACGCCGGGCGGGTGCTGTCCAAGGCGCAGATCCTCGACCACGTCTGGGACTACGACTTCCGCGGCGACGCCGGCATCGTCGAGTCGTACGTCTCCGTGCTGCGCCGCAAGATCGACAACACGACTCCCCGGCTCATCCACACCCTGCGCGGCGTCGGCTACGTCCTTCGCACCCCGCCCACATGAACACCCACCGGCGGGCGTACGTCGCCTCGCTGTTCGCCCGGACGCCGCTGCGGATCAAGCTGATCGCCACGATGCTGGCCCTCGTCGCGATCGCCCTCGCGGGCATCGGCGCGGGCAGCGTGTCCGTCCTGCGCGGCTACCTGGTCGACCGGGTGGACCGGCAACTGGCCACGTTCGCCCAGGACGTCGCGCGGCGCCTGCAACGCGGTCCCGGCCTGGGCAACCGGGTGCCGCCCGACGGGCTGATCCAGCTCCGCGACCGCGAAGGAAGGGTCGTGGCCACCCTCGCCGGGCTGGAGGCCGAGCACCGGCCCGGCCCGAAGCTGCCGGACCTCGCCGCGGCGGCGTGGCAGCCGCAGACCGTCCCCGCCGAGTCGGGCGCGGGGGAGTGGCGGCTGCGCGCCGCCTCGGTGGCGGGCGCGGGAAGCGTGGTCATCGCCATCGACCTGTCCTCGGTCAACGAGATCACCGCGCAACTCGCGCTCACCGAACTGCTGGGCGGCGGCCTGGTCATGGTCGTCCTCGCCGTCCTCGGCGTGGTGATCGTCCGCCGGAGCCTGCGCCCGCTGGTGGAGATGGAGCACACCGCGGCGGCCATCGCCGCCGGCGACCTCGGCCGCCGCGTCCCCGACCGCGACCCGCGCACCGAGGTCGGCAGCCTGGCGGCGTCCCTGAACGGCATGCTCGCCCAGATCGAGACCGCCTTCCGCGCCCGTGAGGTGTCCGAGGCCGCGGCCCGCACCTCCGAGGAGCGCATGCGGCGGTTCGTCGCCGACGCCTCGCACGAACTGCGCACCCCGCTCACCTCCATCCGCGGCTTCGCCGAGTTCTACCGGCAGAACCCCGCGGGCGACCCCGCCCGGCTCATGCGCCGGGTGGAGGACGTCGCCGCCCGGATGGGCGTGCTGGTCGAGGACCTGCTGCTGCTCGCGCGCCTCGACCAGCAGCGGCCGCTCGCCATGAGCCCGGTCGACCTGCTCGCCCTAGGGGCCGACGCCGTACAGGAGGCGCGCATCCTCGCCGCCGACCGTGACCTCGTCCTGGAGGTGACGGGGGACGTGGCCCCGATCGTCTCCGGCGACGAGGTGCGGCTGCGCCAGATCGTCGGGAACCTGGTGAGCAACGCCCTCACGCACACCCCTGCCGGCACGCCGATCACGGTGCGGGCGGGGACCGAGAGGGCGACCGCGTTCCTGGAGGTGGCGGACAAGGGGCCGGGACTCGCCCCCGACCAGGCCGAACGCGTCTTCGAACGCTTCTATCGCGCCGACCCCGCCAGAACCCGCGCCCGTCTGACCTCCGGCGCCCGCCAGAACCCGAACGCCCGCCCAGAAGACGCGAACAGCGCTGAAGCTTCGCGAAGCGGCGGAGCGTTGGACAGCAGTGAAGTCCCGGACAGCGACGGAGCATCGAACAGGGGTGGAACCTCGGACAGCAGCGGAGCTTCGGCCAGCGCCCGAGCCTCGGATGCCGGTGGGGCCTCGCACAGCGCCGGAGCTTCGAACGGTGCCGGAGCCCCGGACAGCGGTGGGGCCTCGAGCGGCAGTGGTCTCGGCCTCGCGATCGTGGTCGGCCTCGTCGCGGCGCACGGAGGCACCGTGACCCTGCGCACGGCCCCCGGCGCCGGCGCCACCTTCCGCGTGACCCTCCCTCTGGCCCCCGACGTCCTCCCCCCGGCCCCCTGAGGTCCTCCCAACGCGCCCGCCGTCCCGCCTTCCCGTCCCGGCATCGGCATCGGTGGCCCACCCCATGGGCGTCCGGTTCCGGACCGATCATTGAGGGCCGTGAAATCGTTATCTAAGCTCGCCGAATGAGCATCCCCACCGAACCGATCGGCAGCATTCCCCGGCCTCCCGCTCTGCTGACCGCGATGGCGGAGCACGCGGCGGGCCGCCTAGGAGATGACGACCTTGCCGCGGCGCAGGATGAGGCCGTGGCCGACACGATCGCGAGGCTGGAGCGCATCGGCAGCCCCGTCCTGGTGGACGGCGAGCAGTCCAAGCCGAGCTTCGCCACCTACCCGATCGCCGGGCTGGACGGCCTCGCCCCGGACGGGGCGGTCATCCCGTTCGCCGACGGGCACACCCGGCAGCTCCCGCGCCTGGCGGCGGGGCCGTTCCGCTACCGGGCGCGCGCCGCGACCTACCTGCGGGCCGCGCGCCGGCACACCGGCCTGCCGGTCAAGCAGGCCGTCATCGCCCCCTCGGCGCTCAGCCTGCTGTACCCGGCCGACGGCATCGCCGGCTATCCGCGCGAGACCTTCGTCGACGACCTGGTCGCGGAGGCCGAGGCCGACATCAGGGGCTGCCTGGACGCCGGAGCGCACGTGGTGCAACTCGACTTCACCGAAGGGCGGCTGTCGCTCAAGCTGGACCCGAGCGGCGGGCTGCTGGAGCAGTTCGTCGCCCTCAACAACCAGGTGCTCGACCGCTTCACCGACGCCGAGCGCGCCCGCATCGGCGTGCACACCTGTCCCGGAGGCGACCAGGACTCCACGCACAGCGCGGACGTCGACTACGCCGCCCTGCTGCCCACGCTGTTCACCCTGCGGGCCGGCAACTTCTACGTCGAGCTCGCCGGTGAGGTCGACCCGGGACGGGTGCTGGACCTCGTCGCCGCGCACCTGCCCGCACAGGCGAGGATCTTCGTCGGCGTGACCGACCCCATCGATCCGGTCGTCGAGAAGCCGGAACAGGTGCGCGACCGGGTGCTGGAGGCCGCGCGGCGCCTGCCCGCCGAGCGGCTCGGCACCTGCGACGACTGCGGCTTCGCGCCGTTCGCCGACGACACCTCCACCTCGCGCGACACCGCGTTCGCCAAGATCGCGGCCCGCGTCGAAGGCACCGCCCTGGCGGCGGAGGCCCTGGGCGCCTGACCCGGCCCGGATCGGGGCGCCGGCCTGGTCGTGGCCGGGTCCGGATCCGGGGTGGTCAGGGCGTTCGGGAGGGGGATGGGACGGGAGAGGAGAGGCCGGGGAAGCCGTCGTCGGGGAAACCGCCGGTGGCGCCCCCCGGCAGCTCGATCTGGTCGCCCGCCGTGAGGCCGGAGACGACCTCGACATACTGGTCGCCGCGCACGCCCAGCTCGACCGGCCGTTCGACGCCGCGTCCGCCGTCGCGCACCCGCACCGTCGCGGCGCCGTCCGCCCGGGTCCGGACGGCCTGCGCGGGCACGTACACCGCGTCCTGCGCCTCGTCCAGCGTCACCTGGACGGTCGCCGTCTGCCCCAGCAGCAGCCCCTTGGGCCGGCGGTCGAACGCGATCATCACTCCGTACTGCACGAGCCGGTCGGTCGTGGTCGCCGTCACGTCGATATGGGCTACCTTGCCGCGGTAGATGGCGCCGGGCCGGGTGGCCAGGGACACGGTCGCGGGCTGGCCGGGCTTCAGGCGGACGACGTCGGTCTGCGAGAACATGGCGCGCACCTGGAGCTTGTCGAGGTCGCCGAGCGTGATGAACGTCGAACCCGCCTTGACCGGCGTTCCCGTCATGCCGGACACCGTCAAGATCGTCCCTTTCGCGGGCGCCTTGATCTCCACGCCGGCCAGCGCGTCCTCGGCCTGCCGCAGGGCCGTCTCGGCCTTGGCGACCTTCGCTTCCGCCTCGGCAACGGTGGTCACCGCCTGTCCGCCCTGCCCGTTCTGACCGCCGCCCCGGCCGTCCTGCCCGGTTCGGCCGGCGCGTCCGCCCTGGCCGCCGGCCCCTTGATCGCTCCCGCCCCGCCCGTTCTGGCCGCCCTGTCCCTGAGGGTTACGCGGGTTCTGGTCCGGCCCGCCGTCCTCCCCATTGGGCTTTCCACAGGTTGGGGACGGGTGCGCGGTCGGCGTCGGGCTCTCCTGCGGGCCGGGCGTCGATCCGTCCGGCGAAGGGACGACGGGCACGATCGTCCGAGTGGGCTCGCCCGTCGGCCGCCTCGTGTGCTCAGGGGCGGGCTCGCCGGTCGGCCGCCTCGTGTGCTCGGGAGCGGGCTCGCCCGTAGGCCGGGTCGGGTGCTCGGGGGTGGGTCTGGTCGGCGGCCGAGTGGGGTGCGCCGCCGCCGGCCTGACCGGGTGCGGGGTGACGGTGAAGCCGACGCTCGGAACGGTGCTGGGCTCGGGAGCGTCCGGCCCCGGGGACTGCGAGGGACGCGGCGCGGCGGTCGTCCGCGGGCACGACGTCGGGACGGCCGGCGGCCGTCCGGAGGGCTGCGCGGACGGGCGGCCGGTGGGGGAGGTCGCCCGAGGAGCACGGCCGGAGCCGCCCTGGCGTGCCGAGCCGCCAGAGCCGCCATAGCTGCCCGAGCCGCCGGAACCGCCGTTCTCGGCGGCTTCGAGCTTGTCGCGCGTCTCCTCGGCGGCGGTCAGGGACGCCTTGGCGGCCGTGTAGTCCTCCCGGGCGATCGTGTCGTCGACGCGGGCGAGCACCTGCCCCTCGCGGACCTTCTGCCCGACCGACACGTACACCTTCCGCACCGTGCCGTCGGCGCCGAAGGCGAGGTCGCGGATGTGGGCGTCCACGGTGTTGCCCGCCGCCGAGGCGCCGCTCACGACCGTGCCGCGCCTGACGGACGCCAGTTCGACGCGGGGCCCCGCGGTGGTGTCCGCGTCTCCGAGGCGGACCAGTCCGACGGCCGCCAGCACGACTCCGGCGAGGGCGAGTCCCCCGACGCGCATGGCGGTGGGCGGAGTGCTCGTTCTCATGCGGCCATCCTGGTCACCGGACGTCACCCCAAGCTCATGCGGGCCTGAGAGTTTGCTGTGTATCGGCGCCCGCCCAGGCCGAGCTGAGCAGCGGTTTCGTGCTCTCGGGGCCGGCGGCCAGGGCCTTGGCGGCGGGCGGCCCGCGAAGAACGTCCCCGGCTTTCAGCAAACCTTCAGGGACGACGGAGGTTGGCCCAAGCGGCGTGGTCCAGGCTCGGTGGTCGTGAAGCTGTCGACGAAGCGCAGAGCGCTGATCGTGAACGGCGCCCTCGGGGTGCTGTTGCTGGGAGGCGCCGGCGTGGCGTACGCCTCCCTGAACGGGGGCTCCTCCGCCGAGGTCGCGCCTTCCACCACGCCGGTCACCCGGGGAACCGTGCTGTCCTCGGTGTCGGCCTCCGGCGCGGTGGAGAGCGCGAAGACCCGGTCGCTGAGCTTCGGCTCCAGTGGCACGGTCGAGAAGATCTACGTCGAGAGCGGCGACAAGGTCACCAAGGGGCAGATCCTCGCCCGCGTCGACGACACGGCGGCCCAGGAGGACCTGGACGCCGCGGCGGCGAGCCTCGACGCGGCCGAGGACGGCGACACCTCCACCGCGTCCGGCTACTCGCAGTACATCCAGGCCAGGAACGCCTACCGGGACGCCAAGCGGGCGCTCGACGGCACCGTGCTGAAGGCGCCGTTCGGCGGCACGGTCACCGCCGTCAACGGGACGGTCGGCGGCTCCTCCTCCGGTTCGGCAGGCTCGGCCACGTCGAGCGGCTCCTCCTCCGGCGGCTCCGGGAGCTCACGGGCGACGGGATCGTCCGGCGGCGGCTCCGCGTCGACCGGCGGCTCGGCGGGCTCGGGGTCCTCCGGCGGCTTCATCGAGATCGCCGACACCAAGAACCTCCAGGTCGTCGGCGACTTCACCGAATCGGACGTGACCAAGCTCAAGGTCGGCCAGGCAGCGACCGTCACGTTCGACGCCCTGCCCGGCGTGACGGCCTCCGGCAAGGTGACCCTGATCGACCCGGTGGCGCAGACCAGCGACAACGTGGTCCAGTACGCCGCCACCATCTCCCTCACCGACGTGCCCAAGACGGTGCGGCTCGGCCAGACGACGAGCGTCCAGGTCATCGTCGCCAAGGCCGACGACGCGCTGACCGTCCCCACCTCGGCGGTCAGGACGGCGGGCGGCCAGAACACGGTCACCGTCCTCTCCGGCGGCAGGCAGGTCACCAAGACCGTCGAGGTCGGGGTGAAGGGGGACACGCTCACCGAGATCAGGTCCGGGCTGGCCGAGGGCGACCAGGTGGTGCGGTCCACGACGGGTGGCACGGGCGGCCTGCAGGGCGGCTTCCCCGGCGGAGGCTTCCCCGGCGGCGGCGCCGTCCGCCTCGGCGGCGGTGGTGGCAGGTGACCCCCTGGCAGAGCGCCGGCCGCACGCCCCCGGTCCTGGACGTGCGGCAGGTCACGAAGGTCTACGGGGAGGGGGACGCCCGCGTCCAGGCGCTGCGCGGCGTCTCGGTCGCCGTCGAGCGCGGCGACTACGTCGCGATCATGGGCGCGTCCGGCTCCGGCAAGTCGACGCTGATGAACATCCTGGGCTGCCTGGACGTGCCGAGCGGCGGCGAGTACTTCATCGACGGCACCGACGTCGGGGTGCTCGGCGAGCGGCAGCTCGCGATCCTGCGCAACCGCAAGATCGGCTTCGTCTTCCAGTCGTTCAACCTGATCCCCCGCATGACGGCGCTGGCGAACGTGGAACTCCCGCTGGCGTACGGAGGGGCCGGCGCGGGCGCTCGCCGCCGGCGGGCCCTCGCGGCGCTGGACCAGGTGGGGCTGTCCGACCGCGTCCACCACGAGCCGAACGAGCTGTCCGGCGGCCAGCAGCAGCGGGTCGCCGTGGCCCGCGCCCTGGTCACCGCGCCGTCGCTGCTGCTGGCCGACGAGCCGACCGGCAACCTCGACACCAGGTCGACGGCGGACGTGCTCGCCGTCCTCGACCGGCTGAACGAAGCCGGGCGCACCATCGTGCTGATCACCCACGAGAACGACGTGGCCGCGCACGCCAAGCGGATCATCCGCCTGGTGGACGGCCTGGTCGTCGAGGATCGCCGTCAGGCGCCCGTCGAAGGCCCGCCGCCCCGGCCGGCCTCCCAGGTGGTGAGGGACAGATGAACGCCCTGGAAGTCCTGCGCTTCGCCGTGCGCGGCCTGACGGCCAACAAGATGCGCAGCGCGCTGACCACGCTCGGCATCCTCATCGGCGTCGCGGCGGTCATCCTGCTGGTCGCGGTCGGCGAGGGCTCCTCGCAGGCGATCCAGCAGAACATCCAGCGGCTCGGCTCCAACACCCTCACCGTGATGCAGTCCTTCACCGGAGGCGGGGGCGGGGGCGGGGGAGCGCGCGGCGGAGGCGGCGGGTTCTTCGGCCGCGGCGGGGGCGGAGAGAGCCGGCAGCAGGCCGCCGCCGGTCCGCGCACCCAGGCCAAGGAGCTGACCCTGGAGGACGCCAGGGCGCTGGCCGACCCGGCGGCCGCGCCGTCGGTCAAGAGCGTGTCCCCCGTCGTCACCGCCTCGGCGCGGACGGCGACCTACGAGGGGGCGAGCCATTCGATCGCGCAGCTCGTCGGCACCTACCCGAGCTACTTCGAGGCGTCGAACAAGCCGGTGGCCACGGGGTCGTACTTCTTCAACGACGACGTGGTGAACGCGCGGAAGATCGTCGTCATCGGGCGGACCGTGGCCGACGACCTGTTCGGCTCGGTGGACCCGGTCGGCAGGCAGATCACGATCACCGGCGTGCCGTTCACCGTGGTCGGCGTGCTCAAGCAGGCGGGGTCGGCCGGCTTCCAGGACGCCGACGACGTCGCGATCGCGCCGCTGCCGGCCGTGCAGCAGAGCCTCACCGGGTTCGGGGCGCTCGGCCAGATCATCGTCCAGGCCAAGAGCGCCACCGCGGTCGACGCCGCGCAGTCGGAGGTCGCCCAGATCCTCGACCAGCGGCACGGCATCACCGGCACCGCCGCCGCCGACTACCGGATACTCAACCAGGCGGCGCTCCAGGAGACGGTCAGCGCCGCGACCGGCACGTTCACCGTGCTGCTCGGCGCCGTCGCCGCCATCAGCCTGCTCGTCGGTGGCATCGGCATCACCAACATCATGCTCGTGACCGTCACCGAGCGGACCCGGGAGATCGGCATCCGCAAGGCCATCGGCGCGCCGCGCGGCGCGATCCTCGGCCAGTTCCTCGCCGAGGCCACGATGCTCAGCCTGATCGGCGGCCTGCTGGGCGTCGCCATCGCGCTCATCGGCACCAGGTTCACGATCGCCGGCGTGCGACCGGTCGTCGTGCCGGCGTCGATCGTGCTGGCCCTCGGCGTGTCGGTCGCGATCGGCCTGTTCTTCGGCAGCTATCCGGCGAACCGGGCGGCGAAGCTGCGTCCCATCGAAGCGCTGCGGCACGAGTGACGTACGGCCGTCGCACAAGGAGTGATCATGAGTTCGAGCAGGCGCAAGCAGTACGTGACGGAGGAACCGGCGGCGGAGCACGAGCTGCTGGAGACCTCGCCGTTCGACGACGACCTGGACGCCGAACTCGCGGCCCGGCCCGAGCGGCGTCGCGCGTCCAGGCTGACCATGGCTCTCGCCGGGGCCGTGCTGCTGGTCGCGGGCATGGTCGTGGGCATCCAGCTGCAGAAGTTCTGGGGCGCCGCGAGCGCCCGCCAGGCCGCGATCCAGGGGCTGCTGGCCGGAGCGGGCGCGGGAGGCGGGCAGCGGGCCGGAGGCGGACGGTTCGGCTTCCCCGGCGCGGGCCAAGGCCGAGGTCAGGACCAGGGCCAAGGGCAGGGCCGGGGGGCGGGGCAGGGCGGCGCGGGCGGCCCCTTCGCCGGCGTCACCGTCGGCACGGTCAAGCTCGTCGACGGCGGCAAGATATACGTGGAGACCACGGGGGGCGGCATCGTCACCGTCAGGACCTCGGCCGACACCAAGGTCCAGGTCAGCAAAGAGGGCAAGGTCAAGGACCTCAAGCCCGGCAGCACCGTCATCGTCCAAGGGCAGCGGGGCGGCGACGGCTCCGTCACCGCCACCTCGGTCAACCAGGGCGGCGCGGGCGGATTCGGCGGCGGTCCCGGCGGCGGGAGGTCGTGATGTCCGGTGAGGCGAAACTGCTGATCGTGGACGACGAGCCCAACATCCGCGAGCTGCTGTCGGCGACGCTGCGCTACGCCGGCTTCGACGTCACGACCGCCGCGGACGGGCGCGAGGCGGTCCAGCTCGTCGAGCGCGTCCGGCCCGACCTGGTCGTGCTCGACGTGATGCTGCCCGACATGGACGGCTTCGCGGTGGCGAACCGGCTCCGCGCGAGCGGCAGGCGCACCCCGGTGCTCTTCCTCACCGCGCGGGACGAGACCGAGCACAAACTGACCGGGCTCGCCCTCGGCGACGACTACGTGACCAAGCCGTTCAGCCTGGAGGAGGTGCTGGCCAGGATCCGGGCCGTGCTCCGCCGCACCAGGGGCGACCTCGACCTGCCCACCAGGCTCCAGGTGGCCGACCTGGAGCTGGACGAGGAAGGCCACCAGGTCTGGCGCGCCGGCAGCCGGGTGAAGCTGTCGCCCACCGAGTACAAACTGCTGCACTACTTCATGGTCAACGCCGGGCGGGTGCTGTCCAAGGCGCAGATCCTCGACCATGTCTGGAACTACGACTTCGGCGGGGACCGCAACGTGGTCGAGTCCTACGTCTCCTACCTGCGACGCAAGATCGACATGGTGGATCCGCGGCTGATCCACACGCTCCGAGGGGTGGGTTACGTCCTCCGCGCGCCGCGACCGTGAACCGCCCCTCACCCCGGCCGGACACCGGATGACTCCCCGATGAGCCCGCGATGAACCCGCTCCGGCCGCTCCGGGCAACCCGGATGCTTCGGGCGCTCCGGACAATCCGGCTGCTCCCGGCGGCTCGGTCCCCCCACGCGTTCCCGGCGGTGCGGGACTTCCGAGCGGTGCGGCGATGGGCGGCGCGGTCGCTCCAGGCGTTCCCGGTGGTGTGGACACTCCGGGCGTTCCCGGCGGTGCGGCGGTGGGCGGCGCGGTCGCCGCTGTGGCTGCGCCTGGTCGCGGGCACGCTCGCCCTGGTCACCCTCGCCATCGCGCTGACCGGCGCGGTCGCCGTCCAGCTGCTGCGCGGCTACCTCGTCGACCGGGTCGACCAGCAGCTCGTCGTGGCCGGGACGATACGGCGCGACCTCATCGCCTCGTCCCCCGTGCAGCCGCGCGACCTGTCCCGCCCGCTCAGGCAGTTCGGCCTGTTCTACATGGCGCTGCTGCGGCCGGACGGCACCGTCGAGCGCACCCTCCAGGAGCCCCCCGGCGCCACGCCGCCCGTCATGCCGCCGCTCGGCGACGGCGCGGCGGCCGTGTCCGGACGGCCGCGCCCGTTCACCGTGGCGTCGGGTTCGGGGACACGCTGGCGGGCGATCGTGGTGGCGGACGGCGGCCCCGCCCGCGTGATCGCCGTCCGCATGGACGAGATCGACGCCACCGTCACCCGGCTGGCCGTCATCGTGGCGAGCGTCGGCGGCGGCGTGCTGCTCATCCTCGGCTTCGCCTGCCACTGGCTCGTCCGGCGCAGCCTCCGCCCGCTGGGGGAGATCGAACGGACCGCGGGCGCCATCGCCGGGGGAGACCTGTCGCGCCGCGTGCCGCGGTGGCACCGCCGCACGGAGATGGGGCGTCTCGGCCGGGCCATCAACGGCATGCTCGCCCAGATCGAGGCGGCCTTCGAGGACCGGGAGGCATCCGAGATCGCGGCGCGCAAGTCGGCCTTCGAGGCGCGCAGGTCCGAGGACCGCATGCGCAGGTTCGTCGCCGACGCCTCTCACGAGCTGCGCACCCCGCTGACGTCCATCCGGGGGTTCGCCGAGCTGTACCGGCACGAGACGCCGAGCCTTCCGGAGGCCGCCAGGCTGCTGCGCAGGATCGAGGACGAGGCCACCCGCATGGGCCTCCTCGTGGACGACCTGCTGCTGCTCGCCCGGCTCGACCAGCAGCGCCCGCTGGAACGGCGGCCGGTCGACGTGCTCAGCGTGGCCGCCGGAGCGGTGCTGGACGCCCAGACGCTCGCCCCCGACCGCGAGATCGACCTGGTGAGGCTGGACGACTCCGACGGGACGGTCACCGTGAACGGCGACGAGGCGCGGCTGCGGCAGGTGCTCGCCAACCTGGTCGGCAACGTCCTCCGGCACACCCCGGCCGGCACGGCGTTCCACGTGGGCGTGGGCGATCTCGACGGGCACGTCGTCATCGAGGTGGCCGACCGCGGACCGGGGCTGCCCCTCCAGGACGCCGAGCGGGTGTTCGAGCGCTTCTACCGGGCCGACCCCTCTCGCACGCGGAACGGTTCGGGCGGCACCGGGCTCGGCCTGTCGATCGCCGCCGCCCTCGTCCACGCCCACGGAGGCGTGATCACCCTCGACAGCACCCCCGGCCGCGGCGCCACCTTCCGCGTCGCCCTCCCCGCCGACGCCTGACCCGCCCACGGCGCCCCGTTCCACCTCGCCCTCCATCGACGGTTGACCCGGCCACGGCCACGCGACCCGATCGCCCCTACCGAAGGCGGTGTGGCGCGTACCCGACGTTGACAGCGGATATTCAGCTTTGTCCCACCTGACGCTGAGTTTGGTGTCCTTCGATAGGAGTCGCCAAAGCCCCTCGGTCCCCCGATGGAGTTCACTTCGTGAATGCGTTGCCCCGTGCTCTCGGCGTCGCGGTCATGGCCACTGTCCTGATGGCCTCCGGATGTGGCGCCGGCTCCACCGCGACCGCGGCCCAGCCGACTCCGGGCCGTTCCGGCGGCGGAGCCGCCGCGTTCGCCGAGTGCATGCGCAAGAACGGCGTGAACATGCCCACCGGCCGCCCTGGCGGCGCACCCACGGCTCGGCCGGGCGGTTCTCCGTCAGCTCGGCCGAGCGGGGGATCGAGGGGCTTTGGCACCATGTCACCGGAGGCGCGCAAGGCCTTCGAGGCGTGCCGCTCGCTGATGCCCCGAGGCCGTGGTCCGGGCGGTCAGGACGGCCGGCGCGGCGGTTTCGACCCTTCGGCGCTCCAGGCGTTCCGCTCCTGCATGAAGGACAACGGCGCCGATCTGCCCGCGAACGGCGGCGTACGACGGCTCAAGACCGACGACCCGGCCACAGCCAAGGCCCTCAACAAGTGCCGCCCTCTCCTCCCCACCCCCGCCGCCACCCCGTCCGCGAGCTAGCGGCCACCCTCTTCCCCGGTAGCGACGAAGCCCTGGCGCGACGCGACCGGATGCCGCGCGGTCTTGCCGACGTCCCGTCCAGTGACCGTCGTCACGAATACTTGACCGATCATTCAAGATAGCGGTAGTCTGCTGCCATGGCTCGAGTCAGGGAGTTCGACACCGAGGCCGCGCTGGAGGCGGCCATGTCCGCCTTTCGCCGGAGGGGGTACGAGGGGACCTCGGTGCAGGACCTGGTCGACGCCACGGGAATCGGACGCGGATCGCTGTACGCGGCGTTCGGCAGCAAGGAGGGCCTGTACCTGGCGGTCATGGACCGCTACCGCGAGCAGTACGCGGTCCCGCTGATCGAACTCTTCGACAGCGGCGCACCCGCGCGGGAGCTGATCCGGGCCGTGCTGGTCAGCGTGGTGGACGAGATCGTCGGCGACGGAGAGCGGTTGTCCTGTCTCATCGTCAGCGCCACGACCGAGCGGTTGCCTCATGACCCCGATGTCGCCAAGCGTGTGCGAGCGACGACCTCGTCACTGGAGGATGCCCTGACCGAGCTGATCCGCAAGGCCCAGGCGGACGGCCAGGTAACCAGCGATCGCGTTCCGAGGGACCTGGCGGGGTTCATTCTGACGACCGTCCACGGGCTGCGCATCATGGGTGCGATCAACACCGACAGGAAGAACCTGACGAACATCGCGGAGGTGGCCCTGGGCTGCCTCGACTGAGCTTTCACGCCCTGATTATGTAATGATCGTTCAAGATTTTTGTATGACGGCCCCGAGCCGTCACTGGAAAGGAGCGACTATGGCGGACGACGACCTTCGGCGCCTCTTGGATGTCGAAGAGATCAAGCAGCTCAAGGCGCGCTACTTCCGGCACCTCGACGCCAAGGATTGGGACGCCTGGCGTGAGTTGTTCGCCGCGGACGCGCGCATCGACATCGGCGGCGCCGTCAGAACACCCGACGAGTTCGTCTCCGTGACCCGCACATGGCTCGGCGACGCCGTGTCCGTGCACAGCGGGTCCATGCCCGAGATAGAGATCCTCGGTGCCGAGGAGGCCGCCGGGATCTGGAGCATGCACGACTACATCGCCTTCCCCGACGGCGGCGGTGCCCCGAGAGGCATGCACGGCTACGGGCACTACCACGAGCGATACCGGAGGGTCGACGGTCAATGGCGCATCCACGCCATGAGATTGACCCGCCTGCGGATCGACCCGTTCGAAGGGGGCCTTCCCGATGTGTGAGCATTCGGGCGAACGAAGCGGTTCGGGACTCGGGCACGGCACCGGGCTCCGGGCATCGGAGGGCACATGAAAGCGGTGGGAGCCTTCGCGTTCGGCGGTCCGGAGGTGCTGCGAGTCGTCGACGTTCCCGAACCGCACGCGGGCCCCGGGGAAGTGCGCATCCGCGTGCACGCCGCGGCGGTCAATCCGTCGGACACGCTCATGCGCGCGGGTCTTGTCCCCCTTCCCGGCGTTCGGCCGCCGTATGTCCCCGGCCAGGACGCCGCGGGAGTGGTCGACGAGATCGGGGAAGGCGCCGTCACCGGCCTGCGAATCGGCGACCGGGTGATGGCCATGGTCATGCCGACCGGGCCGCGCGGCGGCGCCTACGCCGAGCACGTGGTCCTGCCCGCGTCATGGGTGACCAGGGCGCCGGCCGGCACGAGTCACGCCGAGGCCGCGGCCCTTCCGATGAACGGGCTGACCGCCCGCATGACACTCGACCTGCTGAGCCTGCCGCCCGGACGGACTCTCGCGGTGACCGGTGCCGCAGGAGCGTTCGGCGGCTACACGGTTCAGATGGCCAAGGCGGCAGGGTTGCGCGTCGTCGCCGACGCGTCGCCGGCCGACGAGGACCTCGTCCGGTCTCTGGGCGCGGACGTCGTCGTCGCGAGAGGCGACGGCGTCGGAGCCCGCATCCGGCAGGCCGTACCCGAGGGTGTGGACGGGGTGGCCGACGGCGCACTCATCGGGGCGTCCGTGGTGGGAGCGGTGCGTGACGGCGGAGGCGTCGCCGCGCTGCGCGGCATCGGAGCTCTCGGCACACCTGAGCGCGGCATCGCCTTTCACACCGTGTACGTCCCTGACTATCGCGGCCGCTGGGACAAGCTTGATCAATTGCGATACCTGGCGGAGGCCGGTGCCGTGACCTTGCGGGTCGCGGGCGTCTTCCCGCCCGAGCAGGCGCACGAGGCCCACCGTCGTCTCGAAGCCGGCGGCGTCCGGGGACGGTTGGTCATCGAGTTCTGAGACCGCCTGCCGGCCGTACCGACGGACCGGCGCGTCCCTTTCCATCTGCACGTTCTCTGTACATCTCAGCACACATCACAACATCCGGGCCGCGCCAGCGGCCGGTTCCACCACGGGGGGAAGCACATGAAGAAGATCGGTGTCGGCGTCATCGGGGCGAGCTCGCAAGGATGGGCGGCCATCAGCCACATCCCGGCGCTCAAGGCCCTTCCTGACTACGAACTGCGTGCGATCAGCACCTCGCGCCGGGAGTCCGCCGAGCGCGCCGCCGAGGAATTCGACGTTTCGGCGGCGTACGACGACCCCAGGGACCTGATCGCGCATCCAGGTGTCGACCTGGTCGTGGTGGCGGTGAAGGTGACCCATCACCACGCGCTGGTCTCGGCGGCGCTGGAGGCCGGAAAGATGGTCTACAGCGAATGGCCATTGGGCGTGGATCTCCGTGAGGCGTCCGATCTGACCGAGCGAGCCCGGGTCGCGGGCGTGCGTACGGTGATCGGGCTGCAGGCGCGCTTCTCCCCGGTGGTCCGTTACGTCCGCGATCTGGTCAAGGACGGCTACGTCGGTCAGGTGCTCGGCACGACGCTGATCGGGTCAGGGCTCTCTTGGGGGGCGGAAACCGACCGCGCCCACGCCTACGTCTTCGACGCGGCCAACGGAGCGACGGTCCTGACCGCAGCGGGCATTCACGCCCTTGAAGCGGTGAACTTCGTGTTGGGGGACTTCACCGGCGTCTCGGCCAACCTCGTCAACGGCCGCAAGGAGGTACGGGTGATGGACGAGGGGACCACGATCCCGGTGACGACGGCGGACCAGTTGTCCGTCATAGGGACGCTGGACGGCGGCGCGGCCGTGTCCTTCTTCTACCGCGGCGGCTTCTCGCGTGGCGACAACCTGCGCTGGGAGATCAACGGCACCGAAGGCGACCTTGTCCTGACCGCGCCGGGCATCAACGGGAACCTGCAGGCGGCGGACCTGAAGCTGGAAGGCGGCCGCGGTGCCGACACCGCGATCGCCGAGATCACCGTCCCGGATCACTACTTCCATCCCGTCCCCCGCGCCTTGGCCGCAATCCCGCAGAACGTGGCCCAGACCTACGCGTTCCTGGCGAAGGACCTACGGGACGGCACTGACGCCGTCCCCGGCTTCGACTACGCCCTCGCACGGCACCGGCTCGTCGACGCGATCGAGCAGGCGTCCCGGACCGGATCCGTCCAACTCCCGGCATGACCCGCCACGACGCGTCCACTTCTGGTCGTCCTGGCCGTCGCAGTCCCAGATGATCACGGCGGCGCCGGCGCCGGCTCACTCTTCCGGGAGGTCACGCTTCGCGGTCGGCGGGACGCCCCAACGGGCTGATCGTCCATACGGCGCCCACCCGTTCGCGGCCGGTGGGGATACCTTGCCCGTGCTGGGGCATTACCGGTCGTATGGCAGGGAACAACGGGCTGCTCGTGGCCCTTGAGGGCCTGCGGCGCCAGCTCGATCGCGATCTGTTCCCGCTCGCGATCGGTGACGTCGCATCACATCGCCGTGCTCTCAAGGAGCTGAGAGGACAGCTCGACGACTACCTGCTGCCGCGCGTCGCCGCCATGGACGCGCCGTTGCTGACCGTGGTCGGCGGCTCCACGGGAGCGGGCAAGTCGACGCTGGTCAACTCGCTCGCCTGCGCCGACGTCGCCGAGCCGGGGGTGCTCCGCCCGACGACGCTCGCGCCCACGCTCGTCACGAGCCCCGCGGACGAGGCGTGGTTCACCAGGCAGAGCGTGCTTCCCGGCCTGGCCAGGACGACCGGACGGGGACGCGGCGAGCCGGGCACGCTGCGCATCGTCACGGCGGACACCCTGCCCGCCGGGCTGGCGCTGCTGGACGCCCCCGACATCGACTCGGTGGTCACCGCCAACCGCGAGATCGCCGCTCAGCTTCTCGCCGCCGCCGACCTGTGGCTCTTCGTCACCACCGCCGCCCGTTACGCCGACGAGGTCCCGTGGGGCTTCCTGCGCAGCGCGAGAGAGCGGAGCACGGCCCTCGCGGTGGTGCTCGACCGGGTGCCCCCCGAGGCGCTGGAGCCGGTGACCGCCCACCTGACCCGCCTGCTGGACGCCAACGGCCTCGGCGGCACGCCGCTGTTCAGCGTCCCCGAGGTGGCGCTGCCCGAGGAGAACGCCCGCCTGCCCGAGGACGCCGTACGGGACGTGCGCGGCTGGCTGGCCGCGATCGCGGCCGACGCGCAGGCTCGGGCGGACGTCGTGCGCAGGACGCTGTCCGGAGCGCTGGACAGCGTGACCACCCGGGTCCCCGCTCTCGCCGACCAGGCCGACCGGCAGCGGGCCGGGCTCGCCGACCTGCGGCTGTCGGTGGAGTCGGCGTACGGGGCGGCGATGGCCACCTTCGACGACGGCATCCGCGACGGTTCCCTGCTGCGCGGCGAGGTGCTGACCCGCTGGCAGGACTTCATCGGCACCGGCGATCTGATGCGGTCGCTGGAGTCGCGCATCGGCTGGCTGCGCGAACGCATCGTCGCGGCGTTCATGGGCACGCCGCCACCCGACACCCGGCTGAGGGTCGCCCTGGAGACCGGCGTGGAGTCGCTGATCCGCTCGGCCGCGGACGCCGCCGCCGAACGGGCGCTCGAAGCGTGGTCCGGCATGCCCGCCGGACGTGACGTCATCGAGCGCGCCGGCGCGGTCTCGGCCGCGCGTCGTCCACCTTGCCCGACCGCGCCGCGTCGGCCGTCCGCGCCTGGCAGGCGTACGTTCTGGAGCTGGTCGCCAAGGAAGGGGCCGAGAAGCGCACCACCGCGCGGCTGGCGTCCTTCAGCCTCAACGGCCTCGGCCTGCTGCTGATGCTCATGGTCTTCGCCTCCACCGGCGGGCTGACCGGCATCGAGGTCGGCATCGCCGGAGGCACCAGCGTGCTCAGCCAGAAGCTTCTGGAGGCCGTCTTCGGGGACCAGGCCGTGCGCACCCTCACCCAGGCGGCGCGCGACGACCTCCGTGAACGGGTGCGCGTCCTGTTCGACGAGGACGCCGCGCGGTTCACCTCACTGCTTGAAGGGGTGGAACTGCCGGAGCAGGTCTCCGCCGATCTGCGGCGCGCGGCGCAGGCCGTACGCGACCACCGCGGCGAGATCACCTCCCGGTCCACCGGAGAGGCCGACATCCGTCCCGCCGGAGAGGCCGACGCGGTTACGGCGACTCCGAGCCAGACCCCCGCGGACGCCGCGCCGGCCCCGCAGGACGCCGCGCCTCCCAGTGATGCCGTGCCCGTGCAGGACGCGCCGCCTGTCGGGCCGGTCCATCCCGTCGGTCCCGTTCGTCCCGGTTCCGGGGAGCGGCCGTGAAGGTGCTCAGGCGTCCCAAGAGCGCGCCGCTGGACGACCGGCTCGCCGCGCTGGCCGAGGCGGCGGGCCTGGCCGAAGGACGGCTCGCGGCGGCGCCGGTCGTCCAGGTCGCCGACGTGG
The DNA here is from genome assembly GCF_055586705.1 of Sphaerisporangium sp. NPDC049457. NCBI lineage: Bacteria > Bacillati > Actinomycetota > Actinomycetes > Streptosporangiales > Streptosporangiaceae > Sphaerisporangium > Sphaerisporangium sp. NPDC049457. The sequence goes on along the minus strand of NZ_JBVJHR010000018.1, from coordinate 115,623 downwards.
TGGCCCGCGCGGGAACGCGGCGGAACCTCTCGGTGGAGCACACGGTCGTCGCGCTCGCCGGCGCCACGGGCAGCGGGAAGTCGTCGCTGTTCAACGCCCTGTCCGGCACTTCGCTCGCCAAGGTCGGGGTCACCCGGCCGACCACGTCGACGGCTCAGGCCGCGATGTGGGAGCCGGAGGGCGCCGGGCCGCTGCTCGACTGGCTGGAGATCCCCCGCCGCCACTCGGTCGGCGGGGCCGAAGCGGCGGACGGCACGCTGTCCGGGCTGATCCTGCTCGACCTGCCGGACCACGACTCCATCGAGGCGGCCCACCGGCTGGAGGTCGACCGCCTGGTCTCCGTGGTCGACCTGCTGGTGTGGGTGCTCGACCCGCAGAAGTACGCCGACGCGGCCGTCCACGAGCGCTATCTGCGCCCGCTCCGGCGGCACCGCGACGTCATGATGATCGTGCTCAACCAGGCCGACCGGCTGGCTCCGCCCGCGGCGGACCGCTGCATGAGCGACCTGCGGCGACTGCTCGGCGAGGACGGCCTGTCCGGCATACCCGTGGCCGCCACCTCGGTACGAGAGGGCAGGGGCATCGCCGAGTTGCGGGCGACGCTGGCGAAACGGGTCGCCGACCGGCGCGCGTGGGCCGCGCGGCTCGAAGCGGACGTCGAGCGGGCCGCCGACCTCCTCGCCGCCGCGTCCTCCGGCGTCCTGACCGCCGGCGTACCACTGGCCGTCGATGTGCCACTGACCGCCGACGCGCCACTGCGCGATGCGTCGTCGGGCGGCGCGCTCGCCGCCGCCGCTCCGATGGACGTGGCCTCGCCGGCGGACCAGGCCGCGACGGCGCCGCCCGGGGATCCTGAGCAGTGGGCGGAGGCGTCGAGGGCACTGGAACGGCGGGCCGAGGCAGCCGAGAAGGCGCTGCCGGATGAACTCTCCAGGCCGCTGACCGCCGCGCTGGCGGAGGCGGCGGGGGTGCCCACCGTCGTGGAGGCCGTCAGGAAGGCCCACCGGCACCGGGCGATCGCGGCCACCGGCTGGCCGCTCACCCGCTGGCTGCGCCGGCTGCGCCCCGACCCGCTGCGCCGCCTGCGCCTCGGCGGTTCCACGGCCGCCGCCGGCGGCCGCACGTCCATCCCGGCGGCCACGGGAGTGCAACGGTCGCGGATGGACACGGCGGTCAGGGACGTGGGCTCGGCCGCCTCGGCGGACCTGCCCGAGCCGTGGGCGGTGGCCGTGCGCGGCGCGGCCCGCTCACGGACGGACGAACTGGCGGACGCCCTGGATCGCGCGGTGTCGGTCACCTCCATGGACGCGGGCAGGCGCCCCCGGTGGTGGCGGGCGGTGGGCCTGCTCCAGTGGCTGGTGTTCGCCGCCATGCTCGCCGGAGCCGTCTGGCTGTTCGCGCTGTTCGTCGTGGACTATCTGAGGTTCCCGGAGGTGCCCACCCCGACGCTCGGCGCCGTCCCCTGGCCCACCGTTCTGCTGGTGGGCGGCGTGCTCGCCGGGCTGCTGATCGCCCTGCTCTCACGCGTGGCGGCCGCCCTGGGCGGCGCCCGCAGGGCGCGCAAGGCCCGGCGGGCGCTGTGGGCCGGCGTCCACGACGTCGGCCGCGAACTCGTCCTCGACCCGGTGCGCGACGAACTGCACAACGCCCGCCGCTTCGCCGAACTCCTCACCATCGCCCGAGGATGACGGCTGACGGCTGACCCCCAAGGGGTGTCTCAGGAGGAGGCGTCGGGAGTGTTGCGGGCGGGTTGCGGGGCGGTCGGCTGGGTGAGGGGGTCGGGGAGTGACGAGGAGGCCGTGATGCTTCGGGGGCCGGAGTCCTCGGCATCGGCGATGGCGTCCTCCGCGGCCTTCTGAGCCTTGGCGGCCTCGTCCTGGGCGGCGGTGTTGCCCTCGGTCACCTCGCGGGTCGCCGGCGACCTGGGCAGCGACTCGGTGAACGCCTTGGACACGCCCTGCAGCGCGGAGGTGACCTCGCTCGGGATGACCCAGAAGGTGTTGCCCTGGCCCTGCGCGAGCTGCGGAAGGACCTGAAGGTACTGGTAGGCGAGCAGCTGCGGGTCGGGATCGTTGCGGTGCACCGCCTGGAACACCTCGTCGATGGCCTGCGACTGGCCCTCGGCCTTGAGGATCGCCGCGGTGCGGTCACCCTCGGCGCGCAGGATCGCGCTCTGCTTCTCGCCCTCGGCGGTGAGGATCTGCGACTGGCGGAAACCCTCGGCGGTCAGGATGGCGGCGCGCTTGTCCCGCTCGGCGCGCATCTGCTTCTCCATCGCCTCCTTGATCGTCCTGGGCGGGTCGATGGCCTTGATCTCCACCCGGTTCACCCGGATGCCCCACTTGCCGGTGGCCTCGTCCAGCACGCCGCGCAGCTGGCTGTTGATGGTGTCGCGGGAGGTGAGGGTCTTCTCCAGGTCCATGCCGCCGACGACGTTGCGCAAGGTCGTGACCGTGAGCTGCTCGACGCCCTGGATGAAGTTCGCGATCTCGTACGCGGCCGCGCGCGGGTCGGTGACCTGGAAGTACAGCACTGTGTCGATGTCGACGACCAGGTTGTCCTCGGTGATGACCGGCTGCGGCTTGAAGGAGACCACCTGCTCGCGCAGGTCGATGAGCGGCCGGACGCGGTCGACGAAGGGGATCACGAAGTTCAGCCCGGGGCCGAGAGTGCGCGAGTAGCGGCCGAGGCGCTCGACGTTGCCCGCCCTGGCCTGCGGGACGATGCGCACCGATCGCAGGACGGTGAACACCGCGAACAGGACGATGAGTACTCCGGCGATCAAAGCGGCGTCCATGCTTACTCCCGGGGATAGACGAGCGCTGTCGCGCCTTCGATTTCGATCACGTCCACCGTCGCGCCCGCCGGGATCACCAGCGTTTCGTCATAGGCGCGGGCCGACCACTCTTCACCGCCGATGCGCACCCGGCCGTTCATCCCGGTGACCTCGCGGGTGACGTAGGCGGGCTTGCCGACCAGGGCGGACACGCCGAAACGCTGGGCCGGCGGCTGCTTGATGTGACGTTGGGCGATGGGACGCAGCAGGACCAGGCCTGAGATCGAGGAAATGATGAACACCGCGAGCTGGATGCCGGTCGGCAGGCCGATCGCCGCGACGGCGGCCGTCAGCAGGGCCGCCGCCCCCAAAAGCCCCAGAGCGGCGGTGAGGGTGAAAAGCTCGGCCGCCCCGAGCACCGCCGCCATTATCAACCAGAAGATCCATGAGTCCATAGCCCCGGCCCTCCTATGAATGAGAACGCGATCCGGGCTCCGGTGGTTCCTGATTTTCCACCGTAGCCGCGATTTTCCGGGCGTGGCGTGACAAATGAGTCACGGGGCTCTTCAGGTGGACGATCTTTCGGCGGAAGCGGGCAGGACGGTGCCGGTCACCTCCCCCAGGGCGATGCGGGTGCCGCCCGGCCCGGGGGCGGTGGCGGTGATCGTCACGGTGTCGCCGTCCTCCAGGAAGGACCGGGACTGCCCGTCGGACAGCTTGACCGGCTCGGTGCCGTTCCAGGTGATCTCCAGCAGCGACCCGCGACGCGACAGCTCGTCCCCCGAGACGGTGCCGCTCGCGTACAGGTCGCCGGTGCGCAGCGAGGCGCCGTTGACGGTCATGTGGGCGAGCATCTGGTCCGGCGTCCAGTACATCTCGCGGTACGGCGGGCTCGACACCGGGTCGCCGTTCAGCGTGACCTCCATGCTGATGTCCAGGCCCCACGGCTCGCGCCTGCGCAGATACTCCAGCGGTTCGGGGTCCTGTTCGCGGCCGGGCACGCGCGCGGCCGCGAGGGCCTCCAGCGGCGTCACCCAGGCGGAGATCGACGTGGCGAACGACTTGCCGAGGAACGGCCCGAGCGGGACGTACTCCCACGACTGGATGTCCCGGGCGCTCCAATCGTTGACCAGCGTGACCCCGAAGACGTGGTCGGCGAAGTCGCCCGCGCTCTCGCCCAGGCGCGTCGGCGTCCCGACGATGAACCCGAGCTCGGCCTCGATGTCCAGCTTGGCGGTGGGGGCGAGCACGGGCTCCTGCCCCGGCGCGGGGACCCGCTGGCCGCGCGGACGGGTGATCGGGGTGCCGGACACCACGACGGTGCCCGACCGGCCGTGGTAGCCGACCGGCAGGCGACGCCAGTTGGGCTTGAGCGGCTCGTCCCCGGGCCGGAACATGCGGCCGACGTTCGTCGCGTGCTCCAGCGAACAGTAGAAGTCGACGTAGTCGCCGATCTCGACCGGCAGGTGCAGGCGCACCTGGCGCAGCGGGATGAGATGCGGTTCCAGCGCCGCCCGGTTGGCCGAGGCCTCCTTGGCGTCGGCGGACAGCAGCCGCTGGAGCAGGCTGCGGGTGTCCTGCCACGCCTGCCGTCCCCTGGCCATGAACGCGTTGAGGCTGCCGGTGGCGAACACCTCGTCGTGCAGCACGGGCGCGAGGTCGAGGACGTGGTCGCCGATGCGCACCCCGGCGCGCGCCGGCTCGCCGGGACGGGAGAACACCGCGTAGGGCAGGTTGGCGACGGTGTAAGGGGTCGCGTCGGCGCCGGGCACCCAGGTGGGGGTCACGGTGTCCTCTCTGACGGTCGAGGTCTGCCGCCTGCGGGGCACGGCCAGTCCGAGCGCGCGCAGGTCCTCCGTGGGCGCGCCTGTGGTGCACGAGCCGTAGGAGACCAGCAGCTCGCGGGCGCGGCCCGCCACCTCCGGAGACGTGGCTCCGACCAGCGCGACCAGCTCGCCCTTGTCCATCGTCTCCAGGACGGGCACCGGGTCGCGGCCCTGGACGGCGGCGCAGACGGCGAGCACCAGGTTCAGGAAGCCGTGCCGGTACACGCCCAGGCTCGGATCGGGATGGCGGACGGCGTGGTGCAGGCCGGCGGTGGCCTTGAACGGCGTGCCGTTCGCGACGCAGTTGCGGATGAACGCCCCGAGCTCGTGCGTGGAGGGGAACTTCTCGGGCGTGATGCCTCCGCAGCGGACCTTGAGCCCCACCCCGTCCGGCACCTGGTGCAGGTCGGTGGGGGAGACCTCGACGAACAGCCGCACCACCGGATCCGCGGCCGGGGTCGTCCCCGGATTCGCCGCCGGGGCCGCCGCTGTGTTCGCCGCGCCCCCGTCCGCCGCCTCGCCTGTCGTGGCCGCGTCCGCCGCCGCGTGCGGCGCCGGGCGTGCGGTCGCCCACGGCTCGCCTCCCACCGGCGCCGTCGTCGCGTGAGGCCGTCCGAGGCGTTCGGCGATGTCAACGACGGTGGAGCCGTGGGCCAGCGGGGTCTCGAACCAGTCGATCTCGATGGCCGGATCACCGGCCGCCAGAGCGGCGACGTCCGGCAGGTCGGGCGTGTCGACGATGACGCCCACCCGGATGGGACGGGTCACGGAGGCGCGCAGCTCTTCCAGGCGGCTGGCCGGGCACAGCAGCCGGTGGGTGAGCATGGGGTCGCCCGCGTCCCGGTCGGCGTAGTGGCGCGCCAGCGCCCGCGACATGGGCAGCATCGTCGGAGGGAACAGGCCCGCGTCGTCGACGAGCGCGCGGAAGAGCGTCTCGGTGGTGCCGGTCATCGGGCCCACGTCCAGGCGTAGCCGGGATCCTCGCAGGCGAGCGCGGCGTCGCCGAGGTCGAGCGGCCGGAAGGTGTCGACCATGACGGCCAGCTCGCTGGTCATGGTGTGCCCCTGCCGCACCGCCTCGACGACCGCCTCGACCGCGCCCGGCTGCGGGCCGTGGGTGAAGCCGGCCGGATGCAGGGAGATGGAGCCGACGTCGATGCCCGAGCCCTTGCGGGCGGTGTAGTCGCCGCCGGCGTAGAACATGAACTCGTCGGAGTCGACGTTGTGGTGGTTGTACGGGATCGGCACGGCCTCGGGATGGAAGTCCAGCGGGCGCGGGCAGAACGAGCAGACCACGAAGCCGGGCCCCTCGAAGGTCTGGTGGACCGGCGGCGGCGCGTGGGTGCGCTTCACGACCGGCTCGAAGTCGGCGATGTTGAAGGCGTACGGGTACAGGCAGCCGTCCCAGCCGACCACGTCGAACGGGTGGTGGGCGTAGGTCAGCCTGGTCAGGCCGCCCCGGGTCCTGACCAGGACCGGCGTCTCGGCGTCCTCGACGATCAGCGGCTCGGACGGCGCGCGCAGGTCACGCTCGCAGTAGGGGGCGTGCTCCAGGAACTGGCCGTACTGCGACAGGTAGCGCTTAGGCGGCCGGATGTGCCCGGCGGCCTCGATGGTCAGCGCCCGCACCGTGGTGCCGTCCAGCGGCACCCAGCGGTGGATGGTGCCGGTCGGGATCACGACATAGTCGCCCTCGCCGACGTCAAGCGCCCCGTATGTGGACTCGAACCGCACCCGCCCGCTCGCGATGTAGACGCACTCGTCGCCCTTGGAGTCGCGGTACAGCTCACTCGGACGGTCGGCGGCCGCGTACGACATGCGGACGTCGGCGTTGCCCGCCAGCGGCTGCCGACCGGTGACCAGGTCACCGCCGGTGGGCAGGTTCTGGGTGCGGAAGTGGCGCGGCGACAGGGGGAGGTTCGGGGACAGCGCGGTGCGGACCATGTCGGGCACGGCCTCCGCCTTGACGATGGCGGTCGGCAGGTGCCGGTGGTAGAGCAGCGAGGAGTCGGAGGAGAAACCCTCCTCGCCCATCAGTTCCTCGGCGTACAGGCCGCCGTCGGGCTTGCGGAACTGGATGTGACGTTTGCGCGGCACCTCGCCGACGGTGCGGTAGTACGGCATCGTCCCCTCCTGGTGTACGCATATCGGACATCAATGTCCTCTATACGTACGACGATCCGCCATCCTCCCTCCAATGTCAACCTGCCCACACCACACCCCCTCACCTGCGCCCTTCGCCCCATGGCGCGGTCTTGCTCGGGGCCCGCACGAGGGCGCCTTCCTCGGCGGCGGGAGGAGGAGCCACAGTTGGTGGGCGGGGTTCGAGTGACTGGCGTGCAACTGACCGAGGTGGAGTCCGGCGGCGCAGAGGAGTGGCGAGAGGAGCGGCGCAGAGAAACGGTGAGAAGAGCTGAATGGGACGGTTGGTAACGTGCAGGGACGTCGGGGGATATCGGAAGATTTTTCGTAACACTTGAGGCTCCCAGCCCACTTCCTCGTGTCGGAACGAACACCCGGGACGAAGGGGGGCGGGCGGTGACGGACGATGCTCACCGGTTCACCACCATGTACGACCAATGCCGCCAGCGCGTGTGGGCCTACGTGGTCGGCCAGGCGGGACGGCAGGTCGCGGACGAGGTGGTGAGCGAGACGTTCGCGATCGCCTGGCGCCGGTTCGATGCGGTGCCGGACCCCGCCTTGCCGTGGCTGCTGGTCGTCGCGCGCAACGTGCTGCGCGACAACATCCGCGCCGAGATCAGGCGCGAGTCCCTCGCCGCCGAGCTGCGGACCTGGACCGTGGAGGACCCGGCCGAGCAGGTGACCGAGCGGCTGGCCGTCCTGAAGGCGATGGCCTCCCTCGGCGAGGAGGAACGCGAGCTGCTGCTGCTCGTGGCCTGGCACGGGCTCGCCCCGCGTGACGCTGCCCGCGTCGTCGGATGCTCCCATGCGACCTTCCGCGTGCGGCTGCACCGCGCTCGCAGGCGGCTGGCCGAGGCGATGAAGGCGGCACCGGCGGTTCACCGCCCTTCCCGGGTGCGCAATCTCAGTGAGGAGTGGTCATGAACCCCATGGACGAACTTCGGGCGGCGCGCCCGGCCCATTTCGATGCCCCCGTTGACGAGCGGACGCGTGCCGCAGAGCTGCACGCCGCGATGGCGGGACCCCGCCCGGTGCGGCTCGACGCCCGGCCGACACGGCGGACGCCGAGCGCCCGGCCGGCGTGGATCCTCGGCGGGGCCCTGGCCACCGCCGCGGCGGCCACCGCCGTCGCCGTGACGCTCAGCGCGACCGGCGGCGTGGTGCCCGCGCCGCCGACGGCGAGCGCGGCCCTGCCGGCGGTGTCGAGCAGCGCGCCCACGATCCGGCTGTCCGCCGAGCAGGTTCTGCTCACCGCGGCCGATTCGTCGCTGAAGGCACCCGTCACGACCGGCGCGTACTGGTACGTCGAACGCCTGGGCGGCTCCGCCTACGAGGCGGGCGACAAGGAGCGGTACATCGTGCACAGCACGGACCGCGGCCGCACCTGGGTGGCACGCTCGCCGAAGGGCACCAGCTGGTGGGTCAGCCAGAACCTCGGCGCCAAGCCCGCCCCCGGCGCTGAGGACGCCTGGAAGCGGGACGGCTCCCCGACGAGGTGGACGATCGAGCTCCCCGTGCCCAAGGGCAAGGAAGGGGGCAAGCGCCTGGAACTGGACGGCAAGATCGGCAAGCCCTTCGGCAACCCGATCAACGTCGGCGACAAGGTCTTCGACCTGGCCGGGCGCAACGTGTCGGTGGCCGAGCTCCAGGACCTGCCCACGACCGCGGACGGGCTGAAGCGCCGCCTGCTGCAGGGGTACGCCGGACACGGTACGGAGACGACCGGCGACAAGATGGACGCCGACACCTGGCTCTACCAGGTGACCGCGGGGCTGCTGAGCGACATGCCGGTGAAACCCGCCGTCCGGGCCGCGGCCTACAAGCTGCTCGCCGAGCTGGACGGCGTCCGCTCGCTGGGCGAGGTCACCGACATGCTGGGCCGCAAGGGCCAGGGCATCGCGCGGGCCGAGACCTGGTCCGGCGGCGACTTCGAGCGGCAGATCATCATCGATCCCGAGACGGGCATCCTGCTCACCGACCAGATCGTGGCCGTCCACCCCTCCGGTGACCACGCCTGGGCGAAGCCGGGCACGCCCACCTGGTGGTCCTCCACGGTCAAGGCCGAGTGGACCGACGACAAGCCCGCCATCGGGAAGTCCCGGCACGATTCCTCCCCCGAGAAGGCCCAGCAGGATCTGTGACCCCCACCCCGTTCGCGGCCGCCGCTCCGAGGCCGACAGTGTCGGCAGTGCTCGGCCCCGGAGCCCAGCGGCGAGTAGACGGTCGCGACGGGCGCGACAGGCTGACGTGACGGTCTCGTACCGTGCTTCGGCTATATCCGCGGTTTCCACGGAGCCGGTACCGCTCGCCGCCCTGGTAGATGATCTGGTTCCCGGCGGCCTGGTAGATCCGCGCGAACCCCGACGCGGTCGCCCGCTGGCTCACCGGCCGGCCTTGTTGAGCCGTGCTCACCGCTCGTTGATGGTCTGGTCGCGGCCGGCCTGATAGACCCGGCCATGCCCGGTGGCCTTGGCCTGTTGCCGCACCACCGGCCGCCCCTGCCCATCGGCGTTTTCCCCGCTGGTTGCGGTCGGTGCAGGTCGCGGCTCTGCCGGTCTGTCGGTGAGGTCGCGGCCGGCCTGATGCACCTGGCCGTTTTCGACGGCTTCGGCCTGCTGCCGTACCACTCCCGCACGCCGGTCGGCGATCAGCCCGTACACCGACACTCCCAGCCCGGCCAACGCGACGAACAGCGCGAGCACGCTGGCCAGCTGGTCGGCCGCATCCAGCCCTACCCTGGCGAAGTACACACCCAGCGCCGCGGCGGCCGCCACCGCGACCGCCGCCCCACCCCATATCAGCGCACGCCGTGCCATACCGCCATCATGGATCACCCACCAAGATCACGCGCAGTGATTGTCGCGCAACGCAGCGAAACATCCCTTGTCGTCCCGAAGATGATGTTTCCAGACCACTAGGTGGCCTCGAGAGAGGCAGCGATATAGCTGGACGTCCCGGCGGCCTCATGGCTGTCTGATGTTCTGATCACGATTGGCCTGGTAAACCCGGCCGCCGCCGGCGGCCGACGCCTGGCTGGCCTGCGCGGTCTGCCCGACGGCTTGGGCGCCCACCACGCTCACCCCGCCGGTCTGGATGACGCCCTGGTTGAGAATGGTCATCTGCTGGGCACGGAATTCGGCGGTGTCCACGCCGTGGTCGTCGAGGTGGTCCAGTATCGCGGCGAGCACATGGCGTTCGACGACGCTCAGATACTTATTGACATCGACCACCTGGAAATAGTTCTGGAAGTGTGGATCGACGGCCAGGTCACGAATGCTGTCGCGCGCACCGTAGTCGAACGCCTCGTCTTCCAGGGCGGTACTGTGCGCCTCGAAGAACTGTCTGAGTTGGCGGCCCCGCGATTGCAGGTCATGCAGCGCGCGCAGTGGCGCGCCGGCCGCCTTGCTCGGGAGATCCGCCAGAGCTTGGACGAGCACGAAGAGCCGCTGCCGTGAGGTCATCAGCGGAGGCATCCGATCCACATCATGGAAGCGCTGGTCGATGGGACCGGATATGCGGCGGTCGCAGCGCACATAAAGAACGTCGCCTTCCACCGACAGGTGTAAGAACGTGCTCGCGCTGATCTCGCCTCCCCACGAAAGGATGTGGGCGCACAGGTAATGCCGGAACGGTCCGGAGGACCGCAGGGAGATCTCCTCGACCGCCTCTGGTGGCAACCGGGTCTCAGGAACCTCCCCTCGGTAGGGGAGGAGATCGGTTCCTACCAGGGAACTGCCGCGGGCGAAGACCCGGTCCTCGACCACGAAAGTGTCCAGACGGTCGGACGTCGCTGTGTCCGGGATATCGGGGTGCGGTTGTTCGAGGCGTTCCAGACGTCGCCGGATATGCGCCCGCAGCTCCCACGTATTGACGCGCACGGTCTCTCGGTGGGTCTGTGCCCGCTCAGCGGAACCCGGCTTCCGAGGTGATAGCAGTGGTACGGCGAAAGACCACCCGTCGATCGGTTTGCCGAATCCGACGAACGGATCATATTCGCTGTACACGGTAACATTTCCCGCCTCGGCCTCGTCGAGCGCTTCGAGTCGCTCCGTAGCCCATTTCGGCCGGTCGTCGGCCACGGCCTTCATGTCAGTTGTGAAGACCTCCCGCCGTAACCGGCCGGTCAGGACCTGTCGGGTCAGGAACGCATCGCGAACCACCACCGCGTACATCGCCGCCAGCACGACCAGCGTGAAGACGTCGAGCGGAGCGGCGCCCCAGAGCCAGGCCGCCCACCTGCCGGCGCTGCTGAACTGGAGCGATACCGAAAACGCCGTCAGCACGATGACAATCAGGATCACCCCCAGTCCGGCCGCGTGGGCGGGACGCAAGAAGAGGGTGGGACGGCCGGTGGCCTGGTCGGTCAGCCAGGGCTTGACGATGGCAGCCGTCAGCATGAGGAGTCCGATGAGCAGCAGCGTCCAGAGTGGTGTGATCAGCACGCTGAACCCGAGCGCGGCGGCAAGCACGAGATCGCGTCGCTGCCGCTGCCGCCGCGCCGCCAGGCTGTGCGCGGCCACCGGCCGCAGCTTGATCCCCGGTGAGGGCGCGATCGCCCGGATCTCGTCGGCGAGCATGTCTTCGACTCGCTCGGCGAATCGCGCGTCCACCCGCGCTGCCACGCATAGGTAGCGCGTCGCGTCGTCCATGTCTCTCACACTCGCGGCCGGATTACCGGCGGCCACGACTGAGACCGCGATGGTGCGGAGCTCGGGCTCTCCTCAATGCCGCAGGAACCGGCTGCCAGGGCTCGGTCTCGTCACGGTGGTCATGACATCCCATTCCAGGGAGCTCCGCACCAAAGCCGCTTCGGACAAAGGGGCACCCGCGAGTGGGCGAGGTAATCGGCATGACGCAAACTGTAAGCACGCAGTGGTGTCAGCAGCGCATATTTCACCGAATGAATGACCGACGCCGAGTAACGGACGTACTGAACGCCCAAAAGGGGAGGGGGTCCATCATTTCGGCGCCAGGTCTGAAGCGGTTGCGTCGGGCCGCTACGCGACCTGGGTGTGTGGTCGCGTAGCGGCCCTCCGAATCAGGACGCCGGTGGACGGTGGGGCGGCGCTAGCCGCCTATTGCCATGGCGAAGATGTGCATGGTCGCGACTCCGGTGGTCGCTCGTGGGCTGATGTTCGGCAGGTCGACGCGGGACACCTCCTTGTCCTGCAGCGCCACGCCCGCGAAGTAGATGGTCGCGGCGGTGTTGGCCCGCTGGTTGCCCGGACGGTTCTGGTAGGCGGCCACGACGGCGGCGTCGCCCTCCGGCCTCGGCGCGCCGTACCAGTCGGGCGAGCTGAGGGTGAAGGTCTGCCTGGTGCCGTCCTTGTAGACGATGGTGGCCGGTCCGGAGACCGCGCCGTAGGTTCCGGCCAGCAGGAAGCCGAGCGTCTTGCCGGTGCCGGTCAGCTTGATGGACTGCCCGGAGGCGATGGCGTTGTCCGGGGTGCCCGCCGGGACGTCCGGCCAGGTGAAGTTCACCCCGCCCTTGCTGATCGTGCCGCCCGGGGTGGCGCCGGCCTGGGCCAGCGCCTGCGCGGAGATGCTGGCGCCGCCGCCGTCGATGTTCCCCGGATCGGTGTTGGTGTCGTCGGTGATGCCGACGTTGCTGAAGCTCTCTGAGAGCGGCGCCTCCCGGCCGTCCCACACTCGGACGGTGGCCTTCGCGGACGCGGCCCAGTCATGGCCGCCCACGGTGGCGGCCAGGGCCGCCGCGCCCGCCGGCTCGGCCGCGCCGGGGGTGACGGTGAACTCGACGGTGGTCTCCGAGTTGGGCTTCAGCGGCCGCAGCACGATCTGCGCGGGGGTGACGGTCCACCCGTCCGGGACGTCCATCGTCACGGTGGCCTTGGGCGCCATCGGCTTCTCGACCGCCCGGACGGTGACGGCGACCTTCGCCTCCTGGCCCGGGCTCACCTCGGCGGGCACGGCGAGCTTGATCTTCTGCAGGGCGTGCACGCGGTAGGTGTGCCCGGCCTTCCCGGTGAGCTCGATCATGCCGGGCTCGGCCTTCTTGACGTGGGCATGGCCGCGGGTGGTGTCGGTCACCTCGTAGCGGCCGGCGAGCAGCTCGGCGCGCAGCTTGACCACGCCGTCGCGATCGGGCGTGATGTGGAACTCATCGGCCTGCCCGTCGCTCCACGCGGCGCCTACGGTGTGCCCGCCGCGGCCGCGCAGCCCCTTGACCTTTCCGCTCGGCCAGGCGGACGGCAGCGCGGGCAGTACGTGCAGCTCGCCGTTGTGGCTCTGCAGGAGCATCTCGGCGATGCCGGACGTGGCGCCGAAGTTGCCGTCGATCTGGAACGGCGGGTGCAGGTCGAACATGTTGGGCGCGAGCCGGGCCGGAGTGACCAGGAAGCGGACCAGGTCGTGGGCCCGCGTGCCCTCTTCCATCCGCGCCCAGTAGTTGATCTTCCAGGCGAGCGACCAGCCGGTGCCGTCGTCGCCGCGCAGCTCCAGCGTCCGCCGGGCCGCCGCGAACAGCTCGGGGGTGCCGCGCTTGGTGATCTGGTTGCTGGGGTGCAGGCCGTACAGGTGGGAGACGTGCCGGTGGTTCCGCTCGGTCTCGACCCAGTCGTACAGCCACTCCTGGATGTTGCCGCGCGAGCCGATCTGCATCGGGGCCAGCCGCTCGCGGGTGGCCTTGACCTGCGCCCGGAAGTCGGCGTCGACGCCGAGGACCTCGCTCGCCTTGGCGCAGCCGTCGAACAGGTCACGCAGGATCTGGTTGTCCATGGTGGGGCCGGCGCACACGCTGGCGTCCGGGTGGTGGCCGAGTTCGGGGGAGTTGGATGGGTTGGTCACCAGCCACCCGAGGGTGGGCTCCTCGACCAGGGTGTCGAGGAAGAACTGGGCGGCGCCCTTCATCGCCGGGTAGTTCTCCCGGAGGAAGCCGATGTCGCCGGTGAACAGGTAGTGGTCCCAGATCAGGGTGGACAGCCACGCGCCGCCGGTCTGCCACATGCCCCAGAACGCGCCGTCGACGACGGACGTGGCCCGCCAGGCGTCGGTGTTGTGGTGGGTGACCCAGCCGCCGGCGCCGTACTGCGCCTGCGCGGTGCGGGCGCCGGTCACCGTGAGGTCCTTGATCATGCCGAACACCGGCTCGTAGCACTCCGACAGGTTCGTCGTGTTGGCGGGCCAGTAGTTCATCGGCAGGTTGGCGTTGATGGTGTACTTCGAGTCCCACGGCGGGGCCATCTGGTCGTTCCAGATGCCCTGCAGGTTGGCCGGCTGGCTCCCCGGGCGCGAGGAGCTGATCAGCAGGTACCGGCCGAACTGGAACAGCAGCGCCGAGAACTGCGGGTCGTCGGCGGACGCGTGCTGCGCGATGCGCACGTCGGTCGGCTGATCGGCCGCGGCGGTACGGCCCAGGTCGAGCTCTGTCCGGCCGAACAGCTTGCGGTAGTCGGCCACGTGCCTGCCGCGCAGCGCGTCATAGTCCTTGCCCTGGGCCGCTTCGAGGTGCTCGCGCGCGATGCGCTGGTAGTCGCCGCTGACGTCCTTGTAGTCGACGTAGCTGGAGCCGATGGAGATCAGCACCGTCACACTGTCGGCGGCCGACACCTGCAGCGTGCCGCCGGAGCTGGTCACGCTGCCGCCCTCGGCGACGGCCCTGGCCAGGGCCAGGAACCGGACCGAGCCGGTCACCCCCTCGAAGTTGCCCGAGACGCCGTCGAGCGCCACCGTCGTGCCGTCCGGGCTTGAGCGCGTCGTCCGCTGCGGGCTGTCGAAGGTCGCGGAGAAGGTGATCGAGCCGGGCTTGTCGGCGGTCAGCCGGATGGCGATGACCTGGTCGGGCGCGCTGGCGAGCACCTCGCGCCGGTACCGCACCCCGTTCTGGACGTAGGTCGTGGACGCGGTGGCGGAGGTGAGGTCGAGCTGGCGGTTGTACTCGGTGACCCCGCCGCTGCCGCCGGGGAAGCTCAGCCTGAGGTTGCCGACGGGCTGGTAGGCCAGCTGGCCCGCGGGGCTGCCGAGCATGTTCTGGTTGATCAGGTTCTGGGCCTGGGCCCATTGGTTCTCGAAGACCAGCCGCCGGATCTCCGGCAGCGCCGCCGCGCCCTTCGGGTTGCTCTGGTCGTACGGCCCGCCGGCCCACACGGTGTCCTCGTTGAGCTGCAGACGCTCCTGGTCCACGTTGCCGAACACCATGGCGCCGAGGCGGCCGTTGCCGATCGGCAGCGCGCGCAGCCAGTCCGTGCCGGCGGCCTCGTCGTACCAGAGCGCCAGGTCGCCCGCGGCACGCACCTCGGGCGGCGCCACCGAGGCGGCCCGGGCTGCCGCCGTCCATTGCATCGGCAACAGCAGAGCTCCCGCTCCGGCTGCGCCGAACTTCATCAGTTGCCTACGCGTCAGATCTGCCATCTCGCTTCTCCAACCGCCTGCGGCCTTGCGAGCGGCCGGCGCCGCACCCATGCGGAGACGAGCTCGCGATCGGTGAGAAAGGCGAGCTCAGCGGAACCGGCGGCATCACGAGGCACTGTTCTGGGAGGTGATGGCCAAGCTACAAACATTCCATGTCTCGGTCAACGGTTGTAACAAATGCAACCGAAACTCCCGCGATTGGGCCGGGTGTCCGCCCCATACATCCCATGTCTGCGCCGAGGACGGCAGGGATGTGGCCACCTGGAGCCTGGGGAGGTTCGGGTGTTGGTGTGCGGTCTTGGTCGTGGCCCTCGCGAGGGCGGCTTCGCGCAGTGGGCACGAGGACGGTGTTCTGTGGGGTCCCCCCACCACACCCCCGGCGAAGGACCTCCGGTCCCTCACGCTCCCCGGCCCGTTCTGTCCCCGGTAATTGCTTCCTACTCCTTTTAGATCGATTTTGACGGCGTAGTCGGCCTTATCCCAAGGGAAAAGGTGACAGCCGATTCACTGCTCAAAACAGCGGCGGACATCTGCTGTTCCGTCGGGCCGCACAAATCCAAGGCGGGTTGCGTAGCGTGGTTGCATAGCGTTCCTTCGGCGGAAGGCACGGTGATGTCGCCATTACCAAGTCCGTGGGTCACGATCACTCCACGGCCGAGCTTTACGCTTCCGCGTCCGCCTCAGCCTTCGGCGTGTCCTCTAGGGGAAATCTGGCACTGGGCCGCGCGTCAGTGCTTGCCACCCTCTCCCCAACCACGCCTGACACTGCCTCCGGCAATGCTGCAACGGTCAGCCGATCTGACCGGCCCCTTTTCCTTCCATATGGTGCTGTTGCTGTGCGCCGTAAATGCGTGGTTGTTGTTCGTGCTGGTCATCGCCGGACTGGTCGATGAAACGTCCGCCCGGTACTCCATCGTCTGGCGTCGCGTGTTCACCCTGACGCAGGGCTGGCTCATTCCCCTCATCCTGGCCGGGTGTTTTTGGCTCACCACTGCTGTCGCGGTTCTTCACTTCGCGCGAGATCGCCACGCCGAAGCCGCCGGCTGGCTGCTCCTGGGAATCATGTTGCTGGCGGCGCTACCGATGATCGGCGATCTGAGCTTCACCTCGGCGACAGCACGGCTTTGTTGGATCGTAATGACGCTCTCCATATATGGCGTCGGCATGATCGCGGTGGACCAGACCGGATCTCCCGGAGAGACACATCGCACCCGGGACAGCCATCAGATGGAATCAGTCGACAGGTTCGAGCCGATGCCCAGGCCTGTGCATGGTCGATGAGGCATGACGCGAGACGGGCGCGGACGGAGTCGCGGCAGCCGATCGGGCTTGCTTGGTCGCATGGCGTCCGTTCAGTTGGAGGTGATGGAGGTAGGAGTGTTGAGGGCGGCACGGTAGTCGGGGAGGGCGGGAAGGCCGGCTCGCTTGTCGGGCGGGACGGTGTCGAGGATCAGCCGGGCCGTGTGCAGCATCGGATGGGTGCGGTAGGCCGGGTCAAGGCCGGACAGCACCTCTGCGGCGAGGTTGAGGGCTTCGTTGTGGCCCCCGCATACGCCGACGCACAGAGCCTCGTGCAGTCGTACGTTCACCGTGCTCTGGTAGCGGGGGGCGCAGGCGAGGACCTGCTCGCGGGCTTCGCCGGCCTTGTCGCCCTGAGCGCCGTACGAGTAGACCCACGACGCGGTGAACCAGACGGCGTCGTCCGTCCAACTGAACTCCGCTGCGGACGTGGTTCGTCCCGCCAGCTCGAACAGGTCGTGGAGGCGGCTCTCGGCCTCTTGTCGTCTGCCCATCACGGCCAGCGCCTGCGCCTCGGCGGCCACGGCTCGCAGCAGACCGGGGGTCACCCGGTCTCTCATTAAGGTTTGCGCCGCTCGGGCGAGATTCACCGGAGTCGTGAGCGGGAGCGGCGAGTAGAGCGAGAACACGGCCTCCGTGCCGCGTACCCACACCCGCATGTCGAGATCCAGTGAGGCGTCCGCCGCGTGTCTGGCGGTGGCCAGCCAGCGGTGCCCGGCGCTGTAGCGGCCGAGTCGCATGAGCACGTTGGCGTACATGGTCGACAGCCATGCGGTGATGCGATGCAGGTCGGCCGCCTTGCTAGGGGCGCTGCGCGCGAGGCTTCGCTGGATGCCGATGAGGTCGGCCAGAAGGTCGTCACAGATCATCGCCGCAGGCCGGTTGAGGATGGCGTACATGTGGCCGGCGCACCGGGCCTCCCAGTCGTCCGCTGGGAGGTCGTCGGCCGTGCCGAGGGCATGTTCGAGCATTTGGCGGATGTGCTCGCCGTTGCTGAAGATGGGAGATTGGGCGAGAAAGCCCCACCCGGCCAATTGGAGCAAATGGCGGCGTTCCATGTCATCTCCTCTGGCGAGGGCGCAGGGTGCGTTTTCACGGTAACTCGGACTAATGCGGTTTGTCGTTGCGGCAAGTTCTTCCAGGGGGCGGTGACCCAGGCGTTGCACCAGAGGCCAGAGTGTTCTCAGGTGGCCTTCGGCATGCAGGGCATCATCGAGGGACGCCACGCGCGTGCCCGACTCGGGGAGGGTCTCGCCGCGTTCGATCTGGCCGATCATCGATGGTGAGTAGCTTGTGCGGGCCGACAGGCGAGCCAGGGTGAGTGGCTCGCCGACCCGGGTTTCATACGAATCACGAAGATCGCGGATGAGTGCGCCGAAATAGTGCGCCATTGATTGATAACGGTCAGTGCTCTTGCGGGGGGCGGGCATGCGGTTTCTCCTTCCCGGGAGGCCGGGGATCGCCAGTGGATCGCCACTGTCGATCAGCTCTTGTCCGACGCCTGGACGTATACGAACGTGCTGATGACTCTAAATGATGAGTCGATTACAGAACGCCAGTTCCCCAAGTTGTCCACAGGTCGATCAGGAGTACGACATGGCTCTCCTCGATGCGCGCCGCCGTCCCGGCCGCGGTCGCCTCCCGTTCTCGCGACGTCCTCCGGCGGGCCGGCACCGCCTCCGGCGGCGCGCGGCCATGCCCGAGCCGCCGGCGGGGGACGGCGGACAGCAGGTGTGGGACGAGAGGCAGAAGGCGAAAGCCGAGCAGCTCGGCCTGCTGGAACCCGGATGGCTGGTGATCTACGGGGTCTACTCGCGCCGCTTCTACGCCTTCGCGCGCATGGCCGGGGTCGCCGAGCCGCTGGTCGAGGCCGCCACTCCTGGAGAGCTCCGCGGCCTCATGCGCGACTCCGAGGTCACGCGGCTCGTACCTCGGCCTCGCCCGCCGGAGGCGGGGACGTCGCGCTGCACGATGGGCGGTCCTTCGTGGGCGGGAAGCCGGGAATGACGGGCACGCTGATGTACGGCATGCCGGAGGGGCGGGCCGACGAGCATCGCCGGGCGCTGCGTGAGCTGGCCAAGCACCTGCAGTCTCATGGGCTGCGCTGCCGCCACGTCGAGCGCGTCCATCTCCCCATGCGGTGGGGGTTCGACAAGGGCTTCCTGCTGCCGCCCGAGATGGACGTGTACGGAGGCGGCCGGCCGGTGGGCACCGTCGCCGTGGTCGACGTGCCCGGCGACGGGGCCTGGTACCTCGTCAAGCGGCCCGACGGCCTGCCCGTGCGGGCGTGCGCGGCGGGCGACCCGGCCCGCGCCGCCGAGGACATCGCGGCCGACGCGGCAGGGCCGGCGCACACCCCTGAGCGCGACTGAGATCCCGGTAGAGCCGATGACACGATCGGCGATGATGCGCCGCGTACGTGCCCTTGGCGCTCGATACGCCGTTGGCGGCAACGTGGGAGGGCGCGGCCCCGATCGCGGCCGGCACGGAATGTGGGTCCCGGGGGTGCGGGGTGGGTGGGGAGGCGGTGGGGGCGGGGACCGGATAATCGGGAAGGTGGATCACAAGGGGAGTCCGGAGTCGGCGCAGACGCTGGAGCGGGGGCTGCGGCTGCTGCGGCTGCTCGCCGACGGCCATCGCGCCCGTACGCCGACCGAGCTGGCCCAGGAGCTCGGGCTGAGCCGTCCGATCGTCTACCGGCTGCTCACCACGCTCCAGAACGAGGGCTTCGCCCGCAGGGACGCCGAAGGCCGCGCCCATCTCGGCTTCGGCGTCCTCGCGCTGGCGCGCGCCGTCCAGCCCCTGCTCAGGGCGGCGGCCCTCCCGGCGCTGCGCCGGCTCGCCGAGGACACCGGGGCCACCGCCCACCTGACCGTGGCCGAGGCCGACGAGGGGCTGGCCATCGCCGTGGTCGAGCCCACCTGGACCGACATGCACGTGGCCTACCGCGAGGGCGCCCGCCATCCTCTCTCGCGCGGCGCCGCGGGCCTGGCGATCCTGGCCCTGCGCGAGGGCCGTACCGACTACACCGTCACGAAGGGGCAGCTCCAGGAGGGCGCCCGGGGGGTCGCCGCTCCGCTGCCGAGGTTGCCGTGGCTGGAGGCGTCGGTCGGCGTCGTGACCTTCGGCGCCCTGGACACCGCCGCCCTCGGCCCGCGCGTCGTCGCCGCGGCCGTCGAACTGAGCGAAGCCCTCGCCTGAGCCCGGCTCAGGGAGTGGTGTGGCGGTCGAAGCCCAGGGTGGCGATGAGGTCTTCGTGGAGCTCGAACCAGACGCGGTGGCAGGAGTCGACGTCGGTGTGGTCGACCCAGGCTCCGTCCCCGGCTCGCGCCCGCTCCAGGGCCGCGGTGAAGCGTTCGTCATAGCCCTGGAAGCGGACCAGGACGCGTGAGAGCCGGTCCGCCAGTGGCGTGAGCGCGCGGCCGATGTCGCCGAGCTCCCGCAGGACCCTGGCGTCCCAGGCGTGATCGGAGTGGTCGTTGGCGGCGAGCCGGTCGCCGACGGCAGGCCGAAGCTGCCAGTCGGTGCAGGCCTGGAGCAGGCGGGCGTTCAGTGGGAGGAACGCGCGGTAGACCTCACGGACCTCCTCGGCGCCGCCGGCGTCTGCCAGTTCGGCCGCGAGCCGGCGCTCGTTCTCGGCCCGGCCTCGTTCGGTCAGCGACCACCCTGCGGTGCCGGCGAAGGCGGTGTGCTGGACCCAGCCGTATGCCTCGGCGTCGCGCAGCGTCTCTTCGGTCTCGGCGGCGTCGAGCCCGTACCGGCGTGCGATCACGGGGGTGTCCGCGAACCCGGTGACGCGTACGGAGTGCAGGACCAGCAGGTCGGGCACGGAGGCCCGCGTCATGAGCCGGACTCGCGCCGCGTCGTCAGCCGGTTGTAGCGCTGCTGGCATGCCTGCGGGGAGTTGAACCCCATCGCCTGCGCCATCTGCGCCCAGGTCAGTCCTGCGCTGCGGGCCGTGAACAGCAGACCGGCTTCGAGCGTGTCGATCTCGGCGCGTGCGGCGGGCATGAGGGCGAGCGCGCCCAGGATGTCCTCCGGGCCCAAGCTCGCCCAGCGCCAGACGGCGAAGTGCGCGAGGTCCACGGCCGACGGCGGGGCGGCCGCGGCGCGCCACGGGCGGGCGTCCAGCGCATCGGCGCCCAGGCTCAGAAGACGCTCGCGCGCGTCGCGCTCGCGCTGGGCCTGGGCGTGGTCGGCGCGCACTGTGTGAGCGATGTCCTGCTTGCGTGACATGCGAGTCATAATCGAGAATCAACAAAAAGTTGTCAACATAGCGTTGAAAGGCGGACGGGTGATCGTACCCCTCGGCGAGGCCGTCGCGGACACCTGCGGAGGCAAGGCCGGCGCGCTCGGCGCGCTGCTCCGCGCGGGTCTGCCGGTGCCGGACGGCTTCGTCGTCCCGTACGCGGCCTATCTCGCCGCGGTCCGCGATCTGGACATCGGGCGGTACGCCCGCGAACCGGATGATCTCGCCACCAGGCGGTCGACCCCGGTGCCGGACGATCTCGCCACGTTGCGGGGCATCGGCGACGCGGCGCGGCGGGCGATCGAAAACCGCCCGGTCCACGCCACCGTCATCGACGCGGTGGGGCGCGCCCTCCGCGAGCTCGGCGATCCGCCCGTGGCGGTGAGATCGTCGGCGGCGGGTGAGGACACCGGCCGGGCGTCGGCGGCCGGGCAGCACGAGAGCTTCCTCGCCGTGCGCGGAACCGCCGGCGTCGCCCGTGCCGTACGTGCCTGCTGGGCTTCGCTGTTCTCCGCGCGAGCCGTCGACTACCGCGATGCCTCCGGCCGGCCGTCCGGCGACCTCGCGATGGCGGTCATCGTGCAACGCCACCTGGACGCCGAGGTGTCCGGGGTCATGTTCACGCCCGCGGACGGGGACGACCCGACCCTGATCGAGGCGTCCTGGGGTCTCGGCCCCAGCGTCGTCGGGGGCCGGGTCGCCCCGGACGCCTACCGCGTCGCCGGTGACGGTTCGGTCACCCGCACCGGCGCGGACAAACGGACCCGCCTCGACCGGCTCGGCACGCGGCTGGTCGTGCGCGAGGTGCCCACCCGTGCCCGTGAGCGGCCGGCGATCGACGACGCCACCGCCCGGCGGCTGGCCGAGCTGGGACGGCGGATCGCCGCCGTACTCGGCGGACCGCAGGACATCGAGTGGGCGATCGCCGACGGCCGCCTGTGGCTTCTGCAGGCACGGCCGGTCACCGCCGCGCCCCCGCCGCCGGCATCGCCCCCCGTCGCCCGGGGCGCCACCGCCGCCGTGCTCAGCGGAGTCCCCGGCAGTCACGGGACCGTGACCGGCGCCGCGAGGATCGTCCGTGGCCCCGGCGACTTCGGGCGCGTGCGCGCGGGCGACATCCTCGTCTGCCCGTTCACCGACCCTGCGTGGACGCCGTTGCTGCGCGTCGTCGCGGGCGTCGTCACCGAGACCGGAGGCGTGCTCTCCCACGCCGCGATCGTCGCTCGCGAGCACGCCATTCCCGCCGTCCTCGGTGTCGCGGACGTGACGAGCAGGCTCCGCGACGAGACCGTCGTCACCATCGACGGCACCGCCGGCACCGTCACGGTCGCCGGCTGACGCTCGCCCGAGCCGCGCTGGACCGGGTTCTCGGAACGCGTGCGGCCGTGAGGCGGCTTCCGCCGTCCGCGGGCGTGTCGGACGGGCCGGGGGTGGCTGAACGGGGAGTGACGCGGGTCGTACGGGTGCGTGAAAACCCGGTTCGGACCAGCGTATTGGGCGAGACGATCCTGCGAGCCCAGGACAGGGTGGGCCGCGTCAGCGGGGGTTCTTGGTGCTGGAGCAATCACATGGTTCCTCTGGTCGTGTAGAGATGTGCCCGATACAGTCGTTTCGATCGTTTTGCACGATCACGGTCGTATCGCCCCCGCCCAAGGAGACGCTTGATGCGAATCAGGAGAGCCCTCGCCCTCAGCGCCGCCCTCACCGTTCTCGCGGTGGGGATCCCGGCCGCCACGGCGTTCTCCGAGGACGGCGCCGAGGACTGCAAGAACGTCACCAACGGCGGTTCGCAGTCCGACCCTCAGTGCTTCTGGATGGCCGACCCGGGCGAGGCGCTGGACATCGTCCGCTTCTGGGCCAGAGACGACGGCGCGAAGCTGAAGGAGGCCACCGAGTACCCGATCGGGTGGATCGACTGCACGGTCGAGCAGTGCTCCGCCGAGGGCGAGGGCGACGGCCAGGCGCACGACGAGGGCGACCCGGCCCCCCAGGGCTACCAGGACGACAACACCCCGCCGGCCTGCCAGACCGCCGGCGAGACCTGCTCGGTCACCCCGGAGGAGATCGCCGCCGCCGCGCAGACCGCCGCCGGTCAGGCCATCGCGGCCGCGGCCGCCAACAACATGCGGGTGTGGGTCGACACCGAGCTGCTGGACGACTACAAGGCCGGCGCCGCGACCTTCGCCGCGGCGGTGCGCAAGGTCGGCGCGCTGGCCGCGCAGCCGGGCGTCGTCGGCGTCCGCTTCACCTCCCAGCTCGGATACAACGGCGCGGTCAAGACGCCCGAGGAGATGAGCGCGTTCGTCACCGCCGCCGCCGCGGCCCTGCACCAGGTGGCCCCGGGCAAGAAGCTCGGCGTCCACACGGTCGTGCCGTCGTTCGGCTGCGGCGCGGACGACTCCTGCAACACCGAGATGACCAAGAAGTACCCGCTGCTCACCCCCGAGCGCATCGAGCCGCTGCTCACCTCGGGCTCGGTCGACCAGCTCGCGCTCGACGCCGGCCTGCTGTCGACGGCGTACGCCACCTGGAAGATCACCCCGCAGCAGGCGCAGCGCAACCAGTGGAGCAAGGTCAAGTCCCTGGCGTGGGACACGCTGGCGCAGATCGCCGCCGAGGACGCCGGGCTCGCCGGCAAGGACGCCTCGCCGCTGACCGCCGACCAGGCCGCCGTCGCGGCGCAGGAGCGCATCGCCACCCCGCTCAAGGGCGGCGCCGCCACCGTCAACCTGTGGACCCGCTGGCAGGACACCTCGGGCGCCACCTACCGCGTCATGGGCTCCGGCCTGGCCGCCACGCCCGCCTGGGACCAGCTCACGAAGCTGCAGCCCCTCCAGCGGCGCCTGTCCACCATGTACAGCCCGGCGTCCCCCGAGGTCGGCATCACCGAGGACGTGAAGAAGCTCTCCGAGGTCTTCAGCCAGGTCTACGTCACCGAGTGATCCCAGCGGCCCGGTTCGCCGTGATTCGCCGGGCCGCCTGCCTCCTACGCCGCATCGAAACCCCCGCCGTCGTCAGGACCGGCGGGGGTTTCGCACGTCCGGGCTCCGCTGAGGGCGCGGTCCGAGATTCCGTCATGACATAGCGTGATAACTGCGCTTTTCTGCGGCGTGTCAGCGTGAATTCCAGAATCACCGTTATGTTTCGCCCTACCATCCCTTTGTGGCATATCCGGGACCGGGTCGGCAGATCCCATCACAGCAGGCGCCCCCACCGCCGGAGCCGGTGCCGTTCGTCCAGGCCCCCGCGCTCCCCGGGCGGTTCGCCCCGCCGCAGCCCGGCGCGGAGCCGGTCGTGGTCGACGTGGGAGCCGGGTCCAAGGCGAAGGCCGTGGCCGGCGCGGTCGTCGCGGGCGCGGTCGGCGCGATCACCCTGTACTCCGTGCTGACGGGCCAGGTCGAGGGAGGAGCCGCGACCTCCGTCGTCGCCGCCGTCCTCGGCGTGGTGTTCATCGCCCTCGGACTGCTCCCGCTGCTGGCCTGGCGCAAGATCACCCGGCCGCGCAAGCTCATCATCGAGCAGCTCGGCATCCGGTGGGAGGACCCGCGCGGCACGTCGTGGGCGGTCGCCTGGCCCGAGCTGTCCGGGGTCGCCATCTCGCGCACCGTTCAGCGCCGGTTCAAGCTGGACGACTACCTGCTGCCGCGCAAGGTGATGGTCCGGGTCGACCTCTTCCCGGCCGACCCGGGCTTCCGCGCCAGGCACCCCGAGATGGAGCCCATGTGGGAGTTCCACCGCGTCCAGAACGGGTACCGGCTCCCGCTGGGCTCCGCCCGCGCGCACATCGAGCCCATCGACCGGGGAATGCGGGCGCACCGGCCGAACATCTATCTCGGCGTGCGCGACGAGGGCTTCATGGTCGGGCTCGTCTGACACGGTGCCCTTCCCCACGGCCGCCCACCCGGGACGGCGGCGCTCAGCCGCCGGACCCGCCCGGCGTGCCCTGCCCGGCGTCGCAGCTCCCGTCCCACGTCACGCCGCCTTCCTTCCCCCTGCCCTCTTTGCCTTCCCTGCCCGTCGCGCCGGGTTCCGGCAGCGCGTCCACGACCGAGACCTTCGACTGCGCGGTCAGGGCGAGGACGCTGCCGACCGGCGCGCCCACCGCCTTCTCGTCGACGACCGTGCCGCGCTCCCCGAGGTACATGAAGGTCGCCGGGTCGAAGATGAGCTGGGTGAGGACGCCGTCGCGCACCCTGCCCACCGCGACGCCCCGGCGCCCCGCCGAGTCCTCGACGCCCTCGGCCACCTCCACGCCGCCGATCGTCTTGGCCGCCGCCACGAGCGCCGCCCGCTGCGCGAAGGGCATGTAGTTCTCGCGCACCAGGTCGCCGACGGCGGTGAACGCCGCGACGTCGGCGGGGTTGTCCCCACGGGGCCGGCTGTAGAGGTGGTCGCGCATCTCCGCCTCGCCGGACGGCAGCCCGCTCAGGTACGCGTAGTCGGTCCGGGAGTCGTCCTGGGCGCCGGGGCAGTGGCCGGCGATGTCGTGCCACTGGACGCCGGGCAGGCTCTCCGCCTCCGCCGGCAGCGGCTCGCCGGGGAACGGCTTGGCCGGCAGCCATTCGATCGACAGCAGCCCGCGCGTCCTGCCGTCGGCCGGACGCCAGATCTTGCGCTTGGTCCGGTAGAGGTAGCGGACCACGCCCTCCTGGTGCACGGAGGAGACCATGTACATCGTCTCGGACTCCACCATGACGAACTGGCCGGGCCGCGGGCGCAGTTCCGCGCCCTCCACGGGCGGGGCGACCGCGATCGTGTCGGTCGCGGGCTCGGGTGACCCGGCCGTGGCCACGGCGGCGGGCGCCGGGACGGGGGCCGAGCGCGACGACAGCGTGAGGCCGACCCCGCCCACCAGGGCGAGGGTCACGCCGAAGGCCGCCGCGGCCTGCCAGCCGAGCCGGGGCACGCCCGGCCGGGCGCCCGGCAGCACGAACCGGGCGCGGGCCCGCGGTCGGCTCGCGGCCTGGGCGAGCAGGCGGCGGCGTGCGGTCTCCCGGGCTTCGGACGGGTACGCGGGGGCGGCCGGGCGGCCGTCGGTGAACTCCTGGATCTCGTCAGCCATGCTGGTGCTCCAAGTTGAGGGGGTCGCTGCCACCGAGGGCCCGGCGGAGCTTCACGCGCACGCGGTGCAGCCGGGAACGCACTGTTCCCGGCGGAATGCCGAGCGCCTCGGCGACGTCCTCGTAGCTCAGGTCGGCCCAGGCGACGAGCAGCAGCAGGTCGCGTTCGCCCGGCGACAGCACCGACAGCGCCCGGGCCAGCCGCGGCTGGAGTCGCTGGGCGGCGACCCGCTCGTCGCTCCGTTCCTCGAACGTGCCGGGACGGTCGGGGGCGATCCGCGCGGCGGCGTGCGTGCGCCGGCGTTCCGCCCGCCGGTGCTGCGAGGCCACGTTCGTCGTGATCCCGTACAACCACGGACGGGCGTCGGGACGCGCGAGGTCGTACCGGCCGCGCAGGCGGAACGCGACCAGGAACGTCTCGGCCACCACGTCCTCGGCGAGTTCGGCCCCGAGGCGCCGCGCGGCGTAGCGGAAGATCTCGTCGGCGTGCCGGTCGAAGACCACCGCGAAGATTTCCGGCTGCTCCAGCGAGCGCGCGATCACGGTGGAGTCGTCGGCCGCGGAGCCGTCGAGCAGTGCCTGGGCACCAACCACGTGCGGTCCTCTCCGGGTTCTCGATGCTTTCACCCTGTACTTGTCGGCTCGGGGGACCTTGGGTCCGACTTTCTGCCGATTCCACCCGGCGCGGGCCGCGTGGTCCAGTCGCCGTGGACCCAGACGGACAGGACGGAAGGGCGGACAGGACCGGAAGGACAGGACGGCACGAAAAGGATGTCCAGCCATTGAACTCGGCGTCTAATACGCCACAATTGGATGACTCCGCCCTGGAGGGACCGTTGGCCATCGCATCAGACGACGAGCTCTGGGCCGCCGTGCCGGCCGGTGTGGTCGCGATTCTGCGCCCGGTGGCCGGCGACCTGGCCGATCAGATGATCCACGAGATCCAGCGGCGCGTGCCCGAGTACGCCCGCCCTGGCGACGACGTCTACGTCAAGGTACTGCGCCTGGCGGTCGGCGAGGCGCTCCAGCGCTTCCTCGGCCGCATCGAACGGCCGCACGACCGCTGGGACCCCGAGGTCTTCCGCGCGATCGGGCGAGGCGAGGCGGCCGAAGGCCGTGATCTCGAGCCGCTCCAGACCGCCATGCGCCTCGGCGCGCGGGTGGCCTGGCACCGTCTCACCGAGCAGGCCGACCGGCTGGGCCTGGACCCGCGCACGCTCTACGACATCGGGGAGGCGATCTTCGTCTTCCTCGACCAGCTCGCCGACGCCGCGACCGAGGGGTACAACGAGGCCCGCGCCAACGCGGCCGGCGAGATGGAGCGCCGCCGCCATCGCCTCCTCGACCTGCTGCTGTCCCAGCCGCCCGCCTCTCCGGAGGCCATCGCCGAGCTGGCCAGGGCCGCCGGATGGCGGACGCCGAAGACGGTGGCGGGCGTGGCGCTGGAGGACCGGGACGGATGCCCGGCGCCGTCGCTGCCGCCGGAGGTGCTGACGGGACTGGCGTGCGAGCAGCCCTGCCTGATCGTCCCCGACCCTGCCGGGCCGGGACGGGCTCGCATGATCGAGTCGGGGCTGCGCGGCCGGCGGGCGGCCATCGGGCCGCCCGTCCCGCTGCTCAACGCCGCGACGTCGCTGGGGTGGGCCAGGGACGCGCTGAGCCTGGCCGCGCGCGGCGTGCTCCCCGGCGACGGCGGGGTGCTGCGGTGCGCGGACCACATGGCCACGCTCGTCGTCTTCCGGGACGAGGAACTGGTCGACGCCCTGGCCGCCGTACGGCTGGCGCCCCTCGCGCATCTGCGCCCGCGGCAGCAGGACCGGTTGGCCGAGACGCTGCTGGCCTGGCTGAGGCACGGACGCGGCGCGGGCGAGGTCGCGGCCCGGCTGAAGGTCCACCCGCAGACCGTCCGTTATCGGTTGCGGCAACTGGAGGAGCTGTACGGCGACCAGCTCGCCGACCCGGACGTCCGCTTTGAGCTGGAGATCGTCCTGCGCGCCCGCCAGGCCCTCAGGTGAGAGCGGTTCAGCCGGTGGTGGCGGCGAGGTAGCGGGAGAACTCCTCCAGCGAGATGCGCCCGTCGCCGTCGAGGTCGAGCTGCCGCACCGCGGCCTCGGCGGCCTCGGACGACACCGGCTGGCCGAGGACGTTCATCAGGTTCAGCAGCTCCTCGGCCGAGATGAGCCCGTCCTTGTCGGCGTCGACCAGGTCGAAGGTCACCGCGTAATCGCTCATAGCCACTCCTTGCGAGATGGGTCGTCCAGCACCTTAGTGGGCAAACTGCCACCAATTCGGGGTTTCATTCACTTACGTCACTGTTGGTACATCTCGCTCGCGGGGGCGGACGCCGGCGGCGGGGCCGGGATGGGGGCGCCGACGGTGGGTATCAGGTTCGTGCCGGTCGAGGCGGGGTACGGGACGCGTCGGCGCGGCCCGCGGGCGGGCGCCGCCGGACACGCGGTGCGCCGGGGAGGAAGAGGAGGAGCGCTGATGGCCGTCGAGGGAGACGAGACCGGGCTGCGCGAGGAACTCCGCATGGTCGAGGAAGACCTGGCCAAGCTGCGCGAGACCGTGGCCGAGCTGCGCGGCACCGTCGGAGACCGCGCGGAGGCCCCGACCGACGCGGTCGAGGTCTCCATGCTGATCGCCATGGCCGACGAGCAGGAGCAGGTCATGACGACGCTCGAAGCCAGACGCGACGACCTGTTGCGCCGCCTGGGCGAGGCATGAGCACGCGAAGGCCGCCTTCCGCGCGGAAGGCGGCCTCGGACGATGCCGTCCCGGCCAGGACCGGTGATCGGCCGCAGTGCTCGAAGTGCCGTCGTGGGCGGGTGCTCAGCCGTACTTGCTCGAAGGGGCTGTCGTAGGCAGGTGCTCAGCCTTACTGCTGGAAGTGCCGTCGTGTGTCGGTGCTCAGCCGCAGTGTTCGAAGGGGCTGTCGTAGGCCGATGATCCGGCCTTGCCGCCCCACTTGACGCAGCTGTCCGCCGCCGGCGCCCGCACCGGGCCCGCATAGTAGGCGAAGTTCCCGGAGTCGGTGATCCTCGTCGCCCCCTGCACCTCCAGGTAGGCCGAGGTGGCCGTGGCGGTCCCGAGCGAGGTGCTCTTGATCGTGGTGACGCAGTTGTAGCCGTTGGCGGTGTTGTAGAGCAGGTACACCGTCCCCGACGACCCGAGCGCGGCCGAGTCGATCACGCTGTAGCCGCTGCCGCACACCTGCTCGGGCGTGTACGGATTGCCGCCTCCGCTCCCGGTGACGTACTGCATGTACTTGGTCCAGTTCCAGTTGGGACCCGGGTCGGTGTGGTCGGTGCCGGGCACCTGGACGTGGCCGACGATGTGCGTGCGGTCCTTGGGGATGCCGTACTTGTCGGCGACATGGCGGGTGAGCGCCGCCGACGAGCGGTACATCGCGTCGGTGAACCAGCTCGCGTCGCTGACGTAACCCTCGTGCTCGATCCCGATCGAACGGTCGTTGTACACGGTCGCGTGGTAGGCGACGTCCTTGTCGCGGACCATCTGGGTGATGTCGCCGTCCGACGAGCGCACCAGGTAGTGCGCCGAGACCTTGGCACTCGGATTCTGGAACCAGGAGATCGTGCCGGCGTAGGAGCCCTGCATCACGTGGACGACGATGCGGTCGATCGTGCTCGCGCCGCGGCTCGCCACCCGGTAGTTGCTCGTGCTCGCCGGCGCCCAGTGGGCGCTCGGGTAGTCCACCGACGCCGCAAGGCGGGGGGCGTTCAGGTCGGGCGCGTCGGCGTACTCGCCGCGGTCGGGCGTCACGGGGCGGGCCCGGACGCTCACCGTCTCGCCGCCGGGCGTGACGGCCCGGACGCCCCGGCCGAGCAGGTCGTAGACCGTGTCGGCGTAGAGCCGGGCCGACGCGGGGCTCGCCGCCCCGCCGTACCTGGCCACGGCCGTGTACCACTTGCCGATGTCCGCGCGGTCGGCGGCGCTCAGTCCGAGCCGGTCGGCCTCGGCGCGCAGCACCGCGGCGCCGCCGGCGATGTTGGCCGCGCCGTCGGTCTTCAACGCCGCCACGGGCCTGGCGGTGAGCGCCGCGGCCTGATCCAGAGTGTGGTGGGCCGGGTTGGCGACCAGGTGCATCACGCCGTAGCCGCCGCTCGCGCTGGGCTCGCCCCCGTGCCCGTCGAGGTGGGTCTCGGAGTAGGCCAGCGCGACGAGCAGGTCGCGCGGCACCTCGTACGCGGCGGCGGCGGCGCTGAACGCGCCACCCAGCGACGCGCGTCCCGGAGGGTCGGCCGGTGCGGCGGGCGCGGCGCTCGCGGGCGAGGCGAGCAGGCAGACGGGGGCCGCGAGCAGACCGGCCAGCGCGACCGCCAGGCGAAGCGGGCGGCGCGCGCGTAAAGCCATCATGGATCCTCCTCAACACGGGCGCTCCAGGTGCGAAGCGCCGTGCCGTCCAGCGTCCGGAGGACCCATATAAGAAAGCTCCAAAGTGCGTACAAACCGCACCGAACAGCGTTGCCCGTGGCAGAACGGGACTCGGGAAAAGGCTTAGAACCCGAATCCGGCCGGAAATTGAGAAGGCTCAGAACCGGAGCAGGTCTGAGACCGCCCCAAGTCCGACCAGGTTCCGAGCAGTGCTCAAGGCTGCTTGGCGGGGGACCGGTCGGCGCGGCGCAGGCCGTTGAGGGCGAGCACCAGCGCCGTGCCATAGACGGTGTGCCCCGCGGCCATGACGGCCTGCCGGCCCGGCCGGTCGCGGTGGATCGGCGGCAGGATGCCGAGGCCCGGCACCCACCCCTGGTAGCTGACGGCCCAGATCGCCAGCCCGTAGGCGACTCCCAGAGGGACGCGGGGCTCAAGCCGGGCGGAGGCCACCGCGAACAGCGCGCCGCTGACGGCGCCGAACCCGAAGTGCGCGATCGTGCCGAGCACGCCTTCACCCCGCTTGGGACGGTGCTTCGGCCCTGGCATCGCCGCACGGGCGATGCGCTGGGGCGGATGTTCGCCCATCAGGCCGGCCCGGTCGCCGGCGGCCATCACGGCGCTCATGGCTCCGGTCGCGAGCACTCCGCTGACGGCGCCCTTCACGAGGTTGCGGATCATTGCGGCTACGTGCCCTGTCGCGCGCCGCGGAAACCGGCCGTCCGAACCGGCGCGGCGCGGCCCGGAGCGTTGACGGAGACCGGCCGTCCCAAGCGGTACGGCGTGGCCCGGTGGGGCCGGGCCGTCAGCGGAAACCGGCCGTCCTAAGCGGTACGGCGCGGCCCGGGGGAGGGCGGGGCCGTCAGAGGAAGGACGAGTCGGCGTCCTGGCCCGAGACGGCGAGCACGCCGTCGATCTCGCTGAGCGTGGCCGTCAGCTCCGAGAACGTCCCGGGGCCGTGCACGCTGAGCCAGACGGTCACGGCCTCCGGGTCGTGGCGTTCGATCCGCCGGTCGACCGACAGCTCGCTGATGGTGAACCCCAGGCCCGTGCACACTTCGAGCACTCGCCGCAGCGCGCCATGGCCCTGCACGTACGTCAGGTGGATGCGCGAGGGCGTGTACTTGGACCGGGGCAGCCGGGCGGACACCGGCGCCAGCACGAACACCGCCACGAAGTGGCCGGCGGTCACGATGAGGGCCAGCAGCCACAGCCCGGCTCCCGCCGCCATGCCGATGGCCGCGGTCATCCAGATCGTCGCGGCGGTGGTGAGCCCGCGCACCGCGTCCCGCCGGATGAAGATCAGCCCCGCGCCGATGAAGCCGATGCCGGACACGATCTGGGCGGCCACGCGGGACGGGTCGAGTGTGACGTCGCCCCCGAGGACGTCCTGGAAGCCGTACTTGGACACCAGCACGATCAGGGCGGCGCCGAAGCCGACCAGGATGTGGGTGCGCAGGCCCGCGCTCTTCTGGCGGATCTCGCGTTCGAGCCCGATGACCGCCGACAGCGCGAACGCCAGGGCGAGCTCCCCGACCTGTGCCCACCCTTGCCCGGGGAGGCCGCCGAGATGTGCCGCCACCATTGGACCAGGTTAGAGGAGATTCTCCCCCTCGCCCGGGAACCGGACCGCGTCGGCGAGGGCGGACGCGAGCACCTCGCGGGCCTCGGCCAGCGACGGGCCGTACCAGGTGAGGTGCCGGCCGCTGACCAGCGCGGCGGGGACGCCGGGGAAGAACCCGGGCCCGTCGTCGGCGGTGAACCGGTACGGCTCGTCCGGCAGCACCACCAGGTCGGGACGGGCGGCCAGCAGCTCGGGAAGGGGGACGCGCGGGTAGCGTTCGGCGTGGCCGGCGTAGATGTTGCGGACGCCCAGGCGCAGCAGCAGGTCGCCGGCGAAGGTGTCGCGTCCTGCGACCATCCACGGCTTGCGCCACACCGGGATCACCGCCCGCCGCGTCCTGTCCGTGCCGGCGGACGCCGGGCCGCCGCCCCATGCGCGTTCGGCTGCGGTCAGCCACGCGGGCTCGGGCAGCCCCATCGCGGTGACCAGCAGCCGCCGCAGTGACGCGAACGCGTCGTCGAGGGTGCGGACGAGCGTGACCCAGACTGGCACCCCGGCGGCGCGCAGCGTGTCCAGATCGGGGACGCGGTTCTCCTCCTCGTTCGCCACCACCAGGTCGGGACGCAGCGCCACGATCGTGTCCACATCGGGGTTCTTGGTGCCGCGCACCCGGGTCACGTCCAGGCCGGCCGGGTGGGAGCACCAGTCGGTCGCGCCGACCAGCAGCCCTGGGGCCGTGGCCGCGACCGACTCGGTCAGCGAGGGCACCAGGGACACCACCCGGCGCACCTCACCGGGCACCCGCACGGCCAGGCCGAGATCGTCATGGCGGAGCGTCATGCGTCCTGGCCTTCCCCCTCGTACGCGGCTCGCGCCCGCCGTACGGCCCCGGCCCACTGGGCGCGGCGCTTCGGCGGGTCGAGCAGGGCGCAGTCGTCGCACATCCCTCCGCCGGGGACGCGGTAGTACAGGCAGCAGCTCGTCCGGACGAAGAAGTAGTGGCCGGGCGCGGGCTCGGCGAGCCGCCCGGTGCCCGCGAGCGCGCCGTGCCCGAGCACCCCGCGCACCAGCCGCGCCGCGCGGGGGCCGAGGTCAGGGCGGGCGGCGGGGAGGGTGCGCAGCGTCCCGGCCAGCGACGAGGCGGCGTTGCCCCACAGCAGCGACGCCGAGACCTTGGTGACGCGGCGCACGGACTCGACCAGCGGCTCCAGCAGCTCGGCGGCGACGACCCGGTAGACCGTCGCGGAGCCGTCCTCCACGGGCCGGCGTGCCCGTCGGTGGCCGCTCCCGGCCTCCTCGGCGTCGCCGTCGCCGTCGCCGTCGCCGTCGCCCGAGCCGGGCCGGCCGCCATCGCCTGCGCCGGGCAGCCCGCCGTCACCCGCGCCGGGCCGGCCGCCCTCGTCCACGGTGAGCCAGTCGGACGCCGGGGAGGTCCACAACGGGAGCGGGCCGGTGGGGACCGGACGCCACATGATGTGCGCGGGAGCCTGGGCCGGGAGCAGCCCCCGGGCGGCGACGGCGCCCACGATGGGCGACCACAGCCGGGCCGCGAGCCCCTGGAACAGGATGGAGGCGGCGACGCGGCTCTCTGCGGTGCCGAGCCGGTGCGCGTAATCCTCGATCTTCGCCCGCAGGGCGGCGGTGTCGGCGGCGAGTTCCCCGAGCGGACGCCAGGCGCCGTCCTCGGCGAGCCCCGGATCGGTGGAGATGGCGAAATAAGGGCCGATGGCCGACACCTCGGCCAGGGCCGCCACGACCGACTCGGAATCCGCCCGCACGCCCCTCACCCCCCGGCCACGCCGCCCAGCCTCGGCTCCACCGCCGCGCCCTCGCCTCCACAAATGGTCCCACGCCGCCCCGTGCCGCCACCCGCTGTTGGTTCCACGCGCGTCCCGTGCCATCGGCCGTGCCGCCCGCCGCCACCCGCCGCCCCGTACCCGTTGCCGGTTCGACGACGTGCGGAGCGCTCGCGGCGGATGTTACCAACAGGTCAGTAACTTGTAATGTGAGGTTGTCAATCGAGCCAAGCGGGCCGACAGTCTGAGCAACAGCCGATCGGGGGATCACCCCAGGAGCCAGCTTGGACATCCGCCGCCGCACCCTCGTTCTCATCTCGGCAGTAGCGTTCCTCTTCCCCGCCTCCGCCGTGGTGCTCCCGTCCTCCGCCGCCGCCGAGGCCCCTCCGGTCCCGGGCGCGATGGCGTCGATGGGCGACTCCATCACCCGTGGCTTCAACGCCTGCGGCTTCTATGTGGACTGCACCTCCCGTTCGTGGTCCACCGGATCCAGCGGCAACGTCAACAGCCACTACCTGCGCCTGCGGGCCGTCAACCCCTCCCTGGTGGCCTACAACGACGCCAAGTCGGGCGCCACGGTCTCCGACATGCCGGGGCAGGCCCAGCGAGCCGTCTCCCAGGGCGTCGACTACGTGACGATCCCGATCGGGGCCAACGACGCCTGCGCCTCCTCCGAGAACGGCATGACGTCGATCGCAGACTTCGAGGCCGATTTCCGCGCCGCCGTCGGCACCATCGTCACCGGGCTGCCGGACGCGTCGATCTTCGTCGCGAGCATCCCCGACCTCAAGCGGCTGTGGCAGGTGGGCAAGGGCGACCTCGCCGCGCGCGCCGCGTGGGCGGCCCTGGACATCTGCCAGTCGATGCTCGCCCGTCCCCGCTCGACCGACGCGGCCGACGAGGCCCGGCGCGACCGGGTGCGGCAGCGCGTGGCCGACTACAACACGGTGATGTCGCAGGTGTGCGCCGAGCAGCCCGCCTGCCGGTACGACGGCGGCGCCCTGTTCGGCTACCCGTTCTCGCTGTCCGACCTCAGCGACTGGGACTACTTCCACCCCAACACCAACGGTCAGCGACTGCTCGCCGAGGTCACGTACGCGGCGAGCTTCGGCCTGAGCTCCCAGGACGCCGCTGACGCCCGCTGACGCCCGCTGACACGGCGCCCCGGAGCGCCGGCCCCGGTCAGGGCACCAGGTAGGCGGAGTCCCTGACGTCCGTGATGGCCATGTGGCCGGGCGCGTGGCCGATGGCGAACGGCGGACGCGAGCGCATCACCGCCGCCTGGGGTGTCACCCCGCAGGCCCAGAAGACGGGGATCTCTCCGGGCCGCACCTCGACCGGTTCGCCGAAGTCGGGCCGGTCGAGGTCGGCGACGCCCAGCGCGTCCGGGTCGCCGATGTGGACCGGTGCGCCGTGCACGGCCGGGTAGCGGGACGTGACGCGCACCGCCGTCGCCACCAGGTGCGCGGGCACCGGGCGCATGGACACGACCATGGGGCCGGACAGCGTTCCAGCCGGCCGGCAGTCCCGGTTCGTGCGGTACATCGGCACGTTCGTCCTGGTCTCCAGGTGCCGTACGGGCACCCCGGCCTCCAGCAACGCTGCCTCGAAGGTGAAGCTGCAGCCGATGAGGAAGCAGACCAGGTCCTCGCGCCAGTACGCGACCACGTCGGACACCTCGGCGACCGGCTCCCCGTTCTCGTAGACCCGGTAGGCGGGCAGGTCGGTGCGCAGGTCGCCGCCGAAGATCGACGCCGTCGTCTCGCCCGGCTCGGTCACGTCCAGCACCGGGCAGGGGCGCGGGTTGCGCTGCGCGAACAGCAGGAAGTCGTACGCGCGGTCCTTGGGCAGCGCCAGCAGGTTGGCCTGCGTCCAGCCGGACGACCAGCCGGACGTGGGCGTCACCAGCCCTTCACGGAACAGCGAACGTGCCTCTCCTGGCGCCAGCAGAGCGGGATCCACCATGCCTTCGTCCTCCTAGTCCTTGATGTGGCCGCCGGTCGTCTCCGGTACGCGACCAGTCCGCGTGCCCCGGTACGCCGGCCGGATCGTGTGGCGCGGCGCGCCGGTCATGAGCGGGCCAGGCGGAAGCGGACGCGCTGGCCGGGGCGGGTCTGGGCCGCGCGGTCGACGTCGGCCGTGCGCACCACCGCGATCACCGGGTACCCGCCCGTGACGGGATGGTCGGCCAGGAACAGCGTCGGCTGTCCGGACGGCGGCACCTGGAGCGCCCCCGGGACCATCCCCTCGGGCGGAAGCTCTCCCTCACGCGCCCGCGCGAGGACCGGTCCGCGCAGCCGCATGCCCACCCGGTTGCTGTCCACGGTCACCTCGTACGGCCCGGCGCACAGCGCCTTGAGCGCATCGGGGGCGAACCAGTCGTCCCGCGGGCCGGGAAGGATCTCAAGGACGGGTTCCTCCGCGTACAGGGGAGTCACCGGGGCGAGGTCCACCAGCGGGAAGTCCTCCGGCGGCGGCCCCACAGGCAGCGCCGAGCCGCGCGCCGGGCGGTCCGGCCCCACCCCGGCCATGATGTCCGTCGCCCGCGACCCGAGCACCTCCGGCACCTGCAGCCCGCCGCGTACGGCGACGTACGTGCGCAGGCCGCGCCTGGGCACGCCCAGGCGCAGGGCGGCGCCGTCGGGCAGCCGTTCGACGGCCTGGTGGCCCACGCCTCGCGTCCGTCCCGCGGCGTCGGTGACGGTGGCGGGGCACGGCGCCCCGGTCAGGGTGAACAGCAGGTCGCCGTGGGCGCGCACCTGGAGACCGCCCAGGGTGACCTCCAGCGCGGCGGAGCCTTCGGGGTTGGCCAGCAGCCGGTTCGCCAGGCGCAGCGCGCCCCGGTCGGCCGCGCCGGAACGGCCGACGCCGAGATCGGCCCGGCCCGGACGCCCGAGGTCCTGCACCGTCGCCATCGGCCCGGTGGCCAGCACCTCCAGCCACCGCGCCGCCACCCGCTCACCGGACGTCCCTGCCGCGTGCTCATTCGTGCGAGACGTCCCTGTGCCGGGCGTCCCTGCCGCCTGCTCACGCGTCAGCGGCGTCTCTGGCTCGTGCTCACCCACGCCGGACCTCCCCGTCGCCGGTCTCGGCGAACCGTACGCGCATGCCGGGACGCAGCAGCGCGGGCGGGTCGGCGGCGAGGTCCCACACCGTGAGCGGGGTGTGCCCGATGAGCTGCCAGCCGCCGGGCGACTCGCGCGGGTAGACCGCGCTGTACCCGGCCGCCAGCGCGACCGCCCCCGCAGGGACCCGCACCCGGGACTCCGTGCGCCGGGGGACCCGCAGCCGCGGGTCGCCGCCGACCAGGTAGGCGAAGCCGGGAGCGAATCCGGAGAAGGCCACCGTCCACGGTGTTCCGGTGTGCGCGTCGATCAACTCGCGTTCCGAGAGCCCGGTCAGGGCGGCCACGTCGGCGAAATCGTCCCCCTCGTAGACGACGGGGACCGTGACCTCCCCTCCTGCGGGACGCAGGCCGGCCGCCGGGCGGGCGCGCAGGATCGCCGACTCGACCGGTTCGCGGCACGCGGGCCGGTCGAAGCGGACCAGCAACGTCCCCGCCGCGGGGAGCAGGTCGGTGACCCCGTGCGGCGGGTCTCCGGCGAGTACCTCGTACAGGGCCAGGACCTCCTCGACCCCGTCCAGTTCGACGAGGACGGCGCTGTCCCCGCACCGCCGCAGGCGCGGGCTCACGACGCCTCCTTCCCGGTGAAGGGGGCCAGTGCGACGCCGCACCCGGTGAGGGCCTCGCGCACCCGGCGGGCCATGGCGACCGCGCCGGGGCTGTCGCCGTGTACGCAGATCGACGCGGCCCGGACGCGCAGCGGCGTGCCGTCGATCGCGGCGATCGGCTCGCCGTGCGCCATGCGCAGGCAGCGCTCGGCCACCTCGTCGGGGTCGTGCAGCACCGCGCCGGGCTCACTCCTCGGCACGAGCGTGCCCTGGGGGGTGTACGCCCGGTCGGCGAAGCACTCGGTGACGGGGGTCAGGCCCGCGCGCTCGGCCAGGCGCAGCCACTGCGAGCCGGGCAGGCCGAGGACGGGAAGGCCGGGGTCGTAGGCGCGGACGGCCGCCACGACGGCGGCCGCCTGAGCCTCGTGGTGCACGATCGCGTTGTACAGGGCGCCGTGCGGCTTGACGTAGCTCACCCGTGTCCCGGCGAGCCGGGCGAACGCCTCCAGGGCGCCGATCTGGTACACGATCTCGTCGGTGAGCGTCTCGGGCGGCACGTCGATGAAGCGCCGCCCGAAGCCCGCCAAGTCGTGGTAGCTCACCTGGGCGCCGATCGCTACCCCGCGCGCGGCCGCCGTCTCGCACGTGCGACGCATGATCGTCGGGTCGCCCGCGTGGAAGCCGCAGGCCACGTTGGCGCTGGTGACCACCGAAAGCAGCGCCTCGTCATCGCCGAGACTCCACCCTCCGAACCCCTCACCGAGGTCGGAGTTGAGGTCGACCGTTCTGATCAGGCCGGAGCCGGCGGCTGTAGCGATCGGGCCAGACATGTTGAGCTCCCATGTCCTCGTGCGGATGGGTCGGGAAAGGTCTCGTGCGGGCGGGCGGGTCAGTCGAGCCGTCGGGCGCGGGTCTCGGGCAGGCCCAGCAAGGCCACGACGGCGAGCCCGTAGGCCAGGGCGCCGAAGGCCATGGCGCCGCCGACGCTGTACGCCGTCGCCAGGTACCCGATGATCGTAGGGAAGAAGGCGCCGATGCCGCGGCCGACGTTGTAGGTGAAGCCCTGGCCGGTGCCCCGGATGGCGCTCGGGTACAGCTCCGACAGGAACGCCCCGAACCCGGAGAAGATGGCCGAGGAGCAGAACCCGAGCGGGAAGCCGAGGAACATCACGTACTGGCCGGCCGAGCTCGGCAGCTGCGTGTACAGCAGGATGAGCACCCCGCTGAGCACCGAGAAGATGGCGAAGGTGCGCTTGCGGCCGATCTTGTCGGTGAAGTGGCCGCCGGTCAGGTAGCCGAGGAACGCGCCGGTGATGAGGAAGACCAGGTAGCCGCCCGTGCCGATGACCGACAGGCCGCGTTCGGTCTTGAGGTAGGTGGGCACCCACGTGGCGAGCGTGTAGTAGCCGCCCTGCACGCCGGTGGCGAGCATCGTCGCGAAGACGGTGGTGCGCAGCAGGCCGCCGCTGAAGACGGCGAACGGGGGCACGCGTTCGCCGGTGGCCCGCTGCTCGGTGAAGACCGGCGCGTCGCTGACGTTGCGCCGCACGTAGATCACCAGCAGCGCCGGGAGGGCGCCGGTCCAGAACAGCACCCGCCAGGCGAGGTCCTCGTCGGCGAGCTGGAACACCAGCGTGTAGGCCAGGACGGCCACGCCCCACCCGATGGCCCAGGAGCTCTGGATGACCGCGACGGCCCGGCCCCGGTGGCGTGCCTGGGCGTACTCGGCGACCAGGATGGCCCCGGCCGCCCACTCGCCGCCGAAGCCGAGGCCCTGGAGGGCGCGGAACCCGAGGAGGGTCTCGTAGTTGGGCGCGAGCCCGCACAGCGCCGTGAAGACGGCGTAGACGGTGACGGTGATCATGAGCGTCCTGGCGCGCCCGACCCGGTCGGCGAGCACGCCCGCGATGATGCCGCCGAGCGCCGAGCAGACCAGCGTGGCGGTGGCGAGCAGCCCGGTCTGCGCGGGGCCGAGGCCGAAGGTCGCCGCGATGGCGGTCAGACCCAGGGGGAGCACCCAGAAGTCGTAGGAGTCGAGGCTGTAGCCGAGGAAGGCCCCGGTGAACGCCTTGCGGCCCTTGGCGCCGAGCGTGGAGTACCAGGCGAGCGAACCCTTGTGGGGCTCGTCTTCCCGGGAGAGGTATGCGGGTGGTTCCGGCTTGGACGATGTCGTCATGGCGCACCTCGCTGCCACTTTGCCAGACGGGAGACGCCACCGTTTCGGCGAGGCCGAGCGGTGCCCCGAGCGTCTCGTGGCTCCTAGCGAGCCAGTGCATTCAACATAAGGATCGTTCAACGATCTGGCAATAGCCTTGTGCTAAGATTCCACTTCACAACCGGAAGATGAAGGGGCTGAGCCGTCGTGACCGATGGTGCCGCCGGGGTCACAGAACGCCTCGCCGAAGACCGCGCCCTGCTCGGGCGCACCAGCACGGCCGAGCGCGTCGCCGCCATCCTGCGCGAGCGCATCACCGAGGGCATGTTCGCGCCCGGCACCCGCCTGTCGGAGGAGTCGATCGGCGCGGCGCTCGGCGTGTCCCGCAACACGCTCCGCGAGGCGTTCCGCCTGCTCTCACACGAGCGGCTGCTCGTCCACGAGCTCAACCGCGGCGTGTTCGTCCGCCGCCTCACCGCCGAGGACGTCGTCGACCTCTACCGCGTCCGGCGCCTGATCGAGTGCTCGGCGATCCGCCTGGCCGGCGGCCCGTCCCCCGAGGTGCTCGCCGACCTGCGCGAGGCGGTCGCCGGCGCCGAGCGCGCGGCGCGTGAGCAGCGGTGGGAGGACGTCGGCACGGCCAACATCCGCTTCCACCAGGCGATCGTGCAGCTCGCCGGCAGCCCGCGCCTGGACGAGACCATGCGCCGCCTGCTCGCCGAGCTGCGGCTGAGCTTCCTTGAGATGGACAACCCCCGCGCGTTCCACGAGCCCTACCTGTGGCGC
Source organism: Sphaerisporangium sp. NPDC049457 (assembly GCF_055586705.1). Lineage (NCBI taxonomy): Bacteria > Bacillati > Actinomycetota > Actinomycetes > Streptosporangiales > Streptosporangiaceae > Sphaerisporangium > Sphaerisporangium sp. NPDC049457. The sequence continues at coordinate 75,540 of NZ_JBVJHR010000018.1, read as the reverse complement.
AACCGCGACATCCTCCGGCACATCGAGTCCGGGGACGCCGAGGGCGCCGAGCGCCTGCTCGCCGACTACCTGGCCGACGCCGAACATCAGCTCATCACCGTCCACTCCTGAACCGCCGCACCTGCGGCACCCTTCGCGCCTTCCGTACGGCCCTCGGCCCGCGTCCGGGGAGGCTCCGGCTCGGGCCGGCCGTGCGTGGAGGGTGCGCGCGTTGGGCAGGGGGATCCCTGTGAGAGTCGTGGTGCTGTCCGACACGCACGCTCCGCGGTACTGGAAGGCCTGTCCGCCGCGGGTGGCCGGCCATCTGCGCGGCGCCGACGTCATCCTGCACGCGGGGGACGTGTGCACGGCCGGCGTGCTGGAGGAGCTGGCCGCGTACGCGCCGGTGCACGCGGTGAAGGGCAACAACGACGGCCCGGACGTGCGGGCGCCGGAGACGCTGGAGCTGGACCTCGGCGGGCTGCGGGTGGCCATGATCCACGACAGCGGGACGGCCAAGGGGCGCTGGGCCCGCATGCGGCGGCGCTTCCCGTCCGCCGACCTGGTGGTCTTCGGCCATTCGCACATCCCGCTGGACCACGCCGGGGAGGGGCTGCGCATCTTCAACCCCGGCTCGCCCACCGACCGCCGCCGCCAGCCGCACGGCACGATCGGCGTCCTCCACATCGAGGACGGCCGCCTGCTGCACGCCGAGATCATCCCCGTCACCTGACGGAGCTGCCCCCCAAGGGTTGGGTGCGACTTCTGCCGCGGATCCTGATACGGCTGCCGCCGCCGATCGGCGCGGCGCCGGGGTCTAGTCGGTGGCGGGGGTGGAGCGCTGGAGCCGGGTGATCTCGCGGAAGGTCTGTTTGAACAGGGCGTAGACCTCCTCGCCGACGGCCTCGGCGTGGCGGCGTTCGATGTCGGCCACGATCGCGTCCGAGCGCCGCATCTCGTCGAGCCCGAGGGGGGTGGGCACGATGAGCTTGGCCCGCCGGTCCTGAGGGTCGGGCTCGCGGCGCACGTAACCGAGCTCGGCGAGTTCGTCGACGAGCGTGCCGATCACCTGCTTGTGCTGGCCCGACTGCAGCGACAGGTCCGTGGCGCGGCTGCCCTCCTCGTCGAGGTACGCGAGCACCGCCCCGTGCCGGGGGCGCAGCCGGGGATGACCCTGCCGGGCGAGGGTCTCGAACAGTTCCTTCTGGACGGCGAACAGCGTCTGCCCGGCCATGATGCCGAGATCCGGATCGATCTTCTTGCGCTCGCTGCGCCGCATCGAGGTCCCCTGTCCGTCGCGTTCATCAGTCATGTATATTGATAGTCACTGATTTTGACTTTATCGGTCTTCCATCTCACTGGGAGGAGACGGCGATGACCACCGTAGAACTGACCAGGTTCCACGTGGCACCCGATCGCGTGCAACCGCTGCTCGCCGCGCGGGCGGCGATGCTCGCCGACTTCCGTGCCGACCGGGCGGGCTTCCTCGGCGCGAGCCTGGTGCGCCTGCCCGGCGACCAGTGGCTCGACATCGTCCGCTGGCGGACCCCCGAGGACTTCGCGAGCTCTCGTGCCAAGGGCGCGAACCTCCCGGGCATCAAGGCCTTCTTCGAGGCCATCGACCATGTGGTGTCCGCCGAGGAGGGCGCCGCCGTCGAGGTCGAGGACGAACGATGACCAGCTGACCACCTGGCCACCTGACCACCGGCGTGACCGGCGGCGACGTCTCCGGCGCGCTCCCGCGTCCTGAGATCTTCGCGCCGCGAATCCGCGGCGGCCGAGGAGGGAAGGTACCTGGGATCGATCAGGGGCCGGCGGCCCCCGGCCGAACGGGAGGCGGGCGGATGGGCGAGGTGGGGACGATCGTCGTGCGCGGGCTGTGCGGCGGCCTGCTGGTCATGGCGTTCGCCCTGGTCGGCGAGATCGTCAGCCCGAAGCGGTTCGCCGGGATCTTCGCCGCGGGTCCCGCCGTCGCGCTCGCGGGGATGGCGGTGACGCTGGTGGTCATGGGGGACCGCCAGGTCGCGCAGGCCGGGTACGGCATGATCGTCGGGGCGGTGGCGCTGGTCGCCTACTGCGCCTCGGCGGTCTCCCTGGTGCGGCGCCTGGGAGCGGTCGCCGGCAGCGCGGTCGCGATGGTCGTCTGGGCGGCCCTCTCCGCTCTCGGCTGGGCGCTGATCCGGTGAACGGCCCGCGCTCGCGCCGTCCGGACAAGGTGCGCGTCCAGCCCGGCAAGATCCGTGAGGTGTCGCTGCCCGGCATGGCGCTGCGCTTCGCCTTTGGCGCGGCCGTGTCCGTGGTCGCCGCCCTGGTGGGCAAGCGCTGGGGGGTGACCGCCGGGGGCGTGTTCCTGGCCTTCCCCGCCGTCATGGCGGCCACGCTCACGCTGATCCAGGACGAGGAGCACAGTCGCGTCCCCGTCGCGCAGGACGCGCGCGGCGCGGTGCTGGGCGCGGTCGACATGATCGCCTTCGCGGCGTGCGTCTGGGTGCTGGCCACGCGCATCCCGGCGGCGCCGGCCATGCTGATCGCGACCCTGGTCTGGATGGCCGTCTCAGCCGTCCTCTATTGGATCGTGCGGCGTCACACGGATGACGGATAGTGGTGCGCGTCGGCGGCCTTGTCACGCCGGATAGGCATGGGTTTCTGTGGCCTTGACCGAGGCCCAGATCGTCCGGCCGGGCACCAGGTCGAGCTCGGCGACGGCGGCGGGCGTGATGTCGGCGGCCGCGGGGATCGGCCCTTCCAGATGGACGCGGACGTTGTCGCCGTGGCGCTCGACGCCCTCGATGCGCGCCTGCCAGAGGTTCCGCGGGGTGCCGTCCGGGCGGGTCCGGTACAGGGCGACCGCCGACGGCGGGAAGGCGACGAACACCGGCCCGCTGAGCTGCTCGGCCACGCTGAGAGTGACCGCATCCACGGTCACTCCGCGCGCGCCGTCGGCCTCGCCGCGATAGAGGTTGAGACCCACCAGACGGGCCACGTAGTCGGTGCGCGGCCGGCGCGCGACCTCGGACGGAGCGCCCTGCTGGACGATCGTCCCGTCCTCGATGACCACCAGCCGGTCGGCCAGCACCATGGCGTCCAGCGGGTCGTGGGTGACCAGCACGGTGGCCCCGTCGAAGTCGGCCAGGTGGCGGCGCAGCTCGGCGCGCACCTCCAGCCGCGTGTGGGCGTCGAGCGCGGCGAGCGGCTCGTCCAGCAGGAGCAGGCGGGGCGCGACGGCGAGGGCGCGCGCGAGCGCGACCCGTTGCGCCTGCCCGCCGGACAGCCGGCGCGGTCGCGCGCCGGCGTGGGCGGCGAGCCCGACCCGCTCCAGCCACTCGGCGGCGACGCGGCGCGCCTCGGTCCTGGACGCGCCGTGGCAGCGCGGCCCGAAGGCGACGTTCTCCAGCGCCGACAGATGGGGGAACAGCAGATAGTCCTGGAAGACCACCCCGACGGGCCGCATCTCGGTCGGGACGGAGTGCAGCGGGCGCCCGTCCAGGTCGACGCGCCCCGCGGACAGCGGGGTGAGCCCCGCCAGCGCGCGCAGAGCGGTGGTCTTGCCGGCCCCGTTCGGGCCGAGCAGCGCCACGACCTCGCCCGCCGCCACCTCGAAGGAGATGTCCAGGCGGAACCGGGGCCGGTCGACGGTCAGCCGGGCGCGCAACGTCACGTCCCGCTCGCCGGCGTCGTCAGCGGTCACGCGCCGCTCACCCACCTGTCGCGCAGGCCCGCCAGGACGATCACGGAGACGGCCAGCAGGAGCAGGCTGAGCACGATAGCGGCCTCCGGGTCGGTCTCCAGGGCCAGGTACACCGCGAGCGGCATGGTCTGCGTCCTGCCGGGGAAGTTGCCGGCGAAGGTGATCGTGGCGCCGAACTCCCCGAGCGCGCGGGCCCAGCACAGCACGGCCCCCGCGGTGATCCCCGGGGCGACGAGCGGCAGCGTGACGCGGCGGAAGGTCGTCCACCGCGAGGCGCCGAGGGTGGCGGCGGCCTCCTCGAAGCGCTGGTCGGCGGCGCGCAGCGCCCCCTCGACGCTGATCACGAGGAAGGGCATCGCCACGAACGCCTCGGCGAGCACGACACCGGCGGTGGTGAACGGCAGGGTGACGCCGAAGGCCTCGTCGAGCCACCTGCCGACCAGGCCGCGGCGGCCGAGGACCAGCAGCAGGGCCACGCCGCCCACCACGGGAGGCAGTACCAGCGGGACCGTCACCAGAGCCCGCACCACCCGCCGCCCGGGAAAGGTGGCGCGCGCCAGCAGCCAGGCCAGCGGCACGCCGAGCACCAGGCACGCCGCGGTCGCCACGGTGGCGGTGAGGAGCGAAAGCCGCAGCGCTTCGAGAACCCGGGGCTCGGCCAGCCGGGTGAGCAGAGTGGGCCAAGGCGCCCTGACGAGCAGTCCGACGAGGGGCAGTACGAGGAAGGCCAGCCCGGTCACGGCGGGCAGGATCAGCATCCACGGCACCCGTGCGCGGATGCGGTCCTCGCCGATGTTCATGACGCCTCTTCGGCTGCCCGGGCGGTGCGGAGGGTCGTCACGGACCTCACAATACCCGCGCGCATTCCCACCGTAATGGGCGATGGCCATCGCATCCACCCAAGGACGGCGCGCCTCCCCCTCGTACCTGCGGCAGGCCGCACGAGGCGAGCGGTCCGGTCATGGAAGGCCCGGGGCGGGGGGATGGGGCCGGGCGTAGGGCGAGCGCGGGGGGATGTCACCGGGAGGACTCAAAGTCCTTACCCCAGATCGTCTCGTGGCGAGTGGCGCGGCCCGGCGCTCCGGCGGCGGCCGGTAGGGGGGTCGATAGCGCGGTAGGGGTGGCCGGCGGAAAGAGATCTTTTTGTTTTTCTTCGGGCCGGGAGGCCGCTCTTCCAAAAGCGGCCGGAAAAGGAAGAATGCGACCGGAGAATTCAATCTCCAGCCGCATGTCAGCCGTCTGCCACTACGGGGATGTCAGCCCCAGGGGGTGTTGATGTCGCCGGTGGGGGTCGGGGTCGGGGTCGGCGTCGCGGCCTGTGTCTGCGGGGTGGCCGGGGTGGTCGCGGTCGTGGTGTCGGCCAGGGCCATGCCGGCGACCGCGGAGCTTCCGCCGAGGGTGACGATGGCGATGACGGCGATCCGGGCGGCGGCGGACTTCATGTTCTTCGTCATTTCAGCTGACCCCTTTTCTGTGGCCTTCGGCTTGTTCTCTCCCGTTGTTTTCTCCGGGCAATTACGAAGGTATTAGGGGTCACTATCCAGACGTTATCGCTCCGCTTCTGTTTCACCACCGCCGAACTGGGGTGGGACGATAGCGGCTTATCGCGGCCCTTCGGGCGGGTGCGCGGGCCGGTTCCGCCGGACGCGTGCGGGCGCCGCGGGGCGGACCGGCGTGCTCGGCCCGCGCACCCGTGGCATCCGCAGGGCGCTGAAGGTAGGAGGCGGGTCGTCTGATCGCTACCGTGTCGATCGTGAAGCCACATCGACGTACGCGGCGCGGTGGCCGCGCTGAGCGGAGCACCCGGCCGGCGAAGGAACCGCCGGCGGCGGAGCCCGCCGGGCTCGCGGGCATGGACGTCGTGCTCGTCGGCTACTTCTCCGCCAAGGAGCGGCAGTACCTGGTGATCATGGACGAGTTCGCCGGCTCCGTGGCGGCCCTCGGCGCGCACGTCGTGGGGCGGTTCGTCCAGCGCCGCGGCGTTTCCGACGGCGGCGTGCGGACGATGGACATGCCCTACTCCTCCCGCACCCTCGTCAGCGCCGGCAAGGTGGAGGAGATCGCGTCAGTGCGGGAGAAGACCCGCGCCGACGCGGTCATCTTCCTCAACCCGCTGACCGCGCAGCAGCGCGAGACCCTCGCCGGGCTGTTCAACTGTCCCGTGCTGTCCTCGCGGGACCTGTCACCGTGACATCCGGGCACCGCGGGCGGAGGCCTCCGCGAGCACCTCTGCCGGACGGAGGCCGTGGCCGGTCTGCCGGACATCGGACGCCCAGCGCCCGCCCCCGGCGTGAGGGCGGGCTGACGCCCAGGTCAGGGACGACGTGATGGACGTGTCCCTGACGGGCGCGACGCTCGTCGGCGGGTCTCGCCGAATTGTGAGCGCTAACAATCGCTGTCGCTCGGTTGAATCGATTTTCCTGGCGCGGGCCCTCTTCGTAACTCGGCGTGACGCGGCCTGTCAACCCGCCCCCCTCCCAGGGTGAAACGTTCAGTCGTCCGCGGCCCCGTGCCACGTCGTCGCCGTTCCGTCGGCGCGTGGAGAACGCGCCGCTCACCGGCCCCGTACGGCGGCCGGGCGGCCTTCGGGACGTGGCCGCGCGGGCGCGCGCCGGCCATTGCGTGATCGTGATCGCGGACGTACATTCGCCACCACCTCACCCCTCCACAGAAAAGGGGCGGGCCCAACACGGCGCCGACCGCGTGGCCGCGACAGACGGCCGCCGGGCGCCGGCCTGGCGCGGGATGCCGGGCACCGGCGAACGCGCACCGCGGCGGCCTCGTCGCCTCCGGCTCGGGCCGGGGCGGCCCCGTCCGAGCGCGTCACCGCCCTGCCCGGAGAGTCCCGCCGCCCGCCCGCCCTTCGCCGCGGCGCGGGCGGCCCCCCAGACAACGGATGAGGACAAGGAATGAACGCCATGACAACCGTGCCCGGAGCCGGCCCGCGCCGCGGGCTCCGGGGCACGCTGACGGCGGTGGCCGTCGCCGTGGCCGCCGTGTGCGCCGCGGCGCCGCTGCCGGCGCACGCCGGAACGGCTTCCGGGGCGGCCGTGACCGGAACGACCGCGCAGCGGGCCGTGGCCGGGACGGCCGCTCAGGGAAGCGCGGCCGGGACGGCGCCGCGGTCCGCCACGGTGAGCGCCGCCCTGCCCGCCCGTGCCGCCTACCCCAACCCGGGTTACGTCACCGGCGCCATCTCGGTGCACGACCCGTCGATGATCAAGAGGCCCGGCGGCGGCTACATTCTGGTCAACACCGGCGACAACATCGCCATCAAGACCTCCACGGACCGGACGGCGTTCCGCGACGCCGGCACGGTATTCCCCGGAGGCGCGCCCTGGACCATGACCTACACCGGAGGCAGCCGCAACCTGTGGGCGCCGGACATCTCCTACCGCAACGGTAGGTACTACCTGTACTACTCGGCGTCCACCTTCGGCTCCAACCGCTCGGCGATCTTCCTGGCGACCAGCACGACCGGGGCGTCCGGGAGCTGGACCAACGAGGGCCTGGTGATCGAGACCAGGACCTCCGACAACTACAACGCCATCGACCCCAACCTCGTCGTCGACGACCAGGGCCGCTGGTGGCTGTCCTTCGGCTCGTTCTGGTCGGGCATCAAGCTCATCCGGCTGGACCCCGCGACCGGCAAGCGGGCGGACTCCTCCCTTCTGTCCATCGCCGGGCGCAACGGCGGCGCGATCGAGGCGCCGTACATCTTCAAGCGCGGCTCGTACTACTACCTGTACGTGTCGTTCGACCTGTGCTGCCGGGGCGCGTCCAGCACCTACCGCGTCATGGTGGGCCGCTCGACCAGCGTCACCGGCCCCTACGTCGACCGCAACGGCGTCGCGATGAACGCCGGAGGCGGCACGGAGATCATGGCCGGGCACGGGAGCATCCACGGCCCCGGCCACCAGTCCATCTTCGCCGACGTCGACGCCAACGTGCTCGTCTACCACTACTACACCGACAGCGGCGCCTCACGACTCGGCATCAACCTCATCAACTACGACTCCGCCGGCTGGCCATACGTCTACTGACGCGAGACGGGGGCCGGGCGCGGCCCGGCGCCCGTCCGTGCCGGTGCGCGTCTGTGTCTCCGGGGGCCTTGCGGGACGCGCTTTCTCGAAGCCAGGGTGCTCTGTGCCGGTGCCGGGTGGACGGCGGTGGGGCCGCTCTGCGTTCCGAGTAAGACGGTCGGCATGTACTTTTCATCGTCGGAGCTTCGCTCGTCGGATCCTTGACCACGAAAACCACAGATGCCGATTTTCTGGTGTTATGGCTACATTGCCTACATGTGATGTCGTCGTTATGATCCCATGGATGCGGCATCGCTTCGGAGCCAGTCTGTGTGAACGAAGCGCCGGCCTCCGCCTTGACAGCGCGACGGCCGGCGCTTTCTCAGCGTGTACCGTCCGATTCTCCCGATATAGAGGTGCTTCGAATCGTGCATAACGCTGACCGGCCGATATTCGCGGCGCCAGAAAGGGGAGGCTCTTTTACGGCGGCGCGCTACCCGGTTCCCGCGCCTTCCCGCTCCGGCCTCGCGTCGGTGTGACATGTGGGTCCTCGGGCTCAACTCACCCGCGGTCGGCTGGCACGACGTGGCCGCCTGCCTCGTCGACGGCGACGGAGTGGTACACGCGCTGGTCGAACAAGAGCGGGTCAGCCGCGTCAAGCACGGCCTGCGCGAGTACCCCGTCCACGCGGCCCAGGCGTGTCTGGACATGGTGGGCATCACCCCCGCCGACATCGACCTCGTCACCGTGGGCTGGGACATGCCCCGGCACTCCGCGCGCCCCGACCTGGGCCTCGACCCGCCGGTGCACGGCCGGCCGTGGCGGTTCGGCGACAGCCACGACTTCCTCGGCGCCGCGCTCGGCTGGCGGGTGGACCCGGCCCGCCATCCCGAGGTGGTCTTCGTCCCCCACCACCTCGCCCACGCCTGCGCCTCCTTCTACGCCTCCGGCCACACCGAGGCGGCCGTCCTGGTGGTCGACGGCAACGGCGACGACGAGAGCGTGTCCATCTACGACGCCCGCTACGGCCGGATGCTCGTGCGCCGCGAGCGCTGGCCCATCCCGCACTCGCTCGGCTACATGTACGACGCGGTGTCCACCATCCTCGGCATGACGTTCCTCGAGGCCGGCAAGACCATGGGGCTCGCGGCGTACGGCAAGGCCCGCGGCGTCGAGCGCTGGCCGATGTACGAGATCCGCTCCGGTGTCTTCACGCCCCCCTTCGATCTGCCGCCCGACGCCCCCCACCGCCACATCATCGACGCCTGGTGGACGCACTTCGCCCGCGTCGGCTTCCGGCAGCGCGGCGGCGACCGCGCCACGCTCGACGCCGACGAGGACGCCGTCCGGCTCGCCTGGAGCGCCCAGGCGAGCCTGCAGGAGGTCATGGCGCTGCTGGCCAGGCAGGCGAGGGACATCACCGGGCAGGACGCCCTGTGCCTGTCGGGCGGCGTCGCGCTCAACTGCTCCTCCAACGGCCTGCTGCCGCCGCCGGTCTACGTCCCGCCGGTGCCGCACGACGCGGGCGTGTCGCTCGGGTCGGCCTGGGCCGTGGCGCCCCCCGCCCGCCCGCGCGCCCCGCTCAGCCCCTACCTCGGCCGGCGGGTGCGCGCCCGCGACATCGACGAGGCGATCGGACGGCACGGGCTCACGGCCCAGGAGGCCGTTCCCGAGACCGTCGCGCGGTGGTTGCTGGCCGGCCGGATGGGCGGGGTCGTCACCGGGCGGGCCGAGGTCGGCCCGCGCGCCCTGTGCCACCGTTCGATCATCGCGGCGGCCACCGACGACCGGATGCGCGACCGGGTCAACCGGGCCAAGGGGCGCGAGCTGTGGCGGCCTCTCGGGCCGGTGGGCCTGAGCGGCAGCGAGGGACGGCACTGGGAGGGCAGCCCGCTGCACCGTTACATGGTGGGCGCGAGCGTCGTGAGCGACCTCGGCGCGAAGGAGGCCCCGGCCTGCGTCCACGTCGACGGCACGGCGCGTCCGCAGGTGATCGGCCGGGAGGACGGCATCGTCTGGGACGTGCTCGAACGGTTCCGCGCGTCCGGCGCCCCGGCCGTGGCGATCAACACCTCCTTCAACACCAGGGGAGAGCCGATCGTCGACGACGCGGAGGGCGCCGTGCGCTCCGCCCGGTCCATCGGCCTGGACTTCCTGGTCCTGGAGGACCGCCTGGTCGACCTGACCGGCGACGCATGAGCCCGACCGCCCGCCGGGTCCACCACGACTGAGCCCGACCGCGCGCCGGGTCCGCTACGACCCGTCGAGCCGTCCGAGGGCGGCCGCCACCTGCTCGTCGGTGAGCTCGTGGTCCACGAGCTCACCGGCCAGGTACGCCTGGTAGGCGCCGAGGTCGAGCAGCCCGTGGCCGCACAGGGCCGTGAGGATCACCTTCTCCTCCCCGGTCTCGGCGCAACGCGCGGCCTCCTCGACGGTGGCGGCCAGCGCGTGGGCCGGCTCCGGGGCGGGGACGATGCCCTCGGATCTGGCGAACAGCACTCCGGCCCCGAAGCACTCTCTCTGCGTCTTGGCCACCGCCTCTATCAGGCCCAGCTCGTGGATGTGCGAGACCAACGGGGCCATGCCGTGGTAGCGCAGGCCGCCGGCGTGGATCGGGTCGGGGACGAAGTCGTGGCCGAGGGTGTGCATCTTCATGAGCGGCGTGATGCCGGCCGTGTCGCCGAAGTCGTAGGTGTAGCGGCCCTTGGTCAGGCTGGGGCACCCGGCGGGCTCCACCGCGCGGATCGTGACGTCCAGCCGGCCGGAGAGCTTCTCCCGGAGGAACGGGAAGGCCAGGCCGCCGAAGTTCGACCCGCCGCCGGTGCAGCCGATGATCACATCGGGGGTCATGCCGACCAGGGCGAGCTGGGCCATCGCCTCCTCCCCGATGACCGTCTGGTGCAGGAGCACGTGGTTGAGCACGCTGCCGAGCGCGTACTTGGTGTCCTCGTGCTGGGCGGCCGTCTCCACGGCCTCGCTGATGGCGATGCCGAGGGAACCGGGGGAGGCCGGGTCGGCGTCCAGGATCGCCCGTCCGGCGGCGGTCAGCGGTGACGGGGAGGGGTGCACGACGCCGCCGAACACCTCCATCATGATCTTGCGGTAGGGCTTCTGGTCATAGCTGGCGCGCACCTGCCAGATTTCGCAGTCGAGCCCGAACCAGCCGCACGCCAGCGCCAGCGCGGTGCCCCACTGGCCGGCGCCGGTCTCGGTGGTGAGCCGGCGGACGCCCGCGTCGGCGTTGTAGTAGGCCTGCGGCACCGCCGTGTTGGGCTTGTGCGAGCCGGCGGGAGAGACTCCCTCGTACTTGTAGAAGATCTTCGCGGGCGTGCCGAGCGCCTTCTCCAGCCGGTGGGCGCGGAACAGCGGCGAGGGCCGCCAGACGCGGTAGGCGTCCAGGACCGGCTCGGGGATGTCGACGTGGCGCCGCGTGGTGACCTCCTGCTCGATGAGCCGCGCCGGGAACAGCGCTTCCAGGTCGCCGGGCGCGATGGGTCGCCTGGTGCCGGGATGCAGCGGCGGCTCCGGCGCGCTAGGCAGGTCGGCGAGCAGGTTGTACCAGCGGCGGGGGATGTCGGCCTCGGACAGTGTGATCTTGGTTGCCGCGTTCGGATCGCTCATGGCGTGACGGTAAATCGGCCCGGCGCTTTCGGGCAGCGGAATCCCGGGGGACGTCCGGGAAATCCGGTTACGTGCCGTTGGTTCCGCTGGTTAACGCAACTTTCATCCGCCGTTGGGCGGCCCGGACCGGGCGGAGCCGATGCCGGATCATGCGTAGTACAAGGCCAGTTGTGGTGGTCTGCCGGTTAAGGGCGATATGTAATGAATGTGGGATGCTGGTGTAATGAAGAGCTGACATTTCAACATCTGTCAGATTTCGCGACTCTCCAAGTTGTCTGACTTCTCCGTCCGAGACCAGGACCCCCCACCTGGCCGGAGAGCAGGCAGAAGGAGAGGCTCGTGAGACGAGTCTTCACCGGCGCCTTCGCCGCCATCGCCGCCATCGTGCTCACCCTGACGCTCACCACGGGCCCGGCCGGCGCGACCCCGCCGAACATCCCCTCCGCCGGCACCGCCGCGTCCCGCCTGGCCACGCTCACCGTGGCGGCGGAGTCCCACCAGAGCAGCTACGACCGCGACCTGTTCCCGCACTGGATCGCCATCTCGGGCGCCTGCAACACCCGGGAGACCGTGCTCAAGCGCGACGGCGCGAACGTGACCACCGACTCGGCCTGCGCCGCCGTCTCGGGCAGCTGGTACAGCCCCTACGACGGCGCGACCTGGACCTCGGCCGCCGACGTCGACATCGACCACATGGTGCCCCTGGCAGAGGCCTGGCGGTCCGGGGCGTGGGCGTGGACCACCGCCCAGCGGCGGACCTACGCCAACGACCTCGGCGGCCCGGAACTGTGGGCGGTCACCGATGACGTCAACCAGGCCAAGGGCGACCAGGACCCCGCCACGTGGAAGCCCTCGCGCACCGCGTTCTGGTGCACCTACGCCCGGGCCTGGATCCAGGTGAAGTGGTACTACAGCCTCACGCTGCAGAGCGCGGAGAAGTCCGCGCTGACCACCATGCTCGGCTACTGCTGACCGTCCCCGGACGCGCGAACGCCGCCCACGCCCGCGAAGGCGTGGGCGGCGAACGAGCCTGCCGCTACGGGGTGTCCCGCTCAGGGCGGGCCTAGATCAGGTGGCGGTGCAGGTGACGGTGGCTCCGGCGCCGGTCCCGGTGCCCTGGAACCCGAAGTTGGTGCTCTGCCCGGCCGACAGCCGCCCGTTGTAGTTCGCGTTGGTGACGGTCACGGTGCCGCTGGTGCCGGAGTTCACGCCGCTCCAGATGGACGTGAGCGTGGCCCCGGACGGCAGGGTGAGAGTGACCCGCCAGCCGTTGATCGCGGCGCCGCCCGCGGTGACGTCGACGGCGGCGACGAACCCGCCGGGCCATTGGTTCGACACCGAGTAGGCCGCCGAGCAGCCCCCGGTCCCGCCGGTGGGCGTCGGGGTGGGCGACGGGCTGGGGCTGGGCGAGGGGGACGGGGAGGGGCTGGGCGTCGGGGAGGGGGTGCCGCCGTCGAGGGTGAGGTTCTTCTGCTGGACCTGCCACTGGGTGTTGCACAGGCCGCAGTTGGGGCCGACGAAGTTGGCGCCCGCCGTCGTGTCGCCCTTCAGCCGCCACTTGAGGTACAGCACCCCCACGCGGCCGAACTCGCCGCCGTTGGTCTGGCCGTAGGTGCCGCCGTGTCCGACGTTCAGGTTGCCCATGAACGCGGGCAGCCCCGACGGCAACTTGCCCCAGTCGTCGATGGCGTTCGGGTAGGCGATGTCACTGGTCCCGCCGATGAAGTAGGCGATCGGCTTCGTCAGCCGGCGGAGCTGGTAGTCGTCGGAGTCGTTCAGCAACCCGCTGCTGAAGATGGTGGTCGTGGTGATGCGCGAGTCGTTGGAGACGGCGTAGGCCTCCAGCCCTCCGCAGGAGTAACCCCCTACGGCGATCTTGCCGGTGTCGAGCTTGCCGTTGTACTTGCCGCCCTGGCGGCTGTTCTCCGCGACCGCCCAGTCGATCGACTGGGTGAGCATCTGGGACGTCGTCGAGCCGGAGCCGTTCGGGCTGCCGCTGGCGATGACCAGGAAGCCGTGCGAGGCGATCTCGCGGAGGAAGTTCAGCTGCGACGTCCCGTTGGCCGAGCAGCCGCCGTTGCCCCATACGTAAATGGGCATTCTCTCGGACGGGAGGGTGCCCGGCCGGTAGATGGTGTGATTGGGCAGGCTGCTGGAGGTCTCGTAATCGGCCGGATAGGGGCCCGAGCCGCCGACCGCCGCGGCCGTCGGCGTCATGGTGAGCGCCACTATTCCAGCGCAGAACGGGGCGACCGCCGCCGCCACTACTGCCCTGATGATCGAGCGTTTTCTCATTTCGCCCTCCGAAGGTGTGACGACGGCGCTCTGTTTCTGATGTGCCATGCGACGTCGATGGAGCCGGACCACGGCACACCCACTCCCACCGCGGCCAGGCTGGTCGATGCCGGCCGAATCTGGAGATCGATATGGCGAACCATCGATGGAATGGTCGCGTTCTTGCCAGGCGGAACGAGCCGATGAGCGCAACGTGCAGTTACTATCACTGCCGTCATACAAAGTGTCAAGCGACCGAACTCGGCGTGTTGAACGGTACGCGCGCGGATCGGAAACGCCTTTACGCGCCCGGCTCCGGGCGCGCGCCGGCCGAACATGCGAACCGTCGGGAGGACGCCACCGGCGTCGGAAGGACTGGCCGGTGCGGGCGGCTCCGGCGCAGGTCACGACGCCCGTCCGGCCTGACGCTCCGGTGGGTCTCCGCGCGCGGCCACCGGTCGGGAAACCGGCGCGCCGCGGTGGCCGGCCGGAAATGCGACGCGCCGCGGGGGGCGGCGAACGCGTCCCGGCGGCGGGCGCTCGTCAGGTGAGTGAAAGTTTCCTGCGGCCGTCCCGGTCGGCCGGAGCCGAAACGTCGTTCTCCGACGCGTGAAAATGGGTGATCCAGGACGCGGCGTCCGGCCAGTACGGTTTCGCGACCTCGATGAGCCGCGCCTCGGCGAGCGAGCCGAGCGCGGAATGGATCTCCAGCATGAGCTCCCTGGCGGCCTGGCGGGGCCACGGCGCCGGCAGGAGGTGCTCGGGCAGGTCCGGGTCGATGTCCGGGAACTTCCGCCAGGAATCCATGATGGAGGTCCGGGCCACCAGCGCCCGGGTCGCGTCGATGCGCCCGTCGCGGACGACCGCCCGCAGGTCCGAGTACCGCGCGATGAAATCCTCGTAGGCCGAGGCGAGGCCGGCCAGATCGTAGGCGGCGGCCGGACCGTGCGGGCCGGTCTCCTCGTCGAACCGCGTGTGCATCACCGTCCATCGGCCACCGTCGACGTCGTCCAGGACGTCGTGCATCGCCTTGGTCACCGGACCGGAGTCCGACCCCGGCCGGATCCACACGCTGTCGTACAGCCGCGCGAAGCCCAGCGACCCCAGCGCCTTGCGCACCGCGTGCCGTGGAGCCTGCCCGGACTGCGGGACCGAGAAGGAGACGGTCACCCAGTCGCCGGTCCACCGCGGCGGGCGGGCGCCGAAGCCCAGGAAATGATCCATCCGGGAGCGGTGCTTGGCGATCGCCTGCGGCGTCAGGTGGTACACCGGCGGCCGTCCAGACCCGCGCACGGCGATCAGGCCGCGCTTGGTCAGCCGGGACAACGCGGCCCGAGCGCTGGACTCGCTGATGCCGAACTCCCTGAGGATCACGACCACCGCCATCGACGGAAGGTCGGCGTCCGAGGAGTCGAGATACTCGCCGAGCACGGTCGTCAGCAGGTGCTGCGGGTTGGGACCGACCTGAGCCCGCGGGGCCCCCACTTCGTCCGAAGGCACATCGCGCGAAGGTACATGGACGCTCACCTTCTCAGCTTGCCATCAGATCAACCCGCGGTCGCGGGCGTAGACGGCGGCCTGGGTGCGGTCGCGGAGGCCGAGGCGGGTGAGGATGCGGGAGATGTGGTTCTTCACCGTGCCTTCGCTCACGTAGAGGCGGCTCGCGATCTCACGGTTGGTGGAACCGGTGGCGATCAGCCGCAGCACCTCGGTCTCACGGGACGTGAGGACCGGATCGGGACGCCGGCCAGGAGTGAGGTGGTGGGCGACGGTGGAGTCGATCTGGGTGACGCCGGCGTGCACCAGCTTCACGGCCTCGGCCAGTTGGGCGGCGGGAAGGTCCTTCAGCAGGTAGCCGGCGGCGCCCGACCGCAGGGCCCGCACGACGTACTCCTCGTCGTCGAAGGTCGTCAGCATGACGACGCGGCACCCGGGGACCTGGCGATGGAGGGCGGCGGCGGCTTCGACGCCGTCCATGACGGGCATGCGGACGTCCATCAGCACGACGTCGGGGTGGAGCGCCAGCGCGGCCGCCACCGCCGCGGCGCCGTCGGGCGCGGTGCCGACGACGGTCACGCCGGGCTGGATGCCGAGAAGAGACGCGATGCCCTCGCGCACGAGCTCCTGGTCGTCCACCACCAGAACCCGCACCCCGGTCAACGAACCGCTCCTGCCTGAACGATCGTGACGATGACCGTCGAAAAGGAAACCCGGCCGCAGTTCATCCGCGTCCTCCCGCATGGGGGATCGTCACGGTGACGGTGGTGCCGGCGCCAGGGGTGCCGTTGACCGTCACCTCGCCGCCGAAGGGACGGACGCGTTCGCGCATGCCGCGGAGGCCGTAGCCGTCCAGGGACGACGCCGGCAGCCCGCGGCCGTCGTCGGCGACGACGAGGCGGGCCTCGGAGTCTCCGCACGTGAGCGAGAGCGTGACGCGGGTCGCCGCGGCGTGCCTGCGGGCGTTCGTGAGGGCCTCCTGGGCGGCGCGATAAAGGACGGTGAGCGCCGCGGGGGTGTACCGCGACTCCTCGCCGGCGATGTCGAGGGCGACACTCGTGTCGTGGCGCACCAGATCGGTCAGGGCGGCGGTGAGGGAGAACGGCTCGCCGTCCGCACGCAGGGTCCGCACCGACTGCCGGACCTCCGCGAGCGCCTGCGCGGCCGACCACCGGGCGTCGGCGAGCGCCCGTTCGGCCGCCGCCCGGTCGCGGTCGAGGAACGCCGAGGACTTCTCCAGCTGGATGCCGATCGCGGTCAGGTGATGCCCCAGGCTGTCGTGAATGTCCCGGGCGAGCCGGTTGCGTTCCGTGGCCGCGGTCAGCTCCGCCACCCGGCCCGCGTACGCCGCCAGCCGCGCGCGAGCCTGCCGCGCGCTCACCGCGACCGCCGCCATGGACAGCGCGAGCACGACCCCGAGGGAGAACATCAGCAGGTCGGAAAGGTACGCCGGCCGCAGCCACCACCCCGGCGCCGACACCGTGAACCACCCGCCGAGCAGCACGGCGGACGCCACCCCGAGCGCCACCCCGGCCACCCGCCCGAACGCGAAGTACGCCGTGAACGGCACCAGCACGAACAGCACCCGCGCCAGCCCCGCGGTGTCGAACGCCGCCACCACCACGAACAGGGACGACCGCGCGCAGAGCAGCGCCACCGCGACCCCGCCGGGCGTCCGCACGGGGTGACGCCTCCGCTCCCACACGTCCACCGCGAACAGCGCCGCGAGCGCGCCGGCGAACCCGGCGAGCCGCCCCGCCCGCGGGCCGCCCGCGCCGAGCAGCTCGTAGTACACCCCCGCGGCCAGCACCGCCCCGTACAGCACCGACGGCACCCACGGCACCGGCGGTCCGGCCTCCGCGGACCGCGTCATGACGGATGCCACGCCCGCGCCTCCCGAGAGATGGTTCATGTGCAGGCTACGCCGAACCCCCCGCCTCCAGGAGCCTCCGCCGAGCACTCTGGCCGAACGGCACATGCCGGTCGGCCGCCACGTGAGGCCACTCGGGACTTACGCCTCGCCCCCGTCGCTTCCTACGTTCGAGGGCGTTCCCACCCCCTCATCAAGGAGGCGCCATGCCTTCGTGGTTGCTGCGTTTCGGTGTGGTCTGCGGGGTCCTGACCGGCATCACCCTCGGCCCGCCCGCCCTGGTCGAGGTCTTCACCGGCGAGACCACCGCGACGAGCTTCGTCATCGGCCTCGGCACGGCCTTCGGCCCGCCGGCCCTCACCGCCCTCTACCTGCACCACGGCGCCGCCGCGGACCGGTTCGCCGCCGTCGCGTACGCGGCGAACGTCATCGGCCTCACCCTGTTCGGCGCCGTCGCGTTCGGCCTGAACATCCTGCTCTTCCAACTGGACCAGCCGACCGTCGCCCGCCTCGTCGCCGGCCCCGCGAGGCTCGCCCTGCTCACCGCCGCCGTGGTCTTCGTCGCCGGGACGCTGCTGTTCGCGGCCTCGATGGTCCGCTCCCGCAGATTCCCCCGCGTCCCCGTCTACGCCTACGCCGTCTCTCTCCCCCTGCTGGCCTTCCTCGCCCGCCTCCCCGACACCCCGCTGACCAGCGCCGTCCACCTCACGGCCGCCGCCGCCCTCATCTGGCTCTCCCTGTCCGCCTGGCCCACGACACGGAACGGCGCGGCCGCCCGGGGCGGGGCACAGCGTCAGGCCACGTCACCTGAGGCATCACGGGCGGGACGGGGCTCCTGAGGCGCCCGCTTGAGAGGGCAACGGCGAGTGCCGAGGCGCACCGCGATGTGAGCGAAGCGGATCCGCACGCCGCGCGGATCCGCTCGACCGTCACCGCGAGATGCGCGCCCCGGCGCGGGCGGCGAACCGATGGTAGGGCTGACCCCCCTGTGACAAGGCGGGTGGGCAGCAATGTGGCAGCGGCCCGCGACCGGGAGTCTGGGCCGTGACTCTGGTCGTCCCCAGGAGGTTTCGTGTCCGCCGTTCTTGGTGCGCCGCGTCGCCGGGTGATGCGGTGGCATCGACCGCTGATGCTGATGGTCGCCTCGATGCTGGTTCTGCTGGTCGTTTCCGCGGCCGGGCTCGTGTTCGACGACCGGGTACTTCTCGGCGCCCCCGTCTGGCTCAAGCCGTTCAAGTTCGCGGTGTCGATGGCCGTCTACGGCACCACCCTCGCCTGGATGCTGTCGCTGCCGCACCGGGGCAGGAAGTGGACCTCCGGCCTGGCCACCGTCTTCGCCGTCACCGGGTTCGTCGACACCGCCATCGTCGCGATCCAGGCGGCCCGCGGCACCTTCAGCCATTTCAACAAGTCCACCGCCCCGGCCGAAAAGATCATGTTGGTCGTCTTCGGCAATGGTGTGCTCTGCATCATGCTGGCCAACCTCGCGCTCGCGGTCTTCCTGGCCTTCCAGCGTGTCCACGCCGACCGCGCCATGAGCCGGGCGATCCACACGGGCCTGACCATGGCCGTCGCCGGCATGGCCCTGGGCTTCCTCATCCCCGCTCAGGGGAAGACGGAGACCGCGCTGACCACCAGCGGTGACAGGGTCCTGCTGAACAGCGGACACAGCGTGGGCGTACCCGACGGCGGCCCCGGCCTCCCGCTGACACAGTGGAGCACGACCGGCGGCGACCTGAGGATCCCCCACTTCGTCGGCCTGCACGGCCTGCAGGTCATGCTCATCGCCGCCCTGCTCCTGACCGCGCTGGCGACTCGCCATCCCCTGTTGCGTGACGACCGGATCCGCGCTCGCCTGATCGGCGTGGCAGCCGCGGGCTACACCGGCCTGATCGCCCTGGTCACCTGGCAGGCCTTACGCGCCCAGCCCCTGATCCACCCCGACGCCCTGACCCTGACCGCCGCCGCCCTCCTGACGGCCGCCACCGCCCTGGCCGCCGCCGCGGTCCTGGCCACGGCCGGCCGTGTCCCGGCCAGCGATCAGACTCCCTCGCACGAGACCGGCTCACGAAGGCATCGGGCACGCGGTGGGCACGCGGCGGACCCGGAAACCGGAACATGGCGTCGCCGCTCAGACCGGCGGTGAAGCGCGCGCCCTCACATCGAGGGCGCGCTTCGCTTCCCGCCTACGCCGCCGCCTTGGCGGCCGAGCCCTGCGCGACCCGACCGCGCGTGACGCGGCGGCGCCGGACCGGCAACCCGAGTGTCGGGTTGCCGACGCCCCAGGCGGCGCCCTTGCAGACCAGCTCCTTGTAGACGGCGGCGAGCCGTCCGGTCAGGACCATCCGCACGGCGCGGTCGTCGGCGGTGACGTACTGGATCAGGCCCTCCTTGCGGCCCAGCGAGATGCACTGGTTGAAGTAGCGGACCGGCGCGTCCGAGACCTTCCCGCCGGTCAGGCGCGCCGCGATCGCGTCGGCGGCCCGCCACGCGGCCGGAGTCCCCGAGGCGCACGACATCCGCAGCGGCTTGTCCCCGGCGCCCATCGCCATGGCCGCGTCCCCGATGGCGTACACATCCGGGTGCGAGACCGAGCGCATGGTCCCGTCGACCACGATCTGCCCGGTGTCGGAGATCTCCAGGGTGGTCGCCTTCGCGATCGGGTGGACGGCGAAGCCGGTGGTCCACACGGTGACCGCGGCGGGGATGGCCTCGCCGTCGGCGGTGACGACGCGGTCGGCTTCGACACCGGTGACGGCGGCGTGCTCGTGCACCGTGATACCGAGGT
Organism: Sphaerisporangium sp. NPDC049457; assembly: GCF_055586705.1. Taxonomy (NCBI): domain Bacteria; kingdom Bacillati; phylum Actinomycetota; class Actinomycetes; order Streptosporangiales; family Streptosporangiaceae; genus Sphaerisporangium; species Sphaerisporangium sp. NPDC049457. The sequence continues at coordinate 55,801 of NZ_JBVJHR010000018.1, read as the reverse complement.
TGCCGAACACCTTGCGCAGGTGCTCACGGCCCTTGGGGGAGAGCCAGTCGCCGAGGCCGCCGCGGGCGGCGAGGGCGACGTCGAGGTCCGGGCGGGTCTCGGCGATCTCGGTCGCGGCCTCCAGGCCGGTCAGGCCGCCGCCCACGACCACCACGCTCTGCCCGGCGCCGAGGCGGGCCAGGCGCTCGCGCAGCCGCAGGGCTCCGGGACGGCCGGCGATCTCATAGGCGTGCTCGGCGGTCCCTGGGACGCCCTGGGCGTCCCAGCCGCTGCCGAGCGCGTAGACGAGGGTGTCATAGGGGAGTTCCTCGGTGCCGTTCGCGTCGGCGACCGCCACGGTCTTGCGGTCGACGTCGACGCCGGTGACCTGCGCGAGCCGCAGTTCGACGCCGGTGCCCGCGAACATCTCGGCGAACGGCCGGGGCTTGAGGTCCTGGCCGGCCGCGAGCTGATGGTTGCGGACGCGTTCGACGAAGTCGGGCTCGGCGTTGACGAGGGTGATGGCGACGTCCTCGCGGCGAAGCCGCTTGGCGAGGCGACCGGCGGCGATGGTCCCGGTGTATCCGGCTCCGAGGACGATGATGCGGTGCTGCATCTTCTTGTTCCTTCCTGCGCGGGTTCGCCACTTGAACCGAACGGCCCGCCGTTTCCTGACAGGAACGCGATGTGAAGCACCTCACATCGCGCTCAGAAGGCGTTGAACAGAGGCTCACCGTGGTCAGCGGCCGCCCACTGCGCGGTCGCGCGTTCGAGCTTGTCGGGATTGACCTGGCTGCGGACCGCGGCGATGCCCTCGGCGGTGACCTCCAGGCACATGACGCCGACCACCCGGCCGTCCACGGCGACCACGGCGGCGGGCTCGCCGTTGGCCGTCCAGGCGTAGACCTCGGGCGAGCCGCCGACCAGGGCGCGCTTGGCCTCGGCGGGCTTGAACAGGCCCCACAGGAACTTCGCGACCGCGACGGCCCCCTCGAACGCCTTGGCGCGGGCCGGGACCTTCCCACCGCCGTCGCCGATCGAGACGGCGTCCGCGGTGAGCAGGCGCACGAGCGGCTCGGTCCGGCCGCTGGTGGCGGCGGCCAGGAACTCCTCGACGATCCGCCGGGCGGCGGCCTCGTCGACCTCGGTGCGCACCTTGCCGTCCGCGATGTGCTTCTTGGCGCGGTGGAAGTGCTGCTGGCTGGCGGCCTCGGTGATGTCGAGGATCTCGGCGATCTCCCGGTGCGGGTAGTCGAACGCCTCCCGCAGCACGTACACCGCCCGCTCGTTCGGCGGGAGGCGCTCCATCAGGGTGAGGACCGCGTACGAGACCGATTCGCGCTGCTCGACGGTGTCGGCCGGGCCGAGCATCGGGTCCCCGGCGAGCAGCGGCTCGGGAAGCCATTGGCCCACATAGGTCTCGCGGCGCGCCCGCGCGGAAGCGAGCTGGTTGAGGCACAGGTTGGTGAGCACCTTCGTCAGCCAGGCCTCAGGAACCTCGATGAGGTCGACATCGGCGGCCTGCCAGCGCAGGAACGTCTCCTGCACGGCGTCCTCGGCCTCCGCGGCGGAGCCGAGGAGACGGTATGCGATGGCCTCCAGTCGCGCTCTGGAAGCCTCGAACCGGTCGACATCGTTCACAGTCGATGGCATGGCCCGAGCCTAACCCGCACGCCCATACCAGCCACCCCCACGGCCCACCACGCCAAGCAGACAGCCGCGCGACAACCGCTCTAGGAGAGCGGCGTCTCTACTCGTTGTATTCCACTCTGACCTGCTGAGACGCCCCTTCGGGTATCGCCCCAGCCCTTGGTCATTCCGTACATGTTACGCGCCCTGGCCTCGGCGCCTAGTACTACAGTCGGATTTCGTGACTTTTGAGCCAGCGTCGCCAGTAGTGGCTGCGGCGGGCGCGGGCTTGGTGGTGGCGGCGGCGGAGGTGTGACCAGGTGAGGGCCTTTTCGAGTGGCCGGGTGATGGCGGTGGTCAGATGTGCCAGGAGACGGCGGACCTCGGCGGGGGTGAGCCGGACCAGGTCGCGGACGCTTTTGGGGCGCCTGCCGCGGTGACGGCCAGGTAGGCGTGGGCGAGCATGGACAAGGTGATGTGCCGATACCAGGCTTCGTACTGGCGTACCTGGTAGTGGTCCAGGCCGGTCTCGTTCTTGGCCGATTGGAAGCACTCTTCGATGGCCCAGCGGGCCCCGGCGACGCGGACGAGCTGGTCGATGGTGGTGCCGGCAGGGCCGAAGCACAGGTAGTAGGCCATCTCGTCGGGGTCGGTGATGCTGCGGCGGATCAGCAGCCACCGGGCTAGGCCCTCCTGTGGTTCACGCACGATCGGCAGGGTGGCCATCGCCCAGTCGTACATGCGGGGCCCTTTGGCTCCTTCGCCTGCCGACAGGCGTTTCCATGCCTGCTGGGGGGCGTCGGCAGCCACGGTGTCGGCCCGTGAGCCGGTGTTGCCGTAGCCGACCCCCGGGCCCACCGACTGATTGCGCGGCACCGCGACCACGTAGTACACGCCGTGCCGCTCCAGGAAGGTCCGGAATTTGTGGTCCTGGCCGTAGGCCTCGTCCGCGGTCACCCAGCGGGCCGGCACTCCCGCCTCCACCGCGCGAGCCAGCATGGTGCGCGCGAGCTGTGGCTTGGTCGCGAACTCCACGTGGGCCGGAATACCGGCCTGGGCGCAGCGCTGAGGGTCATCGGTCCAGGACTTGGGCAGATACAGTTCCGCGTCGATCAACGCCCGGCCACGCGCCGAAGCGTAGGCCACGAAAACTCCCAGTTGACAGTTCTCCACCCGGCCCGCCGTACCGGAGTACTGGCGTTGCACCCCGGCGGATTTTCACAAACCCGGTCTCGTCCACGATGAGCACACCATCAGGGTCGCCCAGCCCTTCGACCACATAAGACCGCAGGTCATCACGTACTTCTGCGGCATTCCAGCGGGCGTTGCCCAGCAACCGCTGCATCTTCTCCGGGCCGGCGTCCCCGGCCGCCTCCGCCAACTGCCAGCCGTTCTTGCGTTCCACCGGCGCCAGCAAACCCAGTAGATAGGCCCGCGCCTACCGGCGCGGCTCCACTCGCCCGAACCGGCGCGCCACCCGCGCGAACATCTCATCCAGCCCAGCCATCCAGGACCGGAGATCCTCAGCAGTGACCACATCAGACACGACAAGAACTATAAATCACAAAACATGACTGTAGTACTAAGCGCGACAGTGGCCCCCATTCGTTGATCTTGGGGATCTTGATCGCACACGTGTTTGGGTTCTGGATCAAAGATTGTGGAGCGATGACGCCGTTCGCTGGAACTCGACACGTCTAGCTCGAAGGAAGCCGAGGCCTCGATCGCCCTCGGACCTGATCACCTGAGCGCACCTGATGATTCGCCAATCAGACGGAAATTGTCCTAGCCAGGTCGTACCATCTCGACTTATCAAGGCGCGGCGGTCGAAGGAGGCCTATGACGCCATTTTTAGAGGAGGCAGACGAGCCAGGAAGCGGGCCCGTTGCGGCGGATGTGGTCGCTATCGGCTCCGACGGGCTCAGTGTGCATGAGCCCTCATTTCCCGCACGCGTGGCGGCGTTCCTGCGGTTCAGTCCGGTGATCGAAGCCGCGCAAGCGGCTCACCGCCGGGACTGGCCGGAGGGAATCTATGACATCGTCACTTTGGCCTTAACCGCCATCGATCTGGTCGTGGCGCGACAAGGCTTCGAGTTCGAAGCCACCCGGCAGGACGTGGTGGACGCGCTGTCGGTGCTCTCCGGGGTGGCGGCTCCGGGACGCCCGGTCGGCGAGCACACGGACGTCGCGATGTTCGTGGTGGACGCCCTGCTGAACCGGTCGAGCGGCCAGGCCCCCTTCCGATACGTCACCAGCGACTACTCCGATCATGAAGCCGGTTACCGGCAGCGCGAGGTCCCCTTCTCTCTCCTGGTCGAGCACGATCATGCGTCGCGCGACGAGAATGTGCTCCGCGCCACGAAAGACGCCATCAACGCCTTGATCGGCGGCCTCGACTTCGATGTCGAAGACGAGCAGGTCGCCACGGAGCTGGTGCTGGAACGGCAGTTGGCGCGCAACGCGTTCGACGCGGCGTTGAAGTCTGCAGAACGAGCCCGGCTGCTGTCGGTCAGCCTCGCGGAAGGGCTGGACCGGCTGCTGAAGCAAACGCGCCGTGATCTGCGGATCGTGGAGGAAGAATGGGCCACAACGGTACCGGACAGCCTGGAGGCTGCTCGTAAGCACATCAGGGAGCGGCTGAGTACCGAACGGCACCTGCTGGGGAAGGTCCGGGAGGCACTGGTGAGCGGCGAGGCGAAGTTTCTTACGTCCGGGGTGCGGATCGCTCAGCTGCTGGAGGAATGCCAGCGCCGCCACGAGTCATTGCATCATCGGGTCATCGCGGCCCGAGGGGTGTTCCTGGAGGAGCAGGAACGCCAAGCCTTCCGTCCACCCGCGTTGGTCAACCTGCCGGATCCGCAGCAGGAGATCCTCCTACCGGTCCTGGAGCTGGGCAGCACCGAGGCGGGCAGTCTGACAGAGCGGTTCCTGATCGACATGGCGGGCCCCCGTACCCCGCGACTGCCCCGCCTCTACCGGTTGATCAACGACTTGTGGATGCGCAGCGGCGGCACCGCCGCAGGCGAGCGGGGCGACGATGAGACCGAGCTCGCCGACCTGCCGGCACCACTCATCCGGGCAGAGGTCGTCGATGTGGCGATCCGCGCCGTGCAGAGCGTCGGCCTCCCCAGCCGGCTGTCCCGGCTGCTGCATACCTGCCTGAACGATGTTCAAGCCCCATCTCCTCGTGTCCGCCAGCAGGGTGCCGAGGTCCTGAACCTGGCCGTGTTGTGGGCTTTCTCCCCCGAGGACGCCGACAATGAAGGCGGCCGGATGGCCGATGACCTGATGGCCCGCATCCTGGGAACGCGCACCGCCGTCGACTCTGACGGCACCCCGCTGCAACTGCCCGGGTGGGACGGCGACGACGTCATCGTCGCCCCCGACGCCGATGCCCTCGCCGATGCAAATCCGGTCCCGATCAGCAAGAAGTCAGCATGAGTCTCATCGACACCGATCACACCGATATAGGCCTCCTGGTGTCGTTCGCGATCCGGCCGACTCAGCGGCCCGGTCGCAACCCCGACTACCAGCGCGTTCTCAGTCGCTACCGGACCGAGCTGGAGTTCAAGACCGCCGCGAACGCGATTTTGCACGGCTTGGGCGCGCGGGTTCTGTCCGACGGCGACTTCGGGCTCATCCTGGGTATAGAGCCTGAGTCTCCGCTGGCCTTCCGTATCTCCGACCTGCCCTACACGGGAAAGCCGGAGAACAAGCTGCTGGCCGGTCTGGTTCTCACCGGCCTGGTCGCGTTCGCCTACCCCAGTACACAGGAGCTCGACGACGACCGCGTCCGGCGTATCTCAGCCAGGGACCTCGATGCATGGCTGCGGGAGCTGTGCGAGCGATTGCGCTCTCACGACGCCGCCGGCGACGTCATCCCCGAGGAGGGGCTGAACGAGGCCTGGCGGACCTATCTGGCCTTGCCGTCGGTGCATTACGGGGAGGCCGGTCGCGGCTCCGGCAAGCTGACCAGCCGCTGCACCCGCTATTGGGTGCAGACGATCCTGACCTGGCTGACAGGACAGGGTATGGCCCGCGTCGACAGCTCGGCTGAGGACACCTGGACGCTGACCGAACGGTTTCGGGTGCACGCTAAGGAGGTCGCTCTCGAGCGGGCCTACAGTTTCATCGCCGAGCTGCACCGCAGAGGGGAATTTCGCGGATGACCTATCAGCTCGCCTCGCTGCGGTTTCGGACCGTGGGCGAACGTTCCGCCCGATTCACCGATCTTCTGCTCGACTTCACCGCCCCGGTCGACGGTGCAGCCGTACCTCAGGACTCGGTCGTCTGGCTGCGCAACGGCGGAGGCAAGTCGAGCATCCTGTCGCTGACGTACGCGCTCCTGTTGCCGCACGCCAACGACTTCATGGGTAAGACCGTGCAGCGCAGCCTCACCGACTACGTCGACACGGGCGACACCTCACACGTGATCGCGACATGGCAGCCTCATGACGCCAGCCGTACCCTTCTGGGCGATCCGGAAGAAATCCTCGTCACCGGTGTGGTCCATGAATGGTCGGACTTGCGCAAGCCTGTGAAGGCCGCCGACTCCAAGGACAAGCTGAGCAGCTACTTCTACGCCTTCCACGCCGTCTCCGGCGTTTTGGAGCCGGACACGTTGCCGTTCTGCGACGATTCCGGACGCCCCAGGCGGCTGACCGGGTTCCTGGAGGAGCTGCGCGAGTTGGCCAAACCACATGCCCGGCACGCGAACCTGGTGGTGACCGACAAGCAGCACGTCTGGATGAAAGCGCTCCTAGACCGGCACTTGGATCCGGAGATCTTCCGTACGCAGAAGCAGATGAACCACGTCGAGGGCGGCGTGGAAGACCTGTTCAAGTTCCCCGCTGCGAAGGACTTCATCAACTTCCTGCTGGATCTGGCCACCCAGCCGGACGCCGCCACCAGCGTCGCGACCCGGCTCGCGAGCGTCACGGCCTTGCTGGCCGCCAAGCCGCAGAAAATCGAGGAGCGTGACTTCTGCACCGCCGCCGCTGACGATCTGAGCGACGTCGCCGCGAGCTATGAGCATGTGCAAGCCGCTGCCGGTGAACTGACCGCTGTCACCACCGCCGCGGAGGTCCTGGCCGCGTCCTTCACCGCCGCAGTCGCCGCCGCGGAGGAGCTCCAGGAGAGTTTGAAAACACAACTGACGGTGTACACAGAAGCCCGCACCGCAGCTAACAACGATCGCTCCACGGCCACTGACTTGGCCTACCTGTACCGGAAGGAAAGCGCCAGGCTGCGTCTGGCCGAGGCCGAAACCCAAGAGCAGGAGGCGGGCCAGAACGTCGACCAAGCGCGAGCTTTGGTGCAGGCCTGGGAGACCACCATCCAGCTTGCCGCGTTCGCCGAACTGGAGTCACGCCTGGCCCAGGCCGAGCTGCTGGCCGCAGCCGAAGAAGCCGAGATCGCCCCACTCCGCGAAGAACACGCCCGGCATGCGGCCCTGCTGCGACACCGTCTGAACGCGCTCGCCGAAGAAGCCGATTTCGCGGCCGACCTGGCTGACGAGCAGCAGGAGATCATGCAGGAGGCCCTCACGAAACATGGAGAGCTGGAGGAGCGAGCGCAAACCGACAAGACACAGGCGACCATCGACGAATCCCAGGCCCAGACCCAGCTCGACATTCTCGATCAACGCCGCAGGGACGGCGTCGCCCGCGGTCACCTGCCCAGCCACACCATCCCACTCCAAAGCCATCTCAACATAGTGATCACCGAGCGCGCCGGAGTCGATCGACAGCTCAAGGAACTGGCGGCACGGTGCGAAGGCCGCCGTGCCCGCCGTACCGAGATCACCGACCGGGACGCCGCCCTGGCGGGCGAGCACAGCACCGCCGACGCGATGCGCACCCAGACAGTCGAGCGGCACGCCGATCTGGATACCAAGTGGGCCGAGCTGACCGGTTCTGAACGGCTGCGCGGGCTGGCTGAGACCGCCGGCGACGAGACCGTCGACTTGTGGGTCGAGGGCCCGATCCTGCTGCGCCGGTTGAGCGACGCGGTCATCGCGGCGGACGACGAGCGCATCCTGCACAGAGCCGAACAACACGCCGACAGGAGGAGCATCGAGGCGCAGGAACGCAACAAGGTCCTGCCGTCCAGCCTGGACGCCGAACGCATCGAACGCGAGCTCCTCGACGCCGGCGTACCCGCCCAGACCGGCTGGGCTCATCTGCGCTCGGTCATGCCCGCTCACCAGCTGATGACTGCACTGAACCTGCCCGAGATCGCCCGGCTCGGTTGTGGAGTGGTGGTCCCGACCAGCCGGGTCGCCGACGCGACGCGGGTCTTGGACTCCCATGCGGCTGTCACGACCTCGCTCATCGGGGTCTACTCCGCCGAAGCCGCGGACGTCCTGGTCCGGGGCGGGGTAGTGTCGGCGGACTCCCTGGCCGCCGCGGCTTGGACCCGGCTGCAACCGGGCTTGGTTGACCAGACCGAGGCAGAGGCAGCGGTCCGGCTGCTCAAGGAACGCGCCCACGCCCACACACTCAAGGACCAGGATCTAGCCCGGCAGCGCGCGGCCGACGATGAGCTGCGCCGCCAGATCACCCAGTTCCTCGACGACTGTCCCGCCGGACACCTGGCCATCCTGAGCGACGAGATCAACCGGCTCGACCGCAAGCTGCAGGCCATCGACGACGAGCAGGAAGACAACAGGGCAGAGCTTCAGGGCCTCGATGATGGCGACCGGCTGGACGATGCCCTTCGTGACATGCTCAACACCGACCTTCGCAAAGCCGACGCCACTATCAACTGGCTTGAGGAGTTCGCCCTCGTCTTGGCCGATGCAGACGGCTGGCGCGAGCAACTGACAGCAGCGCAAGAGCGCGGCGCCGACGCGGACCGTCGCGCCCGCCAGCACAACGCCGACGCCCGGCAAGCCCTCCTTGAGACCAAGCAGTGGGAGGTCACCGCTGAAACCGAGCGCGGCAGAGCGACTGAATACCGGTCAGAATGCGACAGCCTCCCCGACACCGCGACCGATCCACTGGACGTGCATGGGGATCCGGCCATGCCTCTGGATGCTCTGCGCCGCTGCCAGCAAGACGCACTCAAGGCTCTGGAAATCCGCGCCGCCCAATCGGTGCTGGCCGATCGGGTGCAGGGCCTCGCCCGGCAAGTCGCCGATGCCAAGCGCGAACTCATGCAACGGCCTGCCGCCGATCGCGCCACCGCCGCGCGATTGCTTGCCTCCCCCGAAGGCCAAGAGCCGCACCTTCGATCCGCCGCGCTTGCCCGCGCCCGGCAGCATTCGGAAGCGGCGACCGACGAACGCGGCGCGGCCAGGAATCAGGTGAAACAACGTGGTTCCGAACTGGAGGCGATCGAACGGGTCTATCGGCAGCCGCCACGCCGTACCCTGCCCGTCGTCCCGACCAGTTCCCAGGAAGCCGAGGCCTTCGCCGCTGAGCAGGAGCTCCGCAACCAGGGGGCGCAGGAACGGCTCACCCAAGCCGAAGGCCTCATCAAGGGCGTCGAGCAGCAGACTTCGCAAGCTGAGCACCGCAAGACGCTCCTCGGCACGCTCCTGGAATCTCTCCCGGATCCGGGCGAGCAGCTCCCAGAGCCGTTCGCCGAAGACGAGGACACGGCGCGCACCCGATCCCGGCAGGCCAGGGATGCGGTGAGCGCCGCGGCCAAGGCCCTCACCGGCGCCGAGGCCGGCCTCAACACGTCCGTGGACCGGCTCCGGCGCACGGCCGCTCGCTTCACGGGGATCTCCGGGCCGATGAAAAACCGGGTGGCGAACGATCCGCCCGCGCTTCTTGGCCCGCACGCCGACGAGCTGGGCGGCAAACTGCGGCTGCGGGCGCAGACCCTGGCTGGCGAACTCGGTGCCATCGCCCAGGACCAGGCCATCCTCAGCGAGGCGCTCGCGCACCTGGTGAAGGACAGCCTCGACATGCTTAGCAAAGCAGAACGTGCCTCCCACATGAAAACCTGCTCCGGGTCGTGGGCCGACAAGAAGGTCCTGCGGATCAGCTTCGACCGGCCCGACGACGCCGACCTAGTCGTCTATGCCGAGAGAGTCATCGACAGACTCGTGCAGAAGGGGCTCAAACCCGAAGGCATGCCGCTGCTGAAGGCTGCCGTTCACGAAGCCGCAGGACCTCGAGGTTTCACCGTCAAGGTCCTCAAACCCACCGACGACACCGCCGGGACCACCGAAGACATCAGCCGCATCGCCAAGTGGAGCGGCGGCGAGAAGCTGACCGTATGCGTCGCGCTTTACTGCACCCTCGCCGCGCTACGCGCCGCGCACATCGGCCGCAAGGGACATTCCGGAGGGGTCTTGCTGCTCGACAATCCCATCGGCCGAGCTTCATCTGCCTCCTTGATACGGCTGCAGCGCGATGTCGCCGCCTCACACGGCGTCCAGCTCATCTACACCACCGGAGTGAAGGACCCGGCCGCCGTGGTCCAGTTCCCCAATGTCATCCGGCTCGACAACCGGGAAGGACGCACCCACAACCGCCGCTACATCATCCCCGAATCCAGTTACGTCACCGGTATCCGCGTCGCGCACACCGACCACCCCTGGGACAGCGCCGAATGAACCAGCCGATGTCACCGCTCGCCGCCGAGCTCGCCCGACTCGTCATCCAGTTCCGTGGCAAACGGATCCCTGTTACCGATCTATTCGGTGAGGCCAGCAGGTTCGATCCTGGGTTGGTCGGCGATGCTGAGGGGCTGGCCAGATTTCGCAGCGCCCTCGGCGAACTCGAGAATGCTGAGAAGATCACGCTGCCGGCGCCGAGATCGGCTACCGGCTGGGATCGTCGAACCGTTCCCGCCATCCCGTTCTGGGTCATGCGCGTCGAACCGCTGACTGTCATGCGCCCGTCTCGTTCTCCGCGTGTGTGGCCTCATCTGCTCGAAGCCGCCGGGGCCATCGCCACCAGAGCCGACGAACAGGAGATTCTCGATCGGATCGCCACCTGGATCCGCGACGACCCCTTCCCGGAGTTCGTCCCCGTCCAGGAACGCTCCCTGGAACTCTTCGACGATGAGAAGGCCATCGACGGCTACCTGAACAACCGGCTCTTCACCTCCGGCGCCCTCACCCTGGAACTGCTGGCCTGCTTCCCGCCCGCCTTGCCGTTCGTATCGCAGCACGTGCCGGGCGCCGGATCCACGGGACTGCTCGTCCTGGAGAATCGCGCCACCTACACGTCCTTTCTCACTGCCTTGCGCGACCTCGATCCAGCGGCGAGACCCGATCTGCACCTCGGCTGGGGCCATGGCAACGGCTTCGCGCAAAGCGTCCTGAGCATCCCCTTGCTCGAACCGGCTCCCGGCGTCGTGCATTACTTCGGAGATCTCGACCTCGCCGGGCTTCTCACCGCAGCCAACGCCGCCGCGCAAGCTTCCGCCGCAGGACTTCCGACGTTGCGTCCGGCTTCTTCCTGTTACCAGTTTCTCCTGGATGGGCCGTCACGCTGGCGGAGCAACGATGCCAGCAACCAGCGCACCGGCACCGACTATCCCGCGGTCTGCTCTTGGCTGCCTCCCGCGTTACGCCCGCGGGCGGTCGAGCTGCTCTCCACCCGCCTGCGTGTGCCGCAGGAACGGCTCGGTCTCAAGATGCTGCGTCGCCACCCACATTTCTGGGATAGCTTCGCTGCGGGTGAGCGGCTTTGACCGGCAGCATGAACTCGCACGATCGATCTCAGGGGCGAAGTACTTGGCCTGGCCTGCAGCAGGAGCTATCACGCCAGGTAGAGGCTGTCACGGAAGGGCAGCCAAGGTGCCTGGAGGAGATCGACGAGAGATGCTGGCACCCGGCTCGAGCTAGGGGTGATCTCGCATCCGCGCCAGTCAGCCGATCGCAGGAGAGCCGCAGGACGGTCTCATGCGGCTCGAGATCGCAGACGGTCCTCGTTCGTACGGCCGGACTGTCGGTGAGGCAGAGTACCTACGCGCTGGCCTGGCCTTCTTGTCAGGAATGGACGGTGCCTCCAGCAAACCAGGCACGGGCTGTGTGCTCCGCTATTGGGGACAGGTCATTCAAGAAGACGACGGCGAGGCGGCTCTTAGCCCGGGAGCAGGAGACGTAAAAGAGGTTTTTTGTGCGGACGATCCTATCCTTGGCTCCGGAAGGGTCGGCCAGCATCTCGTTCATGCTGTACATCGTCCACGCCTTGTCGTCGATTACGACCACGACGTCGTCGAACTCGGCGCCCTTCACACCATGCTGCGTGGCAAGTGGGGTTTGCCCGTTCATATAGAGGCCATAGGCAATGGCCTGCGTGTAGGGGAGAGCAAGCACGCTGCGGGCGAGCTCTGCTCTCCGCTGAGCGCGAGTGTCAAGGTCCTTCGCCATGATGCTGCGTTCGCGCGCGCGGACCTCTGTGGACTTGAGCAGCAAGCCAGACTCATGGGAGTAGTCGAAGACCCCGCCGACGGTCATGGTCGAGCGTGAGGTGATCATGCTCTGAAGGGCCCGCGAGATGCTGCCTTTGTCCCTATGCCTGGCGATTTTCACCTTTCTGGCGGCGAGTAGCCCGGCCAGCAGTGCGTGGTCCTCAGACTCGAAGGCCGAGCAGAGAGCCTCGATATCGAGAGCGTGGCGTGCTAGAGGGTCGGTACCGTCGTGTAGGGCGTCTAGTCGGTTGGCCTTTCGATAGGCTTCAAGAAGATCGGAGTAATCCAGATCGCGGGCGATTGCCCGGTGGGTGAGATAGAGCCGCTTGGTGGTCGCGCGAGACCAGCCCAGGCCGTCGAGTCGGCTGAGCGCCGAGTTGAGGCGCTCCTCCTTTGGGACGTCCCGCTGTAAGAAGAGCTGGACCTCTCCGCTGCGAGGCAGGCCGACTGGCTTCTGTAGCAGATCAGGGCGTATGGCGTTGAGGAGATCGATGATCGACTGGGCGGAGCGGCGATTTTCGTCCTTGGTGATCCGTTCGAGGTCTGGGTATCCCGTCACCTCCCCCACGCCTGTCCGGTAGATCTTCTGCATCGAGTCGCCAAACAGTCCGATGGTGCATCCACGACTGCCGGCGCCCGCCAAATGATCGAGTAGGACTTCCACGGTCAGGGGAGAGGTGTCCTGATACTCATCCACGAGGATGTATGGGAACCGGTCGGCGATGATCCGTGCCAGTTTCGGTGAGCCGGACACGAGCCGGTGAGACAGAGCCAGGACGTCATCATGTGAAATCCGGCCCTGGGCGAGGTTGCGACCCAGCTGGACATATTGAATCGGAACGTCCGACGTCAGGGTATCCAGGTCCTGCGGGTCGTCGGACTCGTCATTCCTCGCGATGAGCGCCGTGCGTAACGGCGCCTGGAATCGTTCGATCTCCGCCCAGAGAAACTCGTGGATTGTTGCGACGATCACGAGGGGGTCGGCGCCGACCCGCTCGCGGATCTCATCCTTCGCCACGTTCGTGTAGGTGATGCACGCGACCCTGCCGCTGGTGCGCTCCAGGTCTGCGCGGCGCTGGGTGAGCAGATGTCGCAGTGCCTGGACGAGCGTGTAGGTCTTCCCGGAACCTGCACCAGCGTCGACGAGAAAGCTGCGCCGCTCATCCAGCGCAAGGATCACCTGTTCGGCGACGTCGCGATCAGCCACTGCAGCCCTTCGGCGATGTATCGGGGGACGTTCCAGCCATCCAGCATGAGGATGTCGAACGCGAAGTCGGTCTTCTCGCTACTGAGAGATTTGGCGATCGCGTATGCGTTCTCAGCGATCTCCTCGGGAGTGATGGGGACTTGCAGGTGCTCTTCGAACGCATGTCTGACTGCTAGCTGATCCAGGTTCTTGGCCAGGATGTCGGCGTTGGCGAGGATAAAGGCTTCCTCGAAGCTCCTCCCGCAACGTCGCCCCGGGGCTTCGGCTACTTGGTAGGCCAACCGCACACGGCCGAAGGTACGTTGCTCACTAGTGGCGGTGAGCAGCGTGTCGATCCCTGGCAGCTCAGGCAACCATCCCTTGATGGCGGCGTTCGACGTGACGGCGCCCTCGGAATCCGTCGGGCACGCCCGGTAGATCGTCCGTAACTTCCCGTTCTTGTCGGTTATCTGGACTGGCTCGACAGAGTCCACATCCGTGATGACCAAGGTGCGTACACCGAGGAAGGCGAGGAGTTCACGGAAACGGTGGGCATAGGCGTCGCCTACCTCGACCACGGAGACATACTCGCGGCGCAGTTGCTCAGCGCAGTCCCGGATCATGGCTGGCATGAGGAGCCGTTCGGTGGCGCCTTCGATGAGAACGACGCTGTCAGCGGAGAACATGTCGCATCGGTGCAGTACCATGTACTTGGCGAGAAAGCGCAGCGTCTCTTCCGCGGGTACCGGTTCCGTTGTATGACGGAACTCCGCCAGGTCCTTCACGACCAGGGTGCGATCGGTGCAGTCGAAGTAGCGGACCGCCTCGAAGTGGCCGCTGGCGACGATGTGGGACGAGTGCGTGGTCACGATGACCTGGACGCCCTCCGCGTCTTGGTCTTCCAAAAGATCTCTGATCCCTCGGACGAAGACTTCCTGCATCTGGGGATGGAGATGGGCTTCCGGCTCCTCGACGAACAGCAGGCTCACAGCCGGTTTGGGCGACGCTCGCCGATGGGACTCCAGGAAACTGATGACCTGTAGCACGGTAAAGGCCAGCTTGCTGTAACCGAGACCGTTGTGCCCTTCGGGTAGTTGCCGACTGCCGTCGCCGCTGGCATAGGTGATGCGTGTGGTGTTCTTGACGATGGACACCGGGTCGAGCTCAGAGACTATGCGGGGGCGCTGGCCCGGGCCGAAGATACCTTTGCCGAAGGCACCCATCCAGGTGAGAACCGGGGCAAAGATATCGTCGTAGTTGCTATCGAGTCTTCTGGCCATTCCCGTGAGAGCATTCTCGAACTTAGCGATAGTCGTGTGCTCGTCCTGGTGATAGGTCTCCATAAACTTCTCGAAGGTCCGTGACAATTTTCTGGTCCGGTCAGCAGAGACGTCGTCGAACTTCACCTGGGCAAAGACAAACATCGTTGAGACGATCTGCCTTGCCGTCGAGCGTTCAATAGGGAGCTCGGTCCCCGACGCCGAGCCTGTGCCCACTGCGTGGAACGTCGCGGCGAAGTGGCGCTGGAAATGCTTCGCGAGCTGCCTGTCATCGGCCTTTGCCTTGATGGCGCTGCTGAGGAAGTCCAGAGCGCTCCGTACCTCAACCCGTGCCTCGATTTCGGCCTCGTGGCAGTCCTCGGACAAATCGACGATGATCGCGCTGATCGCGGAAAGATCCTCGTCTTCCCCGTAACTGATGGTGAGCCGGAGACGGATCTCCGGCAGCAACCCGATCGCCCGATCGGTCAGCGTGCTTGCATGCGCGGGGTCTGAATCCCTCAGTCGCTCGGCCTGGCGGTAGGTGCGCACAGCCAGCTTGAGGGCATGGATCCGGGAGGTCGGCAGATCGTCCAGCGTGAAACGTGGCCGCTCGCTGCCAAAGAACCTCTCAAAGAGCTCGACGAAGGAAGTCTTCCCGCTGTTGTTCCTTCCGACGATGAGTGTGGTCCGGTCGTCGATGCGTACCTGCACATCTGCGAGGGCACGGAAGTTCGTGACGTTTGCGCGTACGAGTCGCATTTTTGTCCTGGAAAGTTCCTGCTCGGCCGTTCATCGCCTGTGTGCGGCCGGTGCTCCTGAGAAGTATAGGAGTCTGCGATGAAGTAGGGGTGCGAGAGGCGAGAAGTGGCATCCGGGGCCAGTGGTTCGGCCGTCGATTGGGATAGGGATGTCAGTAAGACCGTGCCACCAGGTACCCGCGTTTGAGCTCGCGCAGCTCAGACGGTCGTCTTGAGGTGACTCTCGTTCTCGGATCTCACGACGTATTTGATCATCTGCGCTGCAGTATTGACCCTGTCTTCGTGGGGTTTGCGGTGGCGAACGGCCGGCCGCATGCCCGAGAGCTTGATGTCGCGTAGCGCGTGTGCTGGACGAGGATGAGAGGGGCGGCAGCTTGATGCTGATCGGGGATGAGCTGGAGGCGCTGTCGGAGCGCCGTGGTCCGACGAAGCTCGAGTTCTCGCTAATGCTCCGCTTCTACGCTGTCCGCGGTCGATTCCGGCGGTCGGAGCGAGATCCCGGACCAAGCGGTCGTCTATGTCGCGCGGCTCGTTGATGTTCCGACCTCTGGCCTGGGCTTGTGTGAGTGGGACGGGCGGACGAGGAAGGCGCACTAGACGGACATCCGGAAGTTCTTAGGCTTCCGGAGTGCTCGGTCCAAGACGAGGAGAAACCGGCGACGTAGATGACCGTGAACGTGTGTGAGAAGGAGCGGCAGGTTGACTCGGTCTGCCAAGAACTGCCCGCGTGCCTGAAGGACGAGCACGTCGAGCCGCCGTTCTGGGACCGTCTGCGGCGGATCACCGGGTCGGCGCTGTGGCAGGCCGAGCAGACCCAGACTCCCCGGATCACCGGCCGTTTCTGTGGCTCAGCGCGTTTCTGGGCTGAGCTGGTCAAACATCTACAAGGTCATTCCGCGTATATTCCGCGAACGCTGACATGTAGCTGCCTACGGCTGCGTCCAACTGCACATGATCGTCAAGCGGTGGGGGAGAAGCCCCAGGTAGATGCCTGTTTGTGCTGCTCAAAAAGTGCCCCCGGCAGGATTCGAACCTGCGGCACCCGCTTTAGGAGAGCGGTGGCTGTACGTTCGACTCAGGTACGCTGAACTGCGCGAACGTTCTGCGCATCCTGGAGCGCGCACAAGATCATCCCGCTCATGTCGCGCATGTCGTGGCAAGGGCCGAGACAGCGCATGGCGGTCCGCTTTCAGAGCCGAACCTCCACAGCCCCATGAGGCCAGTCGGTCGGCCTCGGCCGCATGCTCGAGAGGCAGGGGTAGGGCATGCGCAGGTAGGCGCACAGCGCATCAAGGAGACGAAGCTCCCGGATGGGGGCTTCGTCGGCCAGCTCAGCCAGTGCGTACGCGTCGGCTAGCCGCACACTAGGGATGGCTGAGCTGCCCGGCAGCGGTGGCGAACCGCTCGTTGTGCAAGCTGAGTCGCGTCCCGCTGACCGGACTGCTCGGCCAGCGCCTGAGCAGCCTCGGCTACTTCTGCCGCCGGTACCACCACCAACGCCACTAGCCCACCCAAGCCAACAGCTACTCGAACGCGATCTTGGGCAGATCGAACAAGTCAGAGCAATCCTCGGACGAGGCTGGCTGCACGTGCACTTACCGCGCCGACGTCTTCCACGGCATGAATGTCGGCGCCGAGTGCGTGGAAGACCTGTTCCGCCTCTTCGTAGGCTGTGTCCTGTTGGGGAGTCTCGGGTGTCGCAATAACCACTTGCAGGTCTACATCTGAAGCAACTTCGCTCACTCGCCCCCGCGCGTCGACCACTCTAGCTTCATCGCCGCGACGTAGGCGCTCTAACGCAAAGCCCCAGGCCTTAACCTGTGTGAGTAGTCTTTCCAAGCCAGTGACGCGGAAGGACCATCCTTGGGCTAGTTGCACTACTTTGCCATTAGCGATGGCGATATCTACAGTGGAATGCAACCTATCGCCGATGAATACATCAGACTTAGGTCGTAGCAGGTGTGCCGGTATCTCGGCACGCACATAAGCCTTGCGTAGATCTTGAACCACTCGATCTTTGCCGATAGTGACCTGCCGGCGTTGTGATGCCGGATCGATAATCATGTGGCCGAAGATGATGTCCAATGCAGCTTCGGCGTGGGTAGCAACGATCGGCGCAGGAGGGCTGAGCTGCACGATGTTCCGATGATCATGATGTAGCTTAGCTAGCCAGTCCTCACCTAGTGTATGATTTGTCTCGGTTTCCAGGGCCTCGCGTGCTTCGCCGATCTCGCTACTCATGCGAGCTAGAAACCGGTCTGTTACATCGATGGCCGATGCCGGCGCGAACTTCTTGATCCGGTCGGTGTTGCTCAAGCGCCGCACAGCCCAATCTCCTGTTGCGGCATCTCCGGCAACCGCGCCGACGTTCACAAACTCCCCAGTGCGCGGATCAGGAAGACAGCGAACGATTGAGTAGATGTATCTGCCCAATGGATATACTCCCTTCAGATTAGCGCTCGGAGTCGGTTTGCTACGGCGGGTGCTCTGTACTCGAGGAACCAGCCGAGCGTGGCCAAAGCTTCGTCGGTCACTGGCCACGATGCTGGCACGGCACACAGGATGTTGACGAGAGCATCACGATCAATTTTCTCAAGAGCTTCGGCAACAGTCTCGACTGCCCCCCCATCCAGGCCGGCTGGGCTGTCAGGCAGCTCGTTGGGCTCATCAGCGGATAGCTGGAGGAACTTGCTCTCGATGCGTCCATCGTTGGGTGGTAGGTACAGGCCGTGATCATGGGAATAGATCGATTGGTCGTCGTCGAGGTCGTGGAGCCACTGGGCATCACTGCCCCAACACCAGTCGTAGAGGGCGTACACCCCGACATGGCGAACACGATTGTCGTCCTGGTTCCGATAGGCGAGGTTGTCACGCCGCTCGTCAGCATGCTCGAGGGCCTTGCTGGCATGCGCGATCCCTGGGACAAGGGGGAGACCGCGGCGGATCTCGCTGCCTCTAAAGTCCTCGGGTATAAGGATCAAGCCACTGTCGCATACCGGCGCGTTGATCAGCTTTCCTACCTGGCCGACGACGTACTCAACCGCGAGCGAGCCTCTCGCCCAGTCCCGACTGCAGGACTCCAAGGTCTTGACGAAGTAGCCGTGACCGTCGTTGGCGACAGCCCGGAAGGGACTAGCCCAACTTCGGCTGCCCGGCGCAACTACAGCTACTAGCTGAAGGCTGTCGTAGTCGTTGGTGCGCCCGCTAACCAGACCGTGCCAGTCAGCAAGGTCGACCAAGACTGCCTCCGTTTGCTCGCCTCCGACCCACTGCCGCAGCATAAGCGGGTCATGGGCAAACCGGAAGTTATTTCGAAGAGTGAAGCTGCAGCAGTTTAGCCAGGTTCCCTCAGAGGGTCGACGTCGGCAAGGGATTGCAGCCAACAAGATCAAAACATGTCTATCTGTCCCTTTTGTTCTAGATCTACGGTCTGTGGGATCAAACATCCTTTTTGCTTCCTGAGGTTAGAAGATGCATAGGGCCGCGTTAGTCCAGAAACGAAGCGATCTGCCCCGATCTCGCGATAACCAGGCCACTGAATCTCGGGTAACAACTGCTCGGTCCCGCCTCCGCGTGCTGTCAGAGTCGACGATGTTCTATCACTCGACTCCGACGTTCTTGGCTCGGGCAGGCGGGTAGCGGCGATCGACATCGACGACGCATCTGGTTTGCGGCGCGATGTCCTAGAGAGAGCCAGGTGCCGCTCTATCACCGATCCAGCAGGTGGACCAGTACTTAATGTTGGCGCTGCAGCACTAGCCTCGGGCTTTCGCGGCGAATTTGTGCTGGCTTGATCGTTTACATGAGAAAAGTGCCTTTGAGCTGGGAGGATTGGGCTTGTCTAAGGTCCTGTCCGCATCAGCTCAAAAGGCACTTTCCACGTGAAGACTATCGCCTCGCAGCGCAAGATCGTGGTGTCCGCAGACGGTCGGGGACTCATCTCCCAGGCCGGCGGGCTGCTATTGCTGGAGACGCTGCGAGTCACCGGCCTGGGCAGGGAGCTATCGGCGCAGTTGGAGCGGTGGCGGCCAGCCCGCGCGATCCATGACCCGGGTAAGGTCATCGCCGATCTGGCCCTCACCCTGGCACTGGGCGGGGACTGCCTGGCCGACATCGCGATGCTGCGCGCCCAGCCCGAGTTGTTCGGCCTGATCGCCTCCGATCCCACGGTGTCCCGGCTGATCGACCGCTTGGCCGCCGACCCCGTCCGCGCGTTGAAGGCAATCCGCCTGGCCCGTGCCACCGCCCGGGAGCGGGCCTGGACGCTGGCCGGCACACACGCCCCCGGCGCCGACGGGGAGCTGATCGCCTTGGACATCGACGCGACCATCGTCATCGCCCACTCCGACAAGCAGCAGGCCGCGGCGACCTGGAAGAAGACCTTCGGATTCCACCCGATGACGGTCTTCGCCGACCACGGCCCCGGCGGAGGCGGGGAACCACTGGCCCTGCTGCTGAGGCCCGGTAACGCCGGGTCCAACACCGCCGCCGATCACATCGACGCGACCCGGCTGGCCCTGGCCCAGCTCCCCAAATACCGCCGGCGTCAGGTGCTGATCCGCACCGACTCCGGCGGCGGCACCCACGAGTTTCTGTCCTGGCTGTCTCGGCCCGGGCGGCGGCTGTCGTACTCGATCGGGTTCACCCTCACCGAGGAAGTCCAGGCTGCGATCCTGGCGCTGCCCGCCCACGCGTGGACACCCGCCTACGACGCCGAGGGCCAGGTCCGGCCCGGTGCATGGATCGCCGAGCTGACCGGCCCGGCCAAGCTGGACGGCTGGCCGAAAGGGATGCGCCTGATCGTGCGCAAAGAGCGCCCGCACCCGGGCGCGCAGCTGCGCTTCACCGACATCGACGGGCACCGCTTCACCAGCTTCGTCACCAACACCAAGCGGGGCCAACTCGCCGACCTGGAGCTACGCCACCGCCGCCGCGCCCGCTGCGAAGACCGCATCCGCGCCGCCAAGGACACCGGGCTGCGCAACCTGCCGCTGCACGACGCCGCCCAGAACCGGATCTGGTGCGAGATCGTCGCCCTGGCCTGCGAACTCATCGCCTGGATGCAGATGCTCGCCCTGGACGGGCCCGCCCGCCGCTATGAGCCCAAACGGCTGCGGCTGCGCCTGTTCGCCGTCGCTGCCCGCCTGGTCCGCGGCGGACGCCGACTACGGCTCCGCCTGGCCACATCGTGGCCCTGGGCCGGCCAACTGGCCGCCGCCATCACCCGGCTCCAAGCGCTCCCCGCACCGACCTGACCAGCACCAAGCCGCCCCGACAACCCAGGAAGGACACCCCCGCGGGCCCGTGGAACCCCGCCCACCCGACGCGACAGCCGGGCTACCACGCTGACCACGACAACGATTTCAAACTCCAGCCGAACCGCTCAGCCAGCCACCGGATGAGCGCGAAAGATCGAGGCTAGAAGCAGAGAAAACTGGAGGCGGATTTGATCGTGGGCGCGTAGGTTGAGGTCTTATGAGTGAAGCTTCGGATGAGATGAAGCAGGATGAAATGCCGATCTTCGAGCCCGATTGGAGTGAGTTGTCGGCGGCGAAAGACGAGAACCCGTTCATCAATGCAGCGGTTGAACTACTCAAAAGTGTCGCGATGAATGCAACTTGCATTGCCTCTGTCACGCCTACCTCACCTCATGATCGCAACTCTGCGATCCGGTGTGGCCTGCTCGCCAGAGGGTGCAAGCTATCAGTTGCTCTCATCCGGGACGCGTGCTGGGATCAAGGTGTTCTCCAGCTCGGCCTGTTCCGCCAACTGATAGAGACGCTTGCCAACCTGCACTTTCTATGCGGAGACGAGACGGGCGAGCGACATGACGCCTACATCCAGGACAGTTTGATCTCGGAGCGAGAGTTCCTAAGGACTGTTCAGCGGCGGATTCAGGCAGGTGGTGGCAAAGAGCTGGCAATAGAGGAGAGGATCAAACGCTCGATTGACCGCGCAGCGGCGGCTGCTGCGGTCGACTTGAGTGCTTTGCCAAGCCGCGGGGCCATTGGCTGGCCATCGGCTTTGAATCGAGTTGAGCTCGCTTACGGCCTGACGGCTTACCCTGCATACCGCGTCGGCTCCGACGCGTTACATGGCGGGTGGAACGATCTGTTCCGTAATCATCTGCGGGAGGTGGATGGTGGCTTCGAGCCTGAACTCGATCCACGCCCCGTGAGACCTCAAGGCCTCCTAGGTGCCGCGATCATCCTATGTCGTGCCGCCCTTGATTATCTGCAGGGCCGTACTGAAGACGAACAAGTGATTCGTAAGCATGTGATCGAACAGCTGCTCGACTTCAGCCTCAAGGTGGACTGTCTGCACGAGGATTGGCTCGGTAACTGATCAAAATCATCTTCTGTCTCGAATCGGTCGATGGATGCGACCGATTCGCGCTGGAGTCCAGGCCTGGCCTGTGGACCGTGGGCCCCCGTGCGACCTGGTCGGCGTGCGGACAAGATCATCCCGTGGATAGACCGTGGCCAGTGAATCAGGACTGCGTTCAGTGGCATGGGGCTGCACAAGAGTGCATGTCACCCCGGGGGGATCTTCAGGTCAGGTGATGGATGACAAGGTCAGGAGAGTGCCCCCGGCAGGATTCGAACCTGCGGCACCCGCTTTAGGAGAGCGGTGCTCTATCCCCTGAGCTACGGAGGCGGGATCTGGAGTAAGCGTACCGAAAGGCGGGCACCGTGTGGGCCGTGGTGGGGTGCGGCTTTCGGGCGGGTCT
Organism: Sphaerisporangium sp. NPDC049457; assembly: GCF_055586705.1. Classification (NCBI taxonomy): domain Bacteria; kingdom Bacillati; phylum Actinomycetota; class Actinomycetes; order Streptosporangiales; family Streptosporangiaceae; genus Sphaerisporangium; species Sphaerisporangium sp. NPDC049457. Next base: position 33,880 of record NZ_JBVJHR010000018.1, on the reverse strand, counting down.
CTCATGTGTGCGGTGTGCGGGAGTAAAGGGCTGACATGCTGTCAACTTTCGGTAGCCGTCAGTGACTATTGTCGCGCTCCGTGAGCGGGCAACGACGTAAGTGTGTGCAGAGAGGCCGGGGTGTCCGGCCTGGGGTGCTTGTGTTGGCCATGCTGGCGCCCGCGGTGCTCGCGGTAGGGCTTCTTGTCGCGGAGCTCACCGGGTACGAGCAGCAGGCGCGAAGCGGGGCGCGGCACGCGGTGAAGGTCAAGGCGGCGGCACGGTGGGGTGACGTGCCCAGCGCGTACTTCGTCACGCCCCTGCCGGCGCCACCGCATGCCGAATTCGAATATGAGGGTCGGGTGCCGCCGTTGGTGACGCCTGTTGGGAAGCGCCGCGGGGTTTCGTGTGCGTCGTCGTCGGTTGGTCGACGTAGCGATGCGGGGCGGCTTGCGGCTGATCAGCGGTCGGTTGGTTGTGGGATGGGTGGTTCGTCGGGGCGTGCGGGGTTGGGCGATCCGCAGCGTGCCCCGGGCCGGTGGGGGGATGGAGAAGCGGTCGTACGGGGTTCGGAGCTGGACACCGGGGCCGGAGGTGTGGGGGGTGGAAGCGCTGGGGGAGAGCGTCCGCCTTCTTGGGCGCAGACGCGAGCGGATGGGGGTGGGCGGGCCCGGCGGCTGTCGGACGTGCGTGCGCGTCAGCCGCTGGACGGGCAAGTGCCGGATGCGCGGCCGGGCAGGGGATCTGCGGAGGCCAGGGCGGCACGACCTTCTACCGGAGTAGGGGCGGGGAAGCGGTCTGCCGGAGCGGGAACGAGGCATGGGTCTTCGGAGGCGAGGGTGGGGCGGCCATTCTCCGACATTCGGAAGGGAGGCGGACCCTCGAAAGGGCGGGTGGGGCGGCCGATCTCCGGTGCCCGGGCGGGAGGCGGATTCTCGGAAGGGCGAGGAGGGTCCTCTTCTGAGAGGCGGACGGAGTCCTTTCCTGAGAGGTGGACGGGGCGAGGTGCGGGCGAGGCGCCTGGGCGCGGGGTGGGGGCGACGGGCGGTCGGGAAGGCGGGCTGGCCAGGGAATGTGGAGCGGGTGCCGGCCGATCTGGTGCTAGCGGCTCGTTGCCTTCTCCTCGCCAGTCTGGGCGGTCTGGGCGGGCGGTCATCCGGGGGAGCGCGAGGTCGCATCGGCGGGGAGGCGTGAAGCCGCCTCGGGAGGGAGGGGGTGCGCTAGCTCGGGAGGGAGAGGCGGGGGGCTGGGGATGGGACGGCTAGATGGGTGGTGGTCGAGGTTGGGGTTGGAGCGGTGAGTGGAGGGTCCGCCGTATTGCCTGAGGGTTTGTGTGGGCGGGAGTGATCTTTCGTGGGGGAGGTCGAGGGAGACCGAGGGGGGCTTGGGGCCTTGGGAGTGTGAGGAGACCGAGGGAGAACGAAGGAGACATGGGGGCCTGGGGGACGTGGGGACCGGGGGAGAACGAAGGAGACGCGGAGGGCCTTGGGGGACATGGGGAGATCGGGGGAGAGGTGTCCGGGGGAGAGGGGGCGGAAGTGCGGGGTGGGGGGGAGGTGGGCGGGGCAAAAGGCGTGATCCGTACATAACGGCTCTCGCTACTCCGCCCCGGGCAGTCAGCTTGCTGTAGTAACGTGCGTGCGGGCGCAGGTCACGATTTCGTACATGGAGGGGTCCTTAACGTGCCATCTCCTCGATCGGCCGGCCTGGTCGCGGTCCTTATGGCGATGATTTCCATGCTCAGCATGGCCTCGCCGGGCGCGGCGCACGCGCGATCCGCAACGCACGAAGCGGCCGGCCGAAAACCTGACCCGACCAACCTGACAGAGCTGCGCCGCGAGGCGGAGAAGTCTTCCCAGGCGCTGGCGGACGCCACCAAGGCGCTGGAGAAGCGCCAGACGACGCTGGTGAAGGCCGACAAAGAACTCAAGGGCAAGCTGGAGCAGCTGCGCACGGCCAACCTTGAGCTGTCCAAGATGCGCCAGCCGCTCGCCGATCTGATCCAGTCGCTGTACCAGGTGCCTTCCGGCGGCGACATCGCGCCGTTCTTCAATGGCGACGATGATGCGAGCCTCCGGGCTCTGAGCGACATGACGTACCTGGTGTCCGGGCGGGACGAGATACTCGCGGACGCCGGACGCCTGTATCAGCAGCAGCAGAAGCTGGCCGCTGAGGCTCAGGAACTCCGGGCGACCAAGCTGCTGGTCGAGGCCCAGCTCAGCGTGGAGATCGATACGCTCAGGAAGCGGTCCGCGACCGTTGTAAAGTCGCTTTCGCGGACTCTTGTGAAGCTGGGCGTGCGCGTGAACCAGGGCGGTCGGTCGGGCGCGGCGTGTGACCCGACCCGGGTGAGCTCCGCCGCGCAGTTTCCGAACGGGCTGCTTCCGGCGGACGTCCTGTGCCCGTTGCAGCAACGAGGACGTGAGCTGCGGGCCGACGCGGCGATCGCGTTCGTGGCGCTCAACGAGGCCTACCGCAAGCGGTTCGGCAGGCCGATGTGCGTGACGGACAGCTACCGCAACCTGGCGCAGCAGCAGTCGATCTTCTATCGGAGGCCGGGGTTCGCCGCGGTGCCGGGGCGTAGCAACCACGGGCTCGGCCTTGCGGTGGACCTGTGTGGCGGCGTCCAGGTCTTCCGGTCGGTGGAGTTCAACTGGCTTGAGGGCAATGGCAAGCGGTTCGGCTGGATCCACCCCGATTGGGCCTACAGCAGTCCCTTTGAGCCTTGGCACTGGGAGTACGACCCCAAGCTGGGATCGTTGCTGTGAGCGTTCTTCGAGTTCTGTGAGCGGTCCCCGATCACGCCGTTGGCCCTTCTGGTCGGGTCAGTGAGGGTTCGTGGTCGGGGTTCGGCCGTGGATGGTGATGGAGAGGCGTGAGCTTGTGCCGGCTTGGGCGAGCCGCGCCGCTTGGTCCAGTGTGGTGGCGAGGACGACCAGGGCGCCGGTTTCGGCCATGGAGTCCGCGGAAGCGCCCCAGCGTGGCCCGTGCGGTACGGCGATGACCGTGACGGCATGCGCCGCTGTGGAGGTTCGGCGGTTCGAGACTCCAAGGGTCGCCGGCGGCGGGAGGGTGTCTCGGGTGGTGGAGGGGGACGGTCGCGTGGTGCTCAGGGCCTCGCCGTGGTCGGGGAGCGCGGTGGTGTCCACCGAGGGCGGGGTGAGGTCGTCCCAGCCGGCGGATGAGGCGATCACGTCGATGACGTCGCCAGGGCGGAGCAGGCGGGCGGACGCGGCGTCCGTGACACGCACCGGAGTCGCGACCATGGCGGGGCCGTAGGCGTCGATGAGGGCGGGGCCGAGCAGGCGTAGGTCGGTGATGGGTTCGCCGCGCCGGGCCGGTCCGGTGAGGACGCGGCCGGTCACCCGGGCTCCCGGACGCAGGGCACCGTCGGGGACGGCCTCTTCTGGCAGGCGGACGACTGTCAGGTCGGACGCCGACAGCGTCCCTCCGCTCAGGTCGTGGCCGGCGGCCAGGATCGGGATCAGGGGAGGGGGACGTACGGCGAGGCCGGCACACGCGGTGCCCAGCGCGGCGAGGACGACGGCCACGAGCCGGCGGCGCCGGTTGAGCAGCCGAACTGCGCGAACGGGGACGACGCGCCGCATCGCTGACTCCTGTTCGTGGTGGTTGGGGTGGCGGTATGACGGCGTAGGAGGTGGACACCCGCTGTGCAGGGGTTGGACACCCCGCTGGCGCATCGGTGCGGGGCGGTTGCTTCCGATCGTCGGTTGTCCGGCGCCTCCGATCGGTTGACGGCACCTTGGGTTGGTAGTCCGGACCCTGGGATCTGAGGGCTTGCGGGCGTTGATGCCCATTGGTCGGGGTGTGGGGTGCCGTCGTGCGGGGCGAGGCTGGCGGCCGTCGTGCTGGGCGAGGGCATGGGGTATCGCCGCGCCGGGCAGGCGTATCCGGGGCTCGGCGGGGAGAGGCCAGGTGGTCTGCGTCTCCGGCAAGGGCGGCGCGACCACGAGCCAGATGGCCACTGCGCCGCCATGCCGGGTCGGCCTGGTCTTCCCACCGACGCCTGCAGGCACGGAAGGAGGTGGTCGGAAGCGGGGATTAGGGGAGTTCGAAGGGGAGTTTGATGCCGTTCAGGGCGTCGCCGCATGGGCAGGCACGGTCGAGGGGGAGCTCAGCGACGACCGAGCCGACGAGGGCGCGCATGCGCTCGCTGTTGGCGGCGAAGAAGGCGAAGACCTCGTCTTGGGTGACGCCCTCGCCCGCGTCGACGCCCGCGTCGTGGTCGGTGACGAGCGACAGCGAGGTGTAGCAGAGCGCCAGCTCGCGTGCGAGGACGGCCTCCGGGTGGCCGGTCATGCCGACGATGGACCAGCCGTTGGAGCTGAACCAGCGTGACTCTGCCCGTGTGGAGAAGCGGGGCCCCTCGATGATGACCAGGGTGCCGCCGTCAACGGCGTTCCAGCCGTCGGCCTCGGCCCGGGAGTAGGCGAGGGCTCTGCCGACCGGGCAGTAAGGGTCGGCGAAGGGGACGTGCACCGCGCCGCCCGTGTCGTAGTAGGTCTGCACCCGGCCGGAAGTGCGGTCGACCAACTGGTCGGGGATCACCAGGGTGCCGGGACCGTACTCGGCGCGCAGGGAGCCGACGGCGCTCGGCGCGATCACCTGGCGCACGCCGAGGGAGCGCAACGCCCAGAGATTGGCCCGGTAGGGGATGTGGTGCGGCGGGAAGCGGTGATCCCGGCCGTGGCGCGGCACGAACGCCACCGTGCGGGAGCCGATGCGGCCGACCGTGATGGTGTCGCTCGGTGACCCGTACGGGGTGGTGATCTCGACCTCTTCGGCGTTGTCGAGGAGAGAGTAGAAACCCGAGCCGCCGATGACCCCGATGTCAGCTGTCATGACCATGCGCCCGAGATTAGCGTCCTGGGCGCGGGGCGGAGAGAGCGGATCGTTAGCCTGTGGAAAACTCGGTTGCCGGTTGCCGGTTGCCGATTGTCGTTGTCGGCGGGAGTGCTCGCCGGGTCGGTGCTCAGTGGGCCGACATGCTCGGCGGGCGAGGCGGCCGCGCCCTTCTCGCCGTGCTCGGCCGCTTTTCGCCGTGCTCGATGCCCGGGCGCGGCGGCGCTCACCAGGGGGTGGGTGGTGGGTTGTACGGCGTGCGCGGCCGTACAACCCGGACAGGCGTCAGGCGGCGGAGGTGCTGGGCGTGGTGCTCGCGGAGGCGGGCTCCTTCTTCGCCGGCGTGCTGGAGCCCGAGTCGGACGAGCCGCCGGCACCCGAGGAACCGGTGGAGCTCGACGAGCCGGTGGACGTCGTCGACGTCGTGGACGTGGTGGTCGAGGCGCCGGAGGAGCGGTTGTCCGTCCGGTAGAAGCCCGAACCCTTGAACACGATGCCGACGGCCGAGAACACCTTGCGCAGCTGACCTTGGCAGTTCGGGCACGTGGTCAGCGGGTCGTCGGTGAAACGCTGGACGACCTCGAGCCCTTCACCGCAAGCGGTACAGGCGTACTGGTAGGTGGGCACGCGCTCCTCCTCAATATGGCTCAGCATGGCTCAACGCAGATTGGCACTCTACCGCTGCGACTGCTAATGGTACGCAGCCGATTAGGCTAAACGCCACCCGGACGGGTTCTAATCCCTGTCCTCGGTCATGAGACCGGGGCCGGTTGGGGGCGGCCGGAACGGGTCGAGGCGGCGGCCGGGTCATTCGCCGCGTTCGCCGTACCAGCCGGCGAGCTTGCCACGGCGGCTGACCGCTCGCAGGCGGCGCTCGACGATGTTGCGGCACGCGGCCGTGGTCACGACGAGCAGTTGGTCCCCCGCTCGCAGCCGCGCGGTGCCTTCGGGGACGAACGATCGGCCCTCCCGCACGACCATGGTGACGGCCGCGTCGGACGGCAGCCGCAGCTCGAAGATCTCGACTCCGTGCAGCCCGGAGCCCGGCGGGATGGAGACCTGCAGCAGGTCGGCGTTCAGCTCCTCCAGCGGCGCCGCTTCGACGCCGAGGTCGCGCGCCTCGGCCGGAGCGCTGACCCGTAGGAGGCGGGCCAGGAACGGCAGCGTCGGCCCCTGCACCATGGTGAAGACGACCACGATGACGAAGACCTCGTTGAACACCCCTTTGGCGCCGGTGATCCCCGCGGCCCACGGAATGGTGGCGAGCACGATGGGCACCGCGCCGCGCAGGCCGGCCCACGACAGGAACGCCTGCTCCTGCCAGGACAGCCGGTCGGAGCCCGACACGCGTACGACCAGGGCGGAGAGCACCACTGACAGGGGACGGGCGACGAGTAGCAGCACAAGCCCGGTGATCAGCCCCGGAATGACCATTGCTGGCAGTTCGAGCGGGCTGGCGAGGACGCCGAGCATGACGAACAGTCCGATCTGTGCCAGCCATGCGGCTCCCTCGGCGAAGCCGCGAGTCGGTACCCGGTGGGGCAGCCGCATGTTGCCGAGCACCAGCGTGGCCAGGTAGACGGCGAGGAAGCCGCTACCGTGCAGCAGCGCGGCGCCGCTGTAGGCCACGAAGGCGAGGGCGAGCACGGCGATGGGGTACAGACCGGACGCCGGCAGGGCGACCCGGCGCAGGGCGTAACCGCCCAGGGGGCCGACCGCGAGGCCGACGGCGGAGCCGATGCCCAGTTCGACCGCGGCGTCCAGCACGACATGCCCCACGCTGGGCATCGGCGTGCTGACCTGGCTGAGCATGATGACGACGATGACCGTCGGCGCGTCGTTGAATCCGGACTCGGCCTCCAGGATGCCGGACAGGCGTTCGGGGAGGGGCAGGCGCCGCAGGACGGAGAACACGGCGGCCGCGTCCGTGGACGCCAGGATGGCGCCGAGGAGCAGGGCCGTGCGCCAGTCCATGCCGAGCAGGTAGTGCACCGCTGTGGCCAGCGCGACGATGCTCACCGCGACTCCGACGGTGGCGAGGACGACCGCGGGGGGCACGGCCCGCCGGACGTGATCCCAGTTGGTGGTGAGACCGCCTTCGGCGAGGATCAGCGCCAGCGCCGCCAGGCCGATCTGCTGGGCGAGCCACGCGTTCTCGAACTGCAAACCCAGGCCGGCCTCGCCGAGCAGGATTCCGAAACCGAGGTAGATCAACAGGCTGGGCAGGCCGGTGCGGTGGGCCACGCGCACCGAGGCGATGGCCGCGATGACGACGATCGACGCGAGGAGCAACCAGAAATTCAGATTCACTGGCTCCCCTCCATGTCGCGGTCCATTATGTCGTATTCGTATTGGCCACTACCACGAACAACAGCTATGAGCTACCGTCACACCCGACACAAACGACGTCGTACAACCGGTTCTCAGGGGACGAAATTGGCCGACGACACTTCCCCGGTCCTGGAGAGCGCGAGGAAGGACCATTACGTCGACGGCGAGGAGGTCGTCCCCCTGGCGGCGTCCGAATCGCCCTGGTCATCCGGGTCGCCCGAGCCGCCCGAGCCGCCTGAATCGCACGGAACGCCCGAGTCGGCCGAGCCGGTGCGGCGGCCCGACGTCGCCAGACCGCGCAAGAAGCGACGGCTCTTACGCCGACTGTCGATCGCGACCGGGCTGGTTCTCGCCATGGTGGTGGCGGCGGGGTTCGCGGTCGTGATGGAACGTCAGATCACGCTCAACGGCAATATCGAGCGTATCCCTGGAGCGTTCCCGGAGGAGGCGGGGCGGCCGGGCAAGGCCGTGGGCGACGCGCAGAACTGGCTGCTCATCGGATCGGACAAGCGGCCGGGCGAGTCGGGTTCCCAGCGGGCCGACACGATCATGATGGTTCATGTCCCGGCCGACCGGGAACGGCTCACTCTCATCGCAATCCCCCGCGACTCTTATGTCCGCATCCCCGGCCACGGAAACAACAAGATCAATGCGGCGTACGCGTTCGGCGGCCCCAAGCTGCTGATCAAGACCGTCGAAGGCCTGACCAAGGTCCGCATCGACCATTTCGCGGCGTTGAACTTCAAAGGGTTCATCACGATGACGCAGGTCATCGGCGGCGTCGACGTCTACGTCGCGCGCAAGGTGTACGACCCGATGAACAAGGTCACCTGGCCGCAGGGGCTCGTGCACCTGGAGGGCGAGAAGGCGCTGCTGTTCGTCCGCCAGAGGTACAACCTGCCGGGCGGCGACTTCGACCGGATCAAGCGGCAGCAGGCGTTCATCGGCGCCCTGGGGCACAAGATCGTCAGCAGGGACATGCTGACCGACCCGCTCAAGCTCAACGACTTCCTCGAGGCGCTCACCCGGGCGGTCAGCGTCGACTCCGGCGTGACGCTCAGTACGCTGCGCGACCTGGCCCTGGAGCTGCGCGACATTCGGCCGGAAACCGTCGATTCCACCACGATCCCAACGCTCGGCACCGCCACGGTCAAGGGCGCGAGCATCGTGCGCCTGGACCGGAAGGCGGGCCGGAGCTTCTTCGACGCGGTCAGGAACGACGACCTGGAGGAGTACTTCAGTGAGAACGGCGGCCTGAACGACCTGCAGATCCTTCCCTAGCTTCTTTGACTTCCCCGCTTCCCTGCCAGACGTCCCCGCGGCGATCGGCGGCCTCAGCCGGTCCGCTGTCCCAGATGATCAGCCGAAGGCTCGCCGGAATCCACCGAAGGGTTGCCGGCATCCGCCGAAGCCCCGCCGGCGTCTCGGAAGGTGACGATGCCGGACGGCAGGGCGGCCATCGACACGGGGCGGTCGTGCGGTTCGGCCGGGACGCCGTCGATCAGCTCGCCCTCGTGGAGCAGGGCGATCGTCGGCACGTTCGGCCCGACCCGCGCCAGCGCCCGGTCGTACGAACCGCCGCCGCGCCCGAGCCGGACGCCGGTGGCGGCGTCCACGGCCAGGGCGGGGACGATGACCAGGCCGGCCGTGCGGATCGCGTCCACGCCGCGCCTGGTGTCCACCGGCTCCATCAGGCCGCGCGGCCCCGGAGCCAGCGAGTCGGGCCCGTCGTAGACCGCCCAGTCAAGGTCGTCGTCAGACCGCAGAACGGGAAGGATGATCGTGGTGCCGTGCTTCCAGAGCGCCAGGATCAGGCTGTGCGTCGCCGGTTCGGTGCCCGAGGACCAGTAGCACGCGACGAGCCCGGCCATCTGCACCCATGGCCGGTCGAGTAGCGTTTCCCTGATCGCGGTGGCCGAGCCGCGCGGATCGGACAGCCCTGCTCGTGCGGCGACGATCCTCCGGCGCAGCTCCGCTTTGTCCACTCGGCCCTCCATTAAGGTGCATTCATGGCTGACTTCGATCCAGTGACGAAAGTTGTCATCCCCGCCGCCGGTCTGGGCACGCGATTCCTCCCGGCGACCAAGGCGACTCCGAAAGAGATGCTCCCGATCGTCGACAAGCCGGCCATCCAGTATGTCGTCGAAGAGGCCGTCTCGGTCGGGCTCCTCGACCTCCTCATGGTGACAGGCCGGAACAAGCGTTCCATCGAGGACCACTTCGACAGAGCCTACGAGCTCGAGGAGGTCTTGGCCGCGAAGGGCGACTCCGAGCGCCTCTCCCAGGTTCTCGAACCGGTGGAGATCGCCACCTTCCACTACGTACGGCAGGGGGAGCCCAAGGGCCTCGGCCACGCGGTGCTGTGCGCGAAGCAGCACGTCGGCGGGCACCCGTTCGCCTGCCTCCTGGGCGACGACCTGATCGACCACCGCGACCACCTGCTCAAGCGGATGATCGAGGTGCGCAACACCTACGGTGGCAGCGTCGTGGCGCTGATGGAGGTGCCGAGGGAGCAGGTCTCCCTGTACGGCTGCGCGGAGATCCTCCCGACCTCCGAGGACGACGTCGTCCGCGTCACCGGGCTGGTGGAGAAGCCTCCGGCGGACGAGGCGCCGTCCAACTGGGCCGTCATCGGACGCTACGTGATCGACCCCGCCGTGTTCGAGGTGCTGGAGAACACCGAGCCGGGCCGCGGTGGCGAGATCCAGCTCACCGACGCCCTGCTGGAGCTCGCGGGCCGCTCCACGGAGGAGGGCGGTCCCGTCCACGGCGTCCTGTTCCGCGGCCGCCGCTACGACACCGGCAACAAGCTCGACTATCTGCGCACCGTCGTCCAGTTCGCCGCCGATCGCCCTGATCTGGCGCCGGAGTTCATCCCGTGGCTGCGCGAGTTCCTGAACGAGTCCTCCGAGTCGTCGGCGTCCTCCGAGTCGTCCGAGTGAACGAGTCCTCCTGAGTGGACGAGCCGCACGGTCTCCCGCGATCTCCACGGAGGTGGTTGCCATGAAAACGGTCGACGCCCATCTGGCCGACATCCTCGGCGCCGTGCGTCCGCTCGACCCTGTGCCGGTCGATCTGGAGTCGGCGCTCGGCGCCACCCTGGCCGAGGACGTCGCCTCGCCCGTCGCGCTGCCGCCGTTCGACAACTCGGCCATGGACGGTTACGCCGTACGGGCCGAGGACGTCGCGGGGGCGAGCGAGGACGCCCCCGTGGTGCTGCCGGTGACGATCGACGTGGCCGCCGGGGACACCGCGCGGCGGGCGGTCGAGCGGGGGTTCGTGACGCGCATCATGACCGGCGCGCCGGTGCCCGAGGGCGCCGACGCGGTGGTGCCGGTCGAGTGGACCGACGGCGGCACGGTGAAGGTCGCGATCCGCCGTCCGCCGCCGCCGGGCAACGCGATCCGCAGGTCGGGCGAGGACGTCCGGGCGGGCGATCTCGTACTGCCCGCGGGTACGGTCATCGGCCCGGCCCAGCTCGGCATTCTGGCCGGGGTGGGGCGGCGCACGGTGCTCGCTCATCCGCGTCCCCGGGTGGTGGTGCTGTCCACCGGCACCGAGCTGGTCGAGCCGGGGACGCCGCTCGGGCACGGGCAGATCTGGGAGTCCAACAGCTTCACTCTCGTCGCGGCCGTCCGGCAGGCGGGCGGCGAGGCGTCCCGGCGCGGCGCGGTCGGCGACGACCCGCGAGCGTTCTCCGCGACCCTCGACGCCCTGCTCGGCGAGGCCGACGCCGTGATCACCAGCGGCGGCATCTCCATGGGCGCCTACGAGCCCGTCAAGGAGGCGCTGTCGCCGCTCGGCACCGTCCGGTTCGAGAAGGTCGCGATGCAGCCGGGGATGCCGCAGGGCTTCGGGCTGCTGGGCGATCGCCAGGTCCCGATCTTCACGCTGCCGGGCAATCCGGTGTCGTCCTATGTGTCCTTCGTCCTGTACGTGAAGCCGGCGCTCGCGAAGATGCGCGGTCTGCCGGCCGGTCCTCCCGTGACCGTCACCGCGACGGCGGCCGCGGCGCTGCGCTCGCCGGCCGGTCGGCGCTCCTACCTGCGCGGCGTGCTGACCACGAAGGGCGGTTCCGCCTCGGTGGCGCCCGTGCACGGGCAGGGTTCCCACCAGCTCGCCGCGCTCGCCGGGGCGAACGCCCTGATCGTGGTGCCCGAAGATGTCACAGACCTGCCGGAGGGGGCGGTCGTGGAGGTGATCCCGCTGTGAGCGAGTTGACGCACATCGACGAGTCCGGCGCGGCGCGCATGGTGGACGTGTCCGCCAAGGACGTCAGCGTCCGTACGGCGTGCGCCACCGGCCGGGTGCTGCTGTCGCCGGAGGCCGTGCGCATCCTGCGATCGGGAGAGGTGCCCAAGGGCGACGCCATCGGGGTGGCGCGCATCGCGGGCATCCAGGGGGCCAAGCGCACGCCCGACCTCATCCCGCTCTGCCACCCGATCGCCCTGCACGGGGTCAAGGTGGAGGTCGTCGTGGTCGACTCCGGGGTGGAGATCACCGCGAGGGTGAAGACCGCCGACCGCACGGGCGTCGAAATGGAGGCGCTCACCGCCGTGTCGGTGGCCGGACTGGCGATGATCGACATGATCAAGGCGGTGGACCCGGCGGCGGTGATCACCGACGTGCGGGTGGAGGAGAAGACGGGCGGCAAGACCGGCGTCTGGACCCGGCCGTGAGGGCGCTGGTGGTGACGGCCTCCAACCGGGCCGCTGCCGGCATTTACCCCGATAAATCAGGACAACTGCTGGCCGAGTTGCTCGCCGAGGCCGGCTGCGAGCAGGTGGACGGCCCGCGGGTCGTCCCGGACGGCGAGCCCGTCGAGGCCGCCCTGCGCGAGGGGGTCCACGCCCAGTACGACGTGATCGTCACCACCGGAGGCACCGGCCTGACCCCGCAGGACCTCACCCCGGAGATGACCCGACGGGTCATCGAACGGGAGATACCGGGCATCGCCGAGGCCGTACGTCAGGCCAACCGGGAGAAGGTGCCCACCTCCATCCTGTCGCGCGGGCTGGCGGGGCAGGCGGGTAACACGCTGATCGTGAACCTTCCGGGGTCGTCCGGCGGCGTGCGCGACGGCATGGCGATCCTCGCCCCCATCCTGCGGCACGCCATCGACCAGATCAGAGGCGGCGACCACCCCCGAGGCTGACCTGCCCGCGGGCCTGGCATGTTCCTGCTGACGTGCCCGGCAGACTGCCATGACGTGCCGACGTGCCGACGTGCCGACGTACGCGATGGGCAGGCGTGGCGTGCCGACGTACCCGACACGGTGACAGACCCGCCAGCCGCTGGCGCCATCCGCTCGGACGGCACTGGCACGCGCCGCTGCGGGACGCGACAAATGATCGACGGCCGCTGTCAAAGAGAGCGCCCGGTGGCTGCCATGGCGGATTCAGGGTCGGACAGGGGATGATTGTTCCGTGGATCGACTTCGCGGCTGGCCGGTGACCCTGACCGAGGGACCGGTGGCACTCCGGCCGCTGCGCCTGCGCGACGTGAGCGCCTGGCGTGAGACGCGGTTGCGCAATGCCGACTGGCTGCGTCCGTGGGAACCGAGCAACCCCGAGACCCCGCTGTTCCGCACCGGCCTCGGCCCCTACATCTCCATGGTCGGCACCCTGCGGCGCGAGGCGAGGCAGGGGCTCGCGCTTCCGTGGGTGGTGACCTACCGGGGGGCGTTCGCCGGGCAGCTCACCGTGGGCGCCATCGTGTGGGGTTCGGCGCGATCGGCGCAGGTCGGGTACTGGGTGAGCGGCACGCTGGCCGGGCGCGGCATCATCCCCACGGCGCTCGCGATGGCCGTCGACCACTGCTTCTTCACCGTGGGCCTGCACCGCCTGGAGGCCAACATCCGGCCCGAGAACCACGCCAGCCGGCGCGTCGTCGAGAAGCTCGGCTTCCGCGAGGAGGGCGTACGCCGCCGGCAGCTCCATATCGACGGCGCCTGGCGCGACCACATCTGCTACGCCCTCACTCTGGAGGACGTCCCGCGCGGGCTGCTCGCACAGTGGCGGCAGACGAGGGAGAAGACCGCCCATGACGGCTTGTCGTAGCCGACGATAGAAAGCCTTGACGTAGGCCTGGGGATAAACGGGTTGACGATCTCGCGACACACCGCACCGAATGCTCGTCAATCAGTGACATGCGGTCCTACGGTGCGTGACGTGAACACATTTGCGACGGCCCAAGCCCCGTGCTGTGTTCATGCTGCCCCGGCAACGGCACTTCCATGCCCCCCGAACCCCATTCCACCCACCTCCCACAGCCACCACACCGCCACCTCCCGCGTCCGCCGCGCCGCCACCTCCCATGCCCGCCGTACGTCCGCCTGCCGCGCCCGTCACACGCCCGCCTCCGGCGCCCGCCGGGGCCAGGCCGGCTCACATCATCCGGAGGTGGGCGCGTGAGCAGTGCCTTCCTCTATCTCGGCATCGTTCTCATGTGGCTGTGCGTCCTGGTGCCCATGTGGCTGCGTCGCGACCGCCACACGCTCGACATCGCCGACCTGTACGCCGAAGGCGAGGAGCACGAGGGCGCCGAGGAGCCCGGCGAGTGCGAAGAGGGCGAGGGAGACACCCTCGCCGACCTCCCGGTGTCCAAGACGCCCGTCGGTAAGGCCCGCGCCGCGGACCCCGCCGACGACGAGATCACCATGGAGATCGACGCCTCCTCGTCCGGCATCCGGAACGGCAACGCCTCCACCGACGGCGCCTCCGAGAAGAAGACGTCCGGCAAGACCTCCACCCGCACGGACACCCCCGGCCCTCCTCTGCCCACCGGTACGGGCACCTCCAGCCCCTCCCTGACCACCAGCACGGCCGTCCCGCCCACCGGCACCTCCCAGCCTGCCGCCGGAACGTCCATGGAGACTTTCACCGGGTCCGATCACCAGGACCTTCCCGATGACGGCCTCGTCGGCGAGTACGCGCCCGCGCCGGAGGCCTTCCTGGACGAACGCCGCCGCCGCGCCCGTGTCATGGCCCGTCGCCGCCGGTGGTTGCTCTTCAGCGTGCTGCTCCACATCGCCTCGGTCGTGACGGCGGCCGTCGGCGTGGCTCCGTGGTGGAGCGTCGCGCCGTCCGTGGTCGTGGTGCTGGCGTACCTGTCCGTCCTGCGGGTGGCCGTCGCCGTGGACGCCGAGCGCCGGATCGCCGCCGCGAAGGCCCACGCCGAGCAGCGGCGCAGGGCACAGGAGCGACAGCGCGCCCTCGAACTGGCGGCCCAGCAGGCCGAGGCCGAGATCATCGAGTTCCGCAAGCGCGCCGAGCCCTTCGACCAGTACGCCGACCGCTCCCGCCGCGCCGTAGGCGACTGACAGAGACGACTCAACGGGCACCCGTCACGGCGCTCGCACGCAGACTCAGAAGCCGCCCGGCCACCCAGGTGGCGCGGGCGGTCCCCAAAGTTTGCTAATCTGGTCCAGTCCTTGGGGCTGTAGCGCAGTCCGGTAGCGCACTTCGTTCGCATCGAAGGGGTCAGGGGTTCGAATCCCCTCAGCTCCACCCAGAGACAAGGCCCGCCAGGCGTGAACCTGACGGGCCTTTCTGCTGCTCAGGGACTTTCAGCAGACCTCGGGATACCCTGCCCCGGACGCGGACAGCAGAGGCTACCCGGAGATCTCCGGCCCCGGAGTCAGCGAAAAATCAGCAAAGACCGCGCGAGCCCGATCGTTCCGCCGTCGACCGGCGGCTCAGGAACCCGCCACGTTCGTGGGCGCGGTCCAGCCGGTAGCTCGGATCCACTCGACCAGGTCCAGGGGGGCCGGCTCGATCGAGCGCACCACCGCGAGGTCCGAAGGGTATTCCGCCGCCTTCGCGAACTCGCGGAACATCGCCTTGTCGAGGTCGTTGGGAAGCACGCTCAACGGGAGGGCCTCGTACCGTGCCGGGAGCCCGGCGCGCGCGCCGAACGCCGCGGCGATCTGGGGGCCCGTCAGCTCGTCGCCGACGAGCTCGACGGCTCCGCCGGGCGCCTCCGTTGAATCACAACCGAGAGCCAGAAGAGCTTGTCGCCATAGTCCACGCCGACCTCCCCGGTTCGATGACGTTCGATGACGAACGATCAGCCTACTCGTCGCAGGCCGGCAGACCACGCCACTCACCAGGAGATGCACACCTCTGCGAGACCGGCCTGGCACTCCTACCCCCAACCACTTTGATCGACTTACCCTGTCCCTTCACCCTCAGGTGGCGCCTCTACCGGCGCGCGCCGGGTCGCGCGCCGGCGCCATGTCACTTCTGTGCCGTGTCGACTTATAGGCCCCGGTCTTGATCGAGTGTCGGTGAGTCGACGTAGCCTGGCCCGCGTCGGGTCGGGATGGGACGGGATGGCGGATGCGGTTCGGGTCTGGGTGGGCGGACGAGCGTGGTGCGACGGAACTGCTGGCCGCGGCTCGGGCCGGGGACGATGCCGCTTTCGGATGCCTGGTGGGGCCGCTGCGGGACGAGTTGCGCGCGTACTGCTACCGGATGCTGGGTTCGGTCCACGACGCGGAGGACGCGGTCCAGGAGACGATGGATCGGGCGTGGCGCAACCTGGAGCGGTTCGAGGATCGCGGGTCGATCCGGCCGTGGCTGTACAAGATCGCGACGAACCGGTCGCTGACGCTCATCGAACGGCGGGGGCGGCGGGAACTGCCTGCGGATCTGAGTCCGGCGGGAGCGCCGCAAGCCGAGGCGACCTGGCTGGAACCGTACCCCGACCGTTTGATGAGGTGGACGGCGGAGCAGGTCCCGGAGGACCGGGCGGTGGCGCGGGAGAGCGTGGAGCTGGCGTTCGTCGCAGCCCTGCAGCATCTGTCCGGTCCGCAACGGGCGGTCCTGGTATTGCGTGATGTGCTGGGCTATACCGCCCGGGAGACCGCCGACACGTTGGAGAGCACGGTCGCGGCGGTCAACAGCGCCCTGCAACGGGCCCGCAAGGTCATGGCGACCCTGCTCCCGGAGACCACCCAGCAGCGGACGCTGGACGCGTTGGGTGAAGCGAAGCGGCGGGAGCTGGCCCGGAAGTACGCGACAGCCTGGGAGGCCGCGGACGTCGATGCCATCGTGGCGATGTTGACGGAGGACGCCAGGTATTCGATGCCGCCACTGGCGACCTGGTACGCGGGTCACATCGACGTCCGCGGCTTCTTGACCGAGGCGGTGGCGAAGCGACGCTGGCGCTTCCTGCCCGCTCGCGCGAACGGGCAACTGGCGTTCGGCACTTACATGTGGGACGGGCGTCGAGCCGTCTACGTCGCGGCAGGCCTGGACCTGCTCACTTTGCGCGGCACCCGGATCGCCGAGGTGGTCTCGTTCCTGGACGCGGACCTCCCGGCGTTCGGCCTGCCATCGGAACTGGAGGAGAAGCGGTACGGCGATCCGCGATGAGTTTCCAGAGACGCGCGGGTTGTAGTCCCGACAGATGCACCGATCTGAAGGGACCAAGGGTTCATGCCCACCGACGAGGAACAGATCCGTGACCTGATCGAGCGCTGGGCCGAGGCGGTCCACCGCGGTGAAATGAACGGGGTGGTCGCCGACCACGCCGACGACATCGTGATGTTCGACGTGCCGCCCCCCTACGAGGGGGTGCGCGGCGTCGAGTCCTACCGCCGGACGTGGCCGCCCTTCTTCCGCTGGCAGGCGCGGGGGGCCGTCTTCGAGATCGAGACGCTGGACGTCACCGCGGGCGGCGACGTCGCCTTCGCCCACGCCCTGCTGCGCTGCGGCACCCCGGAGCAGTTCGCCGGAAACCCGGAGAACCGGCTACGGCTGACGTTCGGGTTGCGAAGGCAGGGGGGCCGGTGGGTCATCGCCCACGAGCATCACTCGTTCCCGATCGTCGACGCCGGCCGGGACGGCGGCGCCGAACAGGAAGTGCGCCGGCTCCACCGAAGGTGGTTCGAGGCCACCGCTGCGAGGGACCTGGACGGCATGATGGCCGCCGTCGCCGACGACGTCGTGTCCTACGAGCACGAGGAGCCCCTCCAGTATCTCGGCGCCGAGGCCGTACGGGAGGTCTGCCGACACAACCTCGGTGCGCCCGGCGTCGCCGTCAGCTGGGACATCCCCGATCTGAAGGTGATGGCCCGGGAGGACCTGGCGGTCGCCTGGGGGCTCAACCACGTCCGGATCAAGCAGGCCGACGGCGGGTTCCTCAGCAGTTGGTCGCGGGGGACCCGCGTGTTCGAGCGGCGGAACGGCGCCTGGGTGATGATCCATCAGCACCTCTCCGTCCCATACGTCCCGGGCACCGGTGAGGCGGAGACCGACTCGCGTCCGTGAGACCTCGCCATGTCGATGCGTTCACCCTCCTACCGGGCAGGGACCACGAACTTCGGCTGAACGGCCGGAGCCAGGATGGACTCATGATCGGCGAAGGCCGGCCGGAGACAGTGAAAAGTCAGCGAACCCGCTGATACCCGGGCTTGGCCGAGATCGTCAGACGGCACGGACCCGGCACTTGACGGCACCGGTTGGCATCCGTTGATCGAAGGCGATGCGTCCCACGGGGGCTCACATCGAAGGGTCAGGGGTTCGAACTCCCTTAGCTCCACCCAGGTCAAAGGCCGTTTCCGTGACCGGAAACGGCCTTTCGATCTTCCGGGTGCTCGACTGGGTGGGCAAGGGGCTGACCGGTGGATCATGTGACTACTGACCTGCGACGATGGAACGCGTAACCGGGTTGCCCGGAAGCTTCGTCCGGTCTGTGGATCGGGGACAGGTGAACGACTACGACGGGTTCGCCGAGGCTTACTCGGCGGAGAACGAGAACAGCCTCGTGAACGCGTACTACGAGCGCCCCGCGATGTCGGCCCTCGCCGGAGACGTGGCCGGCCGTCGGATCCTGGACGCGGGATGCGGCTCGGGCCCTCTGTCCGCCGCACTGCACGACCGTGGTGCGGTCGTCACCGGCATCGACGCCAGCGCAGCCCGACCGGCCGCCCGTGAGCTGTTCCCCGACGACTGTCATGACCTTTCACGCAGTACCACCTTTCCGTTCTTCGTCGTCGAGGTACCGCTGTCGGTTGCCGGCTCGCACGACTAGGCCGTCGCGGACCACGAGCGGAGCCGGTGATGGATCTACTGGCTGTGATCTCCGATGGCGCCGGTCAGGCGATCCAGGGGGGTGTGATCTTGTTGTCGGCCTCGCCGAGGGGCCAGGCGTGCGCGTCGGCGGGAGCCGTGACGATGGCCGTGAAGCCCCGGGGGCCGGCGGTGAACCGGCGGGCGGTGTGGGCGGGTAGTACGGCCGTGTCGCCGGGGCCCGCCGTGGAGGTTTCGCCGTCGAGTTCGATGGTCGCCTCCCCTTCGAGGAAGGTCCAGATCTGTTCGACGTCGAAAATGTGGGCGGGGCCCTGCACGTCGGGTTTGACCTCGGTGCGCCAGATGGAGGATCGCGCACCGCCGAGGGTCGGCGAGGCGAGGGTGGTCATGACGGCGTTCGGGGTCTCGGATCGACGACTTTCGGCATGACGGACGAGCGTCACGGTTCACATCCCTAAGATGGACAATGCAATTGTCTATATAGTTAACGAGGTTGTCCATCGTGTCAAGTGATCCGCCGGGCTTCGAACTGCCGCTGCGGCTGCTGCTGGGGTTTCGGGTGCTCATCGACGAGCTGCACGAGGAGCTCGCCCAGCAGGGCCATCCGCAGATGCGACCCATGCACGGGTTCGTCTTCCAGGCCATCATGCGGGCCGGCGGCCGGTACGGGGCCACGGCGGCCGACCTGGGCCGGGTGCTGGGAGTCTCCAAGCAAGCGGCGGGCAAGACCATCGGCATGCTGGAAGGGCTCGGCTACCTGCGGCCCGGGCACGATCCTGACGATGCGCGCCGTAAGACCTACACGCTGACCCCGCACGCCCACGACGCGCTGGAGCGATCGGAGCGGATCTTCGGGAAGCTGCGCGACCAGTGGGCCGAGACCATCGGCGAGGAGCGGTTGCGGGCCATGGTGGAGGACCTGCGCAAGGTCACGCCGTCCGACGTGTTCCGCCTTGACACCCCGCAGTGGTTCAACTCACCGTGACGAGCCCTTCGAGCAACGCAGGTCGGGACTCCGCCCGGGGCTTCCCCGTCCACGATTGACGGTCGGACCGCCCGGTCGTGCTCGCCACCGGTTCGACGCCGCAGGCCCCGCCCGTCTCACCGCCTCGCACGACAATGGCCCCGAACGAGCCCGGATGCCGCCCGGCCTTTCGCCTGGTTCACGGGCCGGTGCCGGGCATGCCTCCGGTGGGGCCGGCGGGCCCTTGTCCTAGGCTGCTGAAGTAGTGGTGGCATGAGGTGACGATCGGCCCGCCCCGACCGGGTTGTCACGAGGACGAACCGCGTCCCCGGAGTCGTACGGGCTTCCGGATGCGCGGGGTGGACGGCCGCATCCGGCTCAGCCGGCCCTGCTACGCGGGCGAACACCATGCTGACGACATCGTGCCCTCCTCGTGGTCGGCGCCGGACGGACTTCTTCCGCTTCGATCCGGACGAGGAGCGGAGGGCGGTCGAGCCGGACGGCGGCGGTCACGAGGCCGGCCGATACGGGATACCGGATACCGGAGGGGATGCGCTGTGGCCGTTCTGATCTCCCTGAACGTCGGTATGCCCAAGGACGTCGCCTGGAACGGATCGACCGTCCACACGGGTGTGTGGAAGGAGTCCGTCACCGGGCCCCGGATGGTCCGGCGGCTGAACGTCGACGGCGACGGTCAGGGCGACCTGGCCGGGCATGGCGGCGAGCAGCGCGCCGTCCTGGTCTACCAACTCGACTCCTACCGGTACTGGCAGGAGCAGCTGAACAGGGACGACTTCACCTACGGCCAGTTCGGGGAGAACTTCACCGTCGACGGGATGCCGGACCAGGAGGTCTGCATCGGTGACCGCTACCGCATCGGCGGCGCGGTCTTCGAGGTCACCCAGCCCCGGGTGACCTGCTACCGCGTCGGACTGCGCATGGGGGAGCCGCGGATGGCCGCGCTCCTGGTGTCGCACCGCCGGCCGGGCTTCTACATGCGCGTCCTCAGCGAAGGACAGGTGGAGGCCGGCGACGAGATCGTCAAGATCTCCGGTGGTCCCGAGGGGATGACCGTCGCCGAGATGGACGCCCTGCTCTACCTGCCGGGTCACCCGCCTGAGCAGCTGAAACGCGGACTGCGCATCCCGGCGCTGAGCCCGGGTTGGAAGAACTCCCTGCAGGAGTTGCTGGACGGCGGGGACGGGCCGGCCACCGGCAACCGCGGGCTCACCGCGGCCGCCACGAGCCCGCCGCCCGCCTGGACCGGGTTCCGCCCGCTCAGGGTCGCCCGCGTCGAGCCGGAGACCAGCGGCATCTTCTCGCTGGTCCTCGCCTCGCCTGACGGTCCGCTGCCCGCCGCGCTGCCGGGGCAGTTCCTCACTCTGCGGCTGTGGCCGCGACCCGGCGGACCGCCGCTGATCCGCACCTACTCGCTCTCCGGGCGGCCGGGCGCCCCCGAGTACCGGATCAGTGTCAAACAGGAGCCGCACGGGGCCGGCAGCGGACACCTGCGCCGCCACGTCAAGGCGGGCGACGTCCTCGACGTCGCCGCGCCGCGCGGCACCTTCGTCCTCACGAAGGGCGACCGGCCCGTCCTGCTGATCTCCGCCGGCGTGGGGGCCACCCCGGTCCTCGCCATGCTGCACGCTCTCGCGGACGCCTGCTCGCGGCGCCCGGTGTGGTGGCTGCACGGGGCCCGGGACGGCGCCGGTCATCCCTTCGCGCGGGAGGTACGCGCGCTGCTGGAGCGCCTGCCCGCCGCCCGCGTGCACGTCTCCTACAGCAGGCCGTTCCCCGGTGACCGTCTCGGAGAGGACTACACGGCTGCGGGACGGCTCTCCGCGGAGCGGATCGGCGGGCTCGGCCTGCCGGCCGACGCCGACGCCTTCATCTGCGGACCGGTCGGCTTCATGGACGACATGTCCAAGGCCCTCGTGGACCTGGGGATCGCGCCCGCCCGCGTCCACACCGAGATCTTCGGCGCGCCGGCGGCCATCCGGCCGGGGGTGCTCCCGGACGCGGCCCGCGCCCCGCACCTGCCTGCGCGGCCGTCGGGCGCGGGCGCCGGGCCGACGGTGTCGTTCGCCCGCAGCGGGATCACCGTCGCCTGGGACCAGGAGTACGGCAGCCTGCTGGAACTGGCCGAGGCGTGCGACGTACCCGCCCGGTGGTCCTGCCGTACCGGCGTGTGCCACACCTGTGAGACCGCCCTCCTGTCCGGCCGCGTCGACTATTCACCTGAGCCGATCGACGTCCCCGCCGAGGGGAACGCGTTGATCTGCTGCTCCCAGCCGTCCGTGGACCTGGTCCTGGACCTGTGACCTGCGCCCTGTGACCTGCGACCGCACCACCGGCCGCGTCGGCTCATCCGCCGGTGGACCTGGGCGGGCCGGCCGGGAGCCGGGTCGACGCCGATCGGATGTACCAGCGCGGCGGGCGGCGCTGGGCAAGCCTGCCGCATACCTCGCCGACCGTTTCGCGGTGCATCGCGGCGCCGTCCGCCGGGGGCTCGCCGGCTGGATGCGGGCTGTGGAGTCATTCGCGTACTGAACGCCAGTCGGCGGTGATGGGTGAGTCTTCGATGATTCCGCCTTCGGCTGCCTTCTGGCGTATGGTGGCATTCTCCGCGGTGATTCCGGAATTTATGATCTGACCGCCGTTCTCCGCAATTTGGCCGACATCCGCGCCGGTCGCGCCGATCGGGCTGGTGGCGATGCGGGCGCCGGGTCCCACGGCGCGTTGGTCGGTTCTGCCCGCGACGGCATCTTGTTGTTCTCCGGTGCCTTCCATGCGATGGGCGATCGCGGCCACGACGACCAGCAGCCCGGCGGCGAGCGCGAACACCTGCCAGCTCCACGAGTCGGTGAGCAAATTCACCAGGCCGCCGACGATCGCCGACAAGATGGCGCCGAGTGCCGCCAGCGGAGCGGGCCGCATCCACCTAGGCATATGAACCTTCCTCACGTAAGGTGATTTCTTTACTCATGCTACGGCGGGTGATGATAGGTGCGGGCGTTTTCTTTCGTCGGAAGAGACAGAGAGATCGCTGAGGCGGAGGCCGTACTCGCCCCTCATTCGGACATGCGCATCCTCGGCATCTATGGCACCTCTGGAATCGGCAAATCCTGCTTGCTGGCGGAGATCGTCCGGCGCGCCGTCGATAACGGCTATCGGTACGCGTCCATCGACCTGAGCGCTGGAGCCACCGGTGACCGGCCCGACGGCCTGGATCAGAGCCTGCTCGACGATCTGGTCCGCACCCTGCTCCGTCTGGGCTGTGCCGGCAGGCGCGAGCAGGTCGCGCGCCACACCGGATTCACCACGCAGGTGCACGCCGTGCAGAGGCAGCTCCGCCTGTCACACGCGGACATCCAGATCCACATGACCGCCTCCGACGGCAGCGCCATCACCGGGTCGCCCATCTCCCATCAGGGAGGACAGCCGACGGCCGATCTTTACGTGGCCTACCGTGCCGCGCTCGTCGACGCCGCTCTGGACGCCATCGCCGACCTTCGGCTGTCGAAGGTGCTTCTCACCGTGGACGGCCTCGAATGGCTGACTCGTCACGACGGCCTGTCGGCGGGCACTTCGCGGGAAGGGCTGGTCAATTGGGTCACGCACAAACTGCTGCCGCAACTCGTCGAGGCCGCGCCCGATCTGCGGATCATCACGGCCGGATGGGAACGCCCCGAATTCCCCGGTGTGCTGCACGCGATGGCCGACACCCTGTATCTGGGCGCATGGAGCCGGGAGGAGACGACCGCTTATCTGACCGGGCGCGGCCTGGATGATCCGGAATTGATCGCCCTGGCACACGCCCGATGCTCTGGAACGCCGATAATGGTCGGCATGCTGGCCGACGCCTACCGCGAGGGACGGCAATCCGGCGTGGACGCGGGATGGATGGACGGCGCACAGGATTCGGCCGTTCACGACTGGCTGCACCGGTCATTTCTGCACCGGCTGGATCCCCGTCAGCAGAAACTCGTGCAGGCCGCGGCCGTGCTGCGTCACATCACCATCGACGGCCTGCGCGCGCTGCTGAGTCCTGTTCCGGTCGACAACGATTCCTTCGGCCGTTTGTGCCGCTATTCCTTCGTCCAGCGCATTCCCGACCGAGTGCACCGTAAGACGTGGTTGCGCGTCCACGATCTGGTCCGGACGGCTTTTCTGGCCGACGGCCATCACAGCGACACCATCACCGCGCTCCACCGGGCCGCGGCCGCCTGGTATACGGCTCACGACAATGCCGTGGAAGCCGCTTACCATTACTTCGCCATCGGCGATGCGACCGGTCTGGAGCGCTGGGAGGAACTTCTCGACCAAGCGCTGCAGAGCAATGACCTGTCGACCGCGCGCATCCTGATCGACACTGCGACGGCTCCGGAGACCGGTGGCGACGAACGCCTGCGCGAAACCGGCATGGCCGCCGTCATCGACCTGTACCAAGGAAGACTGGCCTGTCTCGACAGGGCGCTCCCAGAAGCGGAGCGGCTCCTGACCCGGGCGTTGCGCGGGTCCGACCGCACCACCAGCCGATCGCGAACGGCGAAGGCCCATCGCTGGCGCAGCGCCGTCTACCGCTTGCGGAGCGACTACCCCCGGGCCGAGCAGGAGACCAGGGAGGCCCTGTGGCTGTACCGGGCCCTCGGCGATCGGCCCGGCGAGGCCTGCGCCCACCGCGACCTGGGCATCCTCTACCGCCTGTGGGACGACTATCCACAGGCCGAGCAGGAGACCAGGGAGGCCCTGGCGCTGTACCGGGCCCTCGGCGATCGGTGGGGCGAGGCCTACGCCCTGGGCGAGCTGGGCATTCTGTACCGTTTGTGGGACGACTATCCGCCCGCCGAGCGGGCGACGACGAAGGCCCTGGAGCGGTTCGAGGTCATCGGTGATCCGCTCGGTGAGGCCTACGCCCACCGTGACCTCGGCGTTCTGTATCGCCTGCGGGACGACTACCCGCAGGCCGAGCGGGAGACCAGGAAGGCCCTGGAGCGGTTCCGGGTCATCGGCAACCGCTTCGGCGAGGCCAATGCGCACCGCGAGTTGGGCATTCTGTGCCGCCTGCGGGACGACTACCCCCGGGCCGAGGAGGAGACCAGGAAGGCCCTGGCGCTGTACCGGGCCATCGGCGATCAGTGGGGTGAGACCTACGCCCATGGCGAGCTGGGAATCCTGCATCGACTGCGGGACGACTACACGCGCGCCGAGCAGGAGACCGGGAAGGTCCTGGAGCTCTATCGCGCCATCGGCAACCGATGGGGTGAGACCTACGCCTTGCGCGAGCTGGGCATTCTCTACCGGCTGTGCGGGGACTACCCGCGGGCCGAGCAGGAGACCACGGAGGCCCTGGAGCTCTATCGGACCATCGGCAATCGGCTCGGAGAGGCCAACGCCCGCCGGGAACTGGGAATCCTGTCGCGGGAGCGGGACGACTACCCGCGCGCCGAACAGGAGACCAGGAAGGCCCTGGAGCTGTACCAGGTCATCGGCAACCGATGGGGTGACACCCCCGCTCGCCGGGAGTCTGGTCTGCTGTATCGCCCGAACGAGAACCACACGCGGGCCGAGGAGGAGACCAGGAAGGCCCTGGAGCTGTACCAGGCCCTCGGCAACCGATGGGGTGCGGCCAACGCCCATGGTGAACTGGGTGTTCTGTACCGGCTGCAGCGCGACTACGCCAGGGCCGGGCGTGAGACGGAGGAGGCCCTGGGGCTCTATCGGGCCATCGGCAACCGGCTTGGCGAGGCCTACGCCCGCGGCGAGTTGGGCATTCTGTACCGTCTGCGGGACGACTACGCCAAGGCCGGACGCGAGACCGAGGAGGCCATAAGGCTCTATCAGGCCATCGGCAACCGGCTTGGCGAGGCCTACGCCCATATGGAGTTGGGCATTTTGTGCCGTCTGCGCCAGGACCACACGAAGGCCGAGCACGAGATGGGGCAGGCGCTTGAGCTCTGCCGGGCCATCGGCAACCGGTTCGGTGAGGCCGATGTCCGCGGCGAGCTGGGTGCCCTGCATCGGCTGCGTGATCGGCGCCAGGATGCTAGAGGACAGTACGCGGCGGCGAGAGCCATCTACTCCGACCTGGGCCGTCCCCGGGATGCGCGATGGTGCTCGGAGCGGATCGACCTGCTATGACGTCCGTGACAGGAGCCCTCCGGGGCGTGGAGCGGGTTGGCGGAGTGGTTCAGCCGGTGGGGGCGTGGGTGAGGCGGTGGCGGACGAACATGGCTGTGGGGATGGCCACGGTGAGCAGGACGGCGCCGATCACGACGAAGCCCGTGTGGGCGGCGTCGGTGAAGGCGCGCGCGACCGCTTCGTGGACGACGCCGGCCAGCGGGGCGGGAGGCCGCGCGGCCGTCCCGCGCACCGCCGCGTCCACGACCTGGCGGGACACGCCGTCCGGGACGGCCGCCGCGTCGAGCCGGGTGGGGAGCCGGGCGGCGAACGTCGAGGTCAGCACGGTGCCGAGCACGCTCGCGCCCAGTACTGAGCCCAGTTGCCTGAACATGTTGACGATGGCGACGGCCATGCCGGCCCGTTCGGGCGCGACGCTGATCACGGCGGCCGCCGTCGAGGGGGCGACGAGCAGACCGCTGCCGACGCCGAACAGCAGCAGGCCGGGCCAGACGGGGCCGAAGTCGCCCGCCGGCGGAGCGAGGACCAGCAGCAGCGCGCCGGCCGCGCCCAGGACCAGACCGGCCGTGAGGGTGGCGGTGAAACCCAGCCGCCGCACCGCCGGCGACGCCAGGGCGCTGACCGTGATGTAGGTCAGGAACATGACCAGCAGGCATGCTCCGGTCACCAGCGGGGTCAGCCCTTGGACCCGCTGCAGGTACAGAACGCTGAGCAGGGCGATGCCGGTGAAGCCGAACAGCGACGTGGCGGCGGTGAGGAGCACGACGCTGAACGACGCCGAGCGGAACAGGCGGATGTCGACCATCGGTTCCCCGGCGCGCAGTTCGACCGCGACGAACGCGGCCGTGGCGAGCGCGATGACGGCATAGCCGGCGACGGCCGCCGGGCTCGTGTAACCGGTGGAGCCGCCCTGGATGATCGTGAAGGTGAGCGCGCCGACCACGAGCGTCCCGAGGACGAGGCCGGCGGCGTCCAGACGGCGCGCGGTGCCGCCGGTGGGGATGACCAGCGGGAAGGTCAGCGCCAGCACGACGGCGCCCATGACGACGTTGGACAGGAAGACCGCGTGCCAGGGGAAGTGGGCGAGCAGGAATCCCGCCGACAGCGGGCCGACCGCGAGGCCTAGCCCTGAGCATCCGGCCCAGACGCCGATCGCCGCCGTCTTCTCGTGCGGCCGCGTGAAGGTGTGGCTCACGGTGGCCAGGCTGGTGGGCAGGACGATGGCCCCGCCGACGCCCATGACGGCCTGGGCGACGATCAACGCGGCCGCGCCGCCGGACCCGTAGGCCAGAGCGCTCCCCACGGTGAAGATCAGGGCGCCGGCGAAGAACGTCCGGCGGTGGCCGAGCCGGTCGCCGATCGTGCCGGCCGACAGCACCAGGCCCGCGACCAGCAGGCTGTACGCGCTGGTGATCCACACGATGGTGGTGGCGGAGGCGTGCAGATCGGCCTGGATCGCGGTCAGCGCGGCCAAGGTCGCGGAGATGTTGACGAACGTCATCATCGTGCCCAGGCACACGACGACGAGGCTGAGCCGGCGCCGTGACCCGCCGTGGACAGCGGCGGCGGCACGTGTGCGGGACGTGCCGCCATGAGGGACGGACGTGCCGGCGTGAGGGGCGGGAGTGCCGGACGTGCCGGCGGGAGGGGCGGACGTGCCGATACGGGGGCCGGGCGTGCCGGTGTGCGTGGCGGGGTCGGAAAGGGGCATGCCCGCCACCATACGTGCTGACTATAGGAAAGCAAAGTCAGCCGGTGGTGGGCGGCGCCCTCCAGGTGTCGCTGGGGATGACGGCGAGGTCCTCCATGTCGAGTTCCCTCCCTCCTTCGCCGCGGAGCCCGATGGTGACGGGGGCGCCGGTCTCGCGTTCGACCACGCGGAGCGGCCCGCCTTCGGGCTGGAGGTACTTGTCGCCCCACTGCATGAGCACGAGCAGCGCCGGGAGGAGATCTCTGCCCATCGGCGTCAGCACGTACTCGTAGCGGGTGCGCTTGCCCGGCTCGCGGTACGGACGCTTGTCCAGGACGCCGGCGCTCACGAGCTGCTTGAGGCGCGCGGCGGCGGCGGCGTCGGTGACGCCTACCCGTTCGGCGAAGTCGTCGAACCGCGTCGTGCCGTAGTAGGCCTCGCGGAGCAGGAGGATCGCGGACCGCGTGCCGATGAGGTCCATGGCCTTGCCGATCGAGCAGTGGTCGGTCTTCCAGCCGGCCCGGTCGGCGAGGGGGCCTTCGAGTGTCATGGCCATGCTGGGATCCTACTCTGGCTATCTCACGGCAGAGTCAGCCCGGCATCTGCCGCCGATCTATGAAGCCAGGTGCCCGCGCGCCCTGATCGAGCGCATGGGCATCACGGGAAGGTCGTTCACCGCTGAAACTTTCCCGGAGATCGCTCTGGTCGCGAGGATGCCGCCAGGCTGCCGGGCATCGCCCTCCCGCGGGTTCTGTGGCGTGTTGACGCCTCGCGGGCGCCTCCTCACACTGGCTCGCGAATGGGCGCCCCTTGATGCCGGCAGGCCCACCGATCAGCGGTTCCAGTGGAGGAACAGACATGATCGACAACGCCGTCCCGCGCGGCGGGCGCGGGAAACGTCGCTCGGGCGTACGAAGCGCGCTGGTCATCGGCGCCGTCGGCGTCCTCGGCGCGGGCCTGCTCGCCCTGTCTCCGCCCGCGGACGCGGCCGGCACGCTGGGTGCGGCGGCCGCGGAGACCGGACGCTACTTCGGTGCGAGCGTCATGGCCGGCCGCCTCGGCGAATCCGACTACTCGGCCGTGCTGAACCGCGAGTTCACCATGGTGACGCCCGAGAACGAGATGAAGTGGGACGCGGTCGAGCCGGCGCGGGACACGTTCATTTTCACCATGGCCGACCAGATCGTCGGCTCCGCGCTGAGCCACGGTCAGCGGGTGCGCGGGCACACGCTCGTGTGGCACCCGGGCCTGCCCGCCTGGGTGGGCAACCTGTCGGACGCCGATCTGCGCACGGCGATGAACAACCACATCACCAACGTGATGAACCACTACAAGGGCCAGATCTACGCCTGGGACGTGGTCAACGAGGCGTTCCAGGACGGCAACAGCGGAGCCCGCCGCGACTCGCTGTTCCAGCGGCGGATCGGCGACGGCTTCATCGAGGAGGCGTTCAGGACCGCGCGGGCCGCGGATCCGGACGCCAAGCTCTGCTACAACGACTACAACATCGACGACGCCGGCCAGGCCAAGACGCTGGCCGTCTACAACATGATCAAGGACTTCAAGGCCCGCGGCGTGCCGATCGACTGCGTCGGCCTGCAGTCGCACTTCAGCTCCCTGTGGCCGGTGCCGAGCAACTACCAGCAGAACATCCAGCAGTTCGCCGACCTGGGAGTCGACGTCCAGATCACCGAGCTGGACATCGAGGGCTCCGGTTCGGCCCAGGCCGACGGTTATCGCAAGGTCGTGAACGCCTGCCTGGCGGTCCCGCGCTGCACCGGCATCACCGTGTGGGGCGTCACCGACAAGTACTCCTGGCGCAGCGGCGGCACGCCGCTGCTGTTCGACGGCTCGTACGCCAAGAAGCCCGCCTACGACGCCGTGCTCGCCGCCTTGAACAGCGGCACGTCGCCGTCGAGCCCACCCCCCTCCAGCCCACCCCCGTCGAGCCCGCCGCCGTCGAGCCCGCCGCCCACCGGCGGCCGGAGCTGCGGCGTCGCCGCCACCACGCGGGGCCAGTGGGACGGCGGCTACATCGTCCCGGTCACGGTGACCAACACCGGCACCTCGCCCATCACGGGCTGGACGGTGACCTTCACCCTGCCCCCGGGCCACACCGTCATCACTTCGTGGGACACCGTTCTCACCACCAGCGGCCGGACGGTCACGGCACGCAACACCCGCCGTAACGGCGCACTGAGCCCCGGCACCGGCACCGCGTTCGGCTTCCGGGCCGAGCGCCCCGGTGGCGATACCTCGGTGCCGTCGGACTACACCTGCGCCGCCTCCTGGCCGGCCCGGAGGTGACGGCCGGGGGCCGGGGTGGTGATGCGGGGCGCGGTGGGGCGCCCCGCACGGCCGTGGGTCAGAGCGCGCCACTCTCGATGGCCTGCTTGAGCGCGGTCTGGGTCTGCTGGTGCGAGGCGACGCCGTTCGCGACGACGAAGTCGATCAGCGCGTCGTCGGCGTCGAACGTCAGCCGCTCGGTGACCTTGGTGCTCCCGTCGTCCAGCACGCTGAAGCTGATGCGCTGGTGGGTCACGACGTTGGGCTGCGACCAGGTGTGGGTCTCGTAGTAGAGCTCGGACTGGTGGACGCGCTGCTGCGCGTGCGTGTTCAGGGTGACGATCGTCCCCTCGTAGGGGACCTCTTCGATCGCCGTGAGGTTGATGAAGCGCGTGTCGTACTGGTTCCAGTCCTGGTGGGTGACGACGCGCTTGAGGAACGCCGCCCGGCCGATGTGGTTGTTGATGTTCGAGTACGCCGTGAAGACCTGCTGCGCCGGGGCGCCGATCTCGACGGAGATGGTCTGGGTCTGCCGGGAGCGCCCCGACCCCGGGAGCGGAGGCGGCGAGGCGTCATAGAACTTGTAGGTGTCCCACGCGGTCTGCCACTCGGCGGCCAGTTCGGCGTCGGTGGGCGTGGTGTCGGCGTGGGCGCCGCCGGAAAGGGCGGTGAGGAGGAAGGCCGCGGCGAAGAGCTGCGCCGCGAGAACCCGAAGAAGCTTTGTCACATGTACCTCAAGGGGGGACAGTAGGTGCAAGAGTTCTTCTATCGCATGTAAGCGGCATTTATCCCCGTTTTACGGGCAACTGCCCGCGAAACCCGGCGGCCCTTCCCCGGCGGGCCGTCCAGCGCCCGCCGCGGCGCCGTCCCGGCCCCGTACGCCCGCCGGCCCCGTACGCCCGCCCCGCTCCGTACGCCCGCCGCCCTTTCCGTGACGTGCCCGCCGCCCCTTCCGCGACGCGGCCGCCGCGGGCCGTGGTGAACAATGGCGGCGAGCGATTCTTCGTGCCTTTTCCAGCTTGTCGGAAAAGCCGGTGAGTGATCAGAGCCCGCTTCACCGATTAACGGGTGGCCGGCCCGCGCGGCGTGCCACAGTGGAAGCGCGCCGCCTTTCCGGGGCGCGATATCCGTGGAATTCACGCCGCCGCGTGTCGCGGCCGTCCGGAGGTCGAAGTGGCCACAGCCGACAACGGAGGCCGCGGGCGATCGGGCCTGCCGCGCATCGCCGTTCCGGTTCTGGTGGGCACCGCCGTGGTGCTCATCGTCTCGGCCATCGGCTATTCCGCCACCACGCCCGCCGACTCGGCGCCCCCGATCGCGTCGGCGTCCGCGCCTTCGTGCGACCAGCCGCCGTCCCGGGCCCTCGTACGGCAGCGCGGCGGCTCGGTGACCTTCCCCGAGGTCTCCTACGCGATCGACCACGCCGGCGGGCGGCCGCGCATCGACCTCGCGGGCAGCTACCAAGGGGTCATCGACGAGGGGAAACGCGTCGCCGTGATCGTACGGGGGTACGTCGGCTCCTACGACTCGGCGTCCGGCGGCCATCCTGGCGAGGGCCGCTACTACTTCCAGCGGGAGCTCCAGATCGACGAGGAGGCGCACTGCTGGACGGCGCTCTCGCTCGCGCCGGCGCTGTCGCTGAGCCCGGCCTACCACGGGGCCGAGCGGCCGCTCTGGCATGTCTACCTCGTCTTGGTCCCGGCCGATTTCGCGGTCACGTCCGTGTCGGCGCGCGGCCACGTCCAGGACGGCGTCTTCGACGATCTGCAGGTTCTCGCCGATTTCATCGTCACGGCATAAGGCCGTCGTCGTCGGCAGGTCAACCCTGTGGCCGCAATATCTCTGCAAATCCGACGTCTAGTCTGAGTGCCTTTTATCTCCTTATCCGCGCTTATCGTTACGAGCCATGACGAAGGGTAGGAACGTAGCGTCAACACGCCGCTATCAAGGGGGGCATATGATCAGGACACTCCACAGAATGGGCATCCGGTCGGGCATGATGTACACGGCCGGCATCGTCTCCGTCGGCGCGTCGTTCGTCTCGTGGCTGCTCTCCAAAGAGGTCGAGCAGGACATCGCCCGCGCCGACCGCTGGGGCCTGTTCATCGGCGAGTGGGCGCCCACGTTCTTCGCCATGGGCGTCGCCCTCAGGATCGAGGAGACCCGCCAGGAGATCATCTCCGGCCGCCCCGAAGAGGAGAGGCGTCAGGAGGAGCGCATGGGCCGCCGCCTGGGCGGCCGCATGACCGCAGGGGTCTAGCCGCCCCCCGCCCCGACAGGCAAGAGGTCGGCCGCGCGCGTCCCGCATGCGGCCGGCCCGCCGCCAGGTTCCGAGGTGACCCGCCGCCGTGCCCCGGGACGGGGCCTCAGGCGACGGTGACGTACTTGCGGGGCCGCAGCGCCTGGCCGCGCAGGGCGGTCAGGGCGGCCGCCTGCCCCGCCGGGGTGAGGGTGACGGCGGCGGTCTCCTCCGTCTCCGCCGTGGACGGCCGCTCGTGCGCCTCGCACAGGTGGAGCGCCTCCAGGCGGTGGCGCAACTCCACCAGTGGCGCGACCACGTCGGCCGGGGTGGTCGTACGCCAGCCCTCGCCGACGACGACCTCGGTGACCCGCTCGCTGAACGAACCGCATGGCAGGTCCTCGCGGTCGAGCATCAGCATCAGCCCGACCTCGCGGACCGAGATCTCCATCTCGCGCTCGCCCGTCGAGGGCGTCAGCAGGGCCGGCGCCGCCCCCTGCCACATCGCGGCGGGGTCGTCCAGCAGCCTGCGGCCCTCAGGAGTGATCAGCAGGGCCTCGCCGGTGCGGCTGAGCGCGCCCATCTCGTGCTCGGCGATGTGGCGCAGCGCGCGCAGGGACGTCACACCGCCCTCGCTGCGCGTGCCCGCCATCTCCCAGCCGAACCGCTCGGCCGCCTCGACGACGACGGCGCGGGCGATGTTGTGCCGCTTGGTGAGCGGCACGCCGTCGGGCAGGGCGGCGAGTTCGAGCAGCCAGCGCAGAGCGGGGAACTGCGGGCCGTCCGGGACCGGGATCGGCGCGTGGAGCCGCACCTCGAACGGCTGGGCCAGCTCGCGCCGGGCGGCTCCCCGGCCGAGCACCCAGCGGTTGAGCCGCTCGCCGTGCACGCGGTTGACCCAGTTGTCGCCGCCCAGCTCGGTGCGCGGCGCGGTCAGCCAGCGGCGGGTGAGCGCCTCGGCCCGGGACTTCCAGGCGCCGGCGGCCGGCACCAGCTCGCCGGAGACGACGGCGAGCTCCAGCGCCGCCGAGCAGGCGATGTGGGCGCCCATCTCCTCGGGGCCCATGATCGAGCTCCAGTGCAGCTCGGGCACGTCGGGCGGCAGGACGCCGGTGGCGTTGAGCGCGCGCTGGTAGGCCGCCGTCCCGGCCTCCTCACCCCCGCGCGCGTAGGTGCGCAGGATGCGGGCGGTGGCGGGGGAGGAGCACAGCTCGGCGTAGCGTTCCATTCCGCCGAGCCGCAGCAGCCTGCCGAGGGCCAGGGCCAGCGCGCCGTGCTCGCCGGTCACCTTGAGGGGGAGCGTGTACCAGAGGAACTCGCACACATCGAGCTGGGTGATCGTCTCTAACGGCTCGCCGCCGGTCAGCCACTCGACGGCGACCCTGGCGTCGTCGGCGACCTCCGGATCGGAGCGCTCGAGCTCGGTGAGGAGCGCGGCGACGTCGGGTGCGGGCATGCCTCGCAGTCTGCCGTATAGGGCCGGGCCCTGACGACGACCACCGCCTCGGACGATTTCCACGTCACCTACCTGTAAGAGCAGAAAGTGCAGAAGGGCTGGGTTGTAGCGAATGGGAGGTCATGTCGGGGTCATATCCAGCGATCGAGCAGCATGCGCCGGTGCCAATCGTCGTAGGGGATGATCTCGGCGGAGATGACGGGGTACAACCACCAGAAGTTAATCAGGGCCACGAGCACGAAGGCACCCGAAAGCGAGGCTCCGAGGATCCTTCTCATCGGCCGGGGGCTGTTCGCCGGTCCCATGAGCAGCCCCGCCCCGAGCACCAGCGCCAGGATCATGAACGGCAGCATGGGCGCGGTGTAGAACAGGAACATGGTGCGGTGGTCGGCGATCGCGTAGTACACCCACGGCAGCAGGCCCACGCCGTAGGCCAGCAGCACCGCGCCGGCCCGCCAGTCGCGGGTGGCCACGTACCAGGCCACCAGGGTGATCAGCGCGACGACGCCCACGTACCAGATGATCGGTGTGCCGACTCCGAGCACGGCCTGCGAGCACCTGTCGGTGCCGCATCCGGCGGGGCTCTCGTAGAAGAAGGCGACCGGGCGCAGCAGCAGCGGCCACTGCCAGGGCCACGACTGGTACGGGTGGGTGGAGTCCAGGCCGGTGTGGAAGCTCAGGACCATCCACTGGTAGTCCCACCAGGAGCGCAGCGAGCTGAACACGAAGTAGGGCCAGCCGCTTGAGGTGGCCTGCGCCCAGTTGCGGCCGTAGCCGTAGGCGGTGGCGAACCAGCCGGTCCAGGTGGCCATGTAGGCGATGGCGGGGACGGCGGCCAGCCCGGCCAGAGCGGTGGGCAGATCGTTGCGGAACATCCCCCCGTACGGGCGGCGCA
>NZ_JBVJHR010000017.1:111988-230013 GCF_055586705.1 Sphaerisporangium sp. NPDC049457 | reverse complement strand
CCGGAGTCGCGGTTTGTGAAGATCATGGAGTTGGTGCGTGAGCACGGCGCCGCGGTGGTCGCGCTCACCATCGACGAGCAGGGGCAGGCGCGGACGGCGGAGTGGAAGGTGGCGGTGGCGTCCCGGCTGATCGAGGACCTGACCACCAATTGGGGGATGCGGGTCGAGGACATCATCGTGGATTGTCTGACGTTCCCGATCGCGACGGGGCAGGAGGAGACCCGGCGGGACGGGGTGGAGACGATCGAGGCCATCCGCGAGCTCAAGCGCCGCTATCCGGGGGTGCAGACCACTCTGGGGTTGTCCAACATCTCCTTCGGGTTGAACCCGGCCGCGCGGATCGTGCTGAACTCGGTGTTCTTGCATGAGTGTGTGAACGCGGGGCTGGATTCGGCGATCGTGCATGCTTCGAAGATCGTGCCGATGGCGCGGATCCCGGATGAGCAGCGCCAGGTGGCGTTGGACATGGTGTATGACCGGCGGCGGGAGGGTTATGACCCGCTGGCGCGGTTCATGGAGTTGTTCGCGGGGGTGGATGCGGCGTCGTTGCGGCAGGGCCGGGCGGCGGAGCTGGCGGGGTTGCCGTTGTGGGAGCGGTTGAAGCGGCGGATCATCGATGGGGAGCGTAAGGGGCTGGAGGGTGATCTGGACCTGGCGCTGGCGCAGCGCCCCGCTCTGGAGATCATCAATGATGTTCTGCTGGATGGGATGAAGACCGTCGGTGAGTTGTTCGGCTCCGGCGAGATGCAGTTGCCGTTCGTGTTGCAGTCGGCTGAGGTGATGAAGGCCGCGGTGGCCTTCCTGGAGCCGCACATGGACCGGATGGAGGGCGAGCACAAGGGGCGGATCGTGCTGGCCACGGTCAAGGGTGATGTGCATGACATCGGTAAGAACCTGGTGGACATCATTTTGTCCAACAACGGCTATGAGGTGATCAATCTCGGTATCAAGCAGCCCGTCTCGGCGATTCTGGAGGCGGCCGAGGAGAAGGATGCCGATGTGATCGGCATGTCGGGGTTGCTGGTGAAGTCCACGGTGGTCATGAAGGAGAACCTGCAGGAGATGAACTCCCGGCAGATCGCCTCCCGGTTCCCGGTGCTGCTGGGCGGGGCGGCGTTGACGCGGGCGTATGTGGAGCAGGATCTGGCGGAGATCTTCGATGGGCAGGTGCGGTACGCGCGGGACGCGTTCGAGGGGTTGCGGTTGATGGACGCGTTCATGGACGTCAAGCGTGGGGTGAAGGGTGCGCAGTTGCCGCCGTTGCGCGCCCGGCGGGTCAAGACGGGTGCGAGGTTGGAGCGTACTGCGGTGGAGGTGTTGCCGGCGCGGTCGGATGTGGCGGCCGACAACCCGGTGCCGGTGGCGCCGTTTGTGGGTGAGCGGGTGGTCAAGGGGATCGCGCTGGCCGATTACGCGGCGTTTTTGGACGAGCGGGCCACGTTCATGGGGCAGTGGGGGCTGAAAGCCGCTCGTGGCGGGGACGGGCCGTCGTATGAGGAGTTGGTGGAGGCCGAGGGGCGGCCGCGGTTGCGGATGTGGCTGGAGCGGTTGCAGACCGAGAATCTGTTGCAGGCCGCGGTGGTGTACGGGTATTTCCCGTGTGTGTCCGACGGCGATGATCTGATCATCCTGGACGAGCGGACCGGCAATGAGCGGACGCGGTTTTCGTTCCCGCGGCAGCGGCGTGACCGGCATTTGTGCTTGTCGGACTTCTTCCGCCCCAAGGGGTCGGGGGAGGTGGATGTGGTGGCGTTCCAGGTGGCGACGATGGGGTCGCGGATCGCTGCGGCGACGGGGGAGTTGTTCGCCAAGAACGCCTACCGGGATTATCTGGAGTTGCATGGGTTGTCGGTGCAGTTGACCGAGGCGCTGGCGGAGTACTGGCATGCGCGGGTGCGTTCGGAGTTGGGGATCGGGGGGGATGAGTCGCTGGCGGACATGTTGAAGGTCAACATCGCCGGTTGCCGGTACTCGTTCGGGTATCCGGCGTGTCCGAACCTGGAGGACCAGCGGCAGCTGTTCGAGTTGCTGGATCCCTCGCGGATCGGGGTGGAGTTGTCGGAGGAGTTCCAGTTGCATCCCGAGCAGTCCACCTCCGCTCTGATCGTTCACCATCCCGAAGCCAAATACTTCAACGTCTGAAGCAGCGTTCGGCAAGGCGTCGATGCGGGGTGTCCTCGTCGTCCTCGTCCCTGGCCGCCGCCTTCGCGCGCGGCCCCGTGCGGTGCCATCGGCGCGGGCACGTGCGCGGGGCCGCGACGAGGGTCAGGAGCTCTGCACCAGGATGCTGTGCGTTCCGGTCAGCGTGCGCTCGCGGGTGGTGCCCGCCCGCACGCTCGTCGCGCCGCGCAGCAGCCCCGGTTTGCACTCCTCGCCCGAGTAGAGGATCACGTCGGCGTTCGTCGAGTTCACCACCGAGGCCCGGGTGAACAGCGGGAACCAGGGAAGCGCGTAACAGCCGGGCGCGGGGTTGACCAGCCGCGTTCGCGGCACCCGGTCACCTTCGATGACCAGCGTCCCGGTCGCCGCGGCGGCCGGCGGGGGAGCCGTGAGCGTCACGGGTGCGGTGGCGAGCAGGGCGGTCAGGGCGGTCATGACTCGTCGCATGGCATTCTCCTCGACAGTGATTCGACACCATGACCATGGTAACTGAGAGTGACGAAACGACAGCGAACTGTGCGAAGCCCGGCGTGGCGCGAGCATCGCTCGCCTACCACCGACCGCCGATCGCCTTCCGGACACCGGACACCGGGCGTCTTACGCACGCGGATCGCCGACCCGCTCGAAGGCGGATCGGCGATCGGGTGACGCCGTCCTCCGGTCATGCGGCCGGACGCGGCTCGGCGGGGGTCAGTCCCCGTACTCGCTCTGGACGCCCGGCGGGGTCAGCGCGGTGACGTAGTGCTGCGGCAGGTGGTCGTCCACCGAGTAGATCGCGGGCAGCGAGCGGGTCGCCTCGAACTTGCGGGCGATGAAGGACAGCGCCGACATCGGCAGGCCCAGCAGCCCCGGCATCTGCGGCGTCGGGCGCTTCCTGGTCTCCCAGTGGCCCCTTCTCGCCTGCGGGGCGCACCTCGGCCGGGTGAGCGTGTCGATGAGGCTGTTGCGCAGGTGGGGGACGCGGTAATGGTACTCGCGGCCGAAGTGCCGGAAGGGCCCCGACGCGGTGGACGGCAGGTGCGGAACGATGTCGCTGTCGTTCACGTAGCGGATGACGTGGTCGCGCAGGAACTCGTCACGCTCGCAGGCCTCCGCGAACGCCGGGTCGCCGATCATGGGCTGGCCGTAGGTGTAGACGGCCTTGAGCCGGTCGCCGATCGCTTCCCTGTACTTGCGCTCGTGGCGCATCATGACGCCCATGAGCGCGGCCATCGCCCCGCCCTGGCTGTGCCCGGTGATGTAGAGCGCCTCGAGGTTCCCTTCGAGCGGCGAGGAGCCGTAGGAGTCGCGGGTGTGCGGCCCGCCGTCGCCGTGGGCGAGGTCGGTCCCCTGGCGGTCGCAGGCGCGCCGCAGCATGTTCATGACCTCGTACCGCGTGGCCCGGACGTTGCGGTAGTTCCCCGCGTGCACGGTGGCGCGCGGGTCGCCGAACTGGTAGCCGATGCGCTCGGGTTCGACGTCGATGTCGCTCAGCCAGTTGATGAAATTGAGCGGCTCCGTTCCCCGGTAGCAGAGAATCGCCACCCGGCCGCTCCTGCTCTGGATGAGGAACGCGGTCGAGCAGATGAGCATGGCGTCGACCGATGTCTGGATCATCTGGCAGTGATTGTCCTCGAGGCCCATTCTGGCCAGGATCATGGACAGCGTCCTGGCATCGGAATAGGCGTACGCGGAGCAGGTCGCGAGAACGTGCGCGATTTCGGGGTCCGGATGGCCGGTGGACTCCAGCAGCCGCCTTTCCAGGTTCTTGTAGACCGGGAATCCCGCGGTCTCGCGGTGGCCGTAGGGGCGGAGTTCCTCGTAGCTGGGCGCCTTGACGTCCTGCGTCCGGGGACCCCCGGCCTGCGTGACGTCCCGCATCCTGTGCTCCCACCCCGTCGTGGGGTACCCGTCCGCGGGCGACTCCGGCCTCCTCGCGCCGCCGACCACTTTCCCGGCGTTCGCCTGGCCCACGGTGGCCGTAACTGATTTCTCCGACTGGCGACTGTTCCTGGTGGTATCCACGCTTGCCACGCCACACACCTTCCCGTCGGCGACGGTGCATTGGACTGTTCCGCGGTCCCCATGCGGGCGGACATCATCGTCACACGCGTTTTCGCGCGCCCGGAGAACCGCACTGTCCTTCACAATTTCCTGGACATCACAGGCCAAATCCCATGCCCGCGCAAACTCATTTCCAGCGACTCGCCCGAGGGGGCGGAAAAGGCGTGTACGACAAAAGGCGGGCCTCCGTGCGGAGGCCCGCCGACGGCGGTGCTCAGCTCACCGGGAAGGACCCGGTGACGACCTCGCCGGCCCGCTCGTAGGTGTTCATCATCACGCCGGTGGAGGAGACCTTGCTGTCGAGGAGCCTCAGCCCGGAGGGGACGGCGCCTTCGGAGAACAGCCGTTTGCCCGAGCCGAGGACGACGGGGAAGATCAGCAGGCGGTACCGGTCGACGAGGTCGTGGCGCAGCAGCGTCCGCATCAGGTCGCCGCTGCCGTGCACCTGCAGCTCGGGGCCGTCCTCCTTCTTGAGCGCCGCGACGCCTTCGGCCACGTCTCCCCCGATCAGCACCGAGTTGCTCCACTCCAGCGAGGGGCGCCCCCGCGACGCGACGTACTTGGTGGCGTCGTTCAAGGGCTTGGCGCCGGCCTCCTCCGGGGCGTGCGGCCAGTACGCGGCGAAGATGTCGTAGGTCTTGCGCCCGAGGACGAGGTCGAACGGCGTGGTCATCGTCTCGCCCATGAACCGGGCCATCTGCTCGTCCCAGTAGTTCACGGTCCAGCCGCCGTGCGCGAAGCCGTCGCTGTCGTCCTCTCCGGGGCCGCCGGGGGCCTGCATGACGCCGTCGAGGGTGATGAAGGTGCTCACGATCAGGTTTCTCATTTGCCTGTCCTTTCGGGCGGATCACCCCGGCCCGGGGCCGATCCATCGCGTGCTCTGAGAAGCGGTGCCGGAGGCACTGGCCTCATCTTTTCCGACCGTCACCTCGCCCTGCGTTCGCCACGCTGTCACCGAAGATAAATCTTGTCAAGACCAGAACGATTGTCGGAGTGGTTCCGGCGGTGCGACGGGAAGGACAAGG
Organism: Sphaerisporangium sp. NPDC049457; assembly: GCF_055586705.1. Taxonomy (NCBI): domain Bacteria; kingdom Bacillati; phylum Actinomycetota; class Actinomycetes; order Streptosporangiales; family Streptosporangiaceae; genus Sphaerisporangium; species Sphaerisporangium sp. NPDC049457. The sequence continues at coordinate 224,785 of NZ_JBVJHR010000017.1, read as the reverse complement.
GAGGAAAAGGTTCCAGATCGAGTGGAACGTCGCGAAATCGCAGGTGAGGATCGCTCATGGGGGAATCGACCGTGCGCGCCGCCGTGGACGCGGACATGCCGGGAGTGCGGAAGGTGGCCGAGCACTTCGAGCTGTTGGACGACTGGAAGGGCATGCCGGACTTCCTCGACGCCGAGCGGGCGTTCGGGACGCTGCTCGTAGGAGAGGCCGACGGGCGGATCGTCGGTTTCGGCGGGGTTCTCCACAGAGGGAAGGTGTCCCATCTGGGCGACCTGTTCGTCCTGCCGGAGCACCAGTCGTCGGGAGTCGGGCGCACGATCCTGGGCCGGCTGCTGACGCCCGGAACGCCGGGCGTCACGTTCGCCTCCGACGACCCAAGGGCCCTCGGCCTGTACGTCAGGCAGGGGATGCGCCCGGTGTGCCCGCTGCTCTACCTGACCTTCTCGCCGGGATCCGCCAAGCCGGGGTCCGCCGAGGCGTCCGGGGCGGCCGCGCGACCCCGCGGGCCCGAGGCCGGTGGACGGGACCCCGGCGGACGACGGCCAGGCGGCGGAGATGCCGGCGTCCGGGAGGCCGAAGTCCAGGAAGCCGATGTGCGAGAGGCCGGGGCGCTGGACGCCCGGCTCGCGGGCGGCGACCGGGCCGGAACGCTGTCCTGGTACGCGGGCGTGCCCGGGGTCACGTTGCACGTCACGAGCGGCGGGTACGCGTTCGCCCGGGTCACCGAGACCGACGACCTGGAGATGGGGCCGGTGGGCGGGGAGACGCCGCAGGACTGCGCCGACGCGCTGTTCGCGGCGGTCGCCGCGCACCCGGGCGTCGACGAGGTGCAGGTGGCGGTGCCGGGGGCGCATCCGATGCTGCCCCGGCTGGTGGAGGCCGGCTGGGAGATCGATGACATGGACACGCTGATGACGAGCGACCCCGGCCTGCTCCGCCTGGACCGCTACCTCCCGCACCCCGACCTGGGCTGAGCGCGGTGCCCCGCTCACCTTCGCCGGGGGTGCTTCCCTTCCGTCCCTCCGACGGGGGTTCTCGAAGCGACTACCCCACGGTCGGCGCGGATCGCGGATACGGCTTGACCGTGCGTCCGGGGTCGGCGGTCACCGCGGACGGTTGCCTTTCCGTTTACGGCCGGTCGGCGCGCCCCGGCGAGTGGAGCGATTGGGCGCGGGTTTCGGCGCCTGCCGCTCCGCCGGTTTCTTCGCGGGGGAGGCGGGGGTGCGTCCCCGCGAGCTGTTCGCCGTCCGCCCGCGCACGATGCCGATGAAATCCTCCACCAGTTCGGTGGTGGCGTCCGCGGGCCAGGTCAGCGCGACCTGGGACCGCGGCGCGTCCGGCACCGGCCGGTAGGTGAGATCCCTGCGCTGGTGGAGGCGTGCCAGCGACTGCGGAACCAGGAGAATCCCGGCGCCGGCCGCCACCAGTTCGACCGCGCCCGCCGTCGTGGCCGGCCGGGTGAACGCGGGCAGCCCGGGCCGGGCCGCCCACTCGATGGTGTCGTCCAGCGGATGGAGCACCTCGTGGCCGGCGAGGTCGGCGGTGGACACCTCCTCCGCGGCGGCCACGTCGTGGTCCTTGGGCACCACGACCACCGTGTTCTCCACGTAGAGAGGAATCACGCTGAGCCCGTCACGGTCGATCGGCAGCCGGACGAAAGCGGCGTCGGCGCCGCCGTTCCGCAGGAGCTCCACCGCCTCGGCCGCGGGGACCGCGACCAGGACGATCGGCACGTCGGGCATCCTCTCGGTCCAGACGTTCACCCATTTCGCGGGTGTCACCCCCGGCACGTACGCCAGCCGGAACACCTCGCCGATCTCTTCCTCGGTCACTTCCCCAGCGTAGCGATGTCAGGGGAACCGTTCCGACTGGCTACGCTTGGCACCATGACCCCGCCCAAGCCGAAGAGCGTCCAGACGATGAAGCCCGCGACCGCGGCCAAGAAGCTGGGCGTGCTCCTCTCGGCGACTCCCGCCGAGTTCCAGGCGGGTGTCGTCTCCAGGGACGAGCTGAACGAGATGCAGTCGACGCCTCCCGCCTGGCTCGCCGACCTGCGCCGCAACGGCCCGCACCCCAAGCAGGTCATCGCCGCCAAACTTCGCGTCTCCATCTCCGGCCTGCTGAGAAACGGGATCACCGGACCGCTCACCACAGCCGAGATCGACGCGCTGAAAGCGGAGAACCCGGCGTGGCTGGAGCACGAGCGGTCCATCCAGGCCGAGGTCCGCAAAGAAGCCCTCCGCCTCAAGCAACGCTAGTCCGCCGGCCGCGAACGTCGGCCGGGGTAGGGCCATCACGCGCTCGCCGGCCACGGGTCCGCTCCTCGGCCGTGCGTCTCCCGCCGGCCTCGGGTGGCGGCCGCCCCGTCCGGGACTGATCGCAGACCTGGAGGACGGCCACCACTTGTGGATCACCGTGCCGAGTGGTCGTTTCCCGGTCGTTTCACGCGGCGGACCGGGTGGCGGCGGCACGGCTCTTGACAATGGGTGAGTGATCGGTGACCCATTGTGCCGGGAGGTGGTCATGGGCGGGTCAAGACGTGGCGGCGGACGTCCGGAGCTGGCGCGGGCGCTGGTCGAACGCATCCAGAGGTTCTCCGAGCGGCTTGAGCCCTACGCCGCCACCGTCCAGGTCAGAGAGTTCCGCGCCTACCTGGACGGCGAGCTCGTCTCCTGATGCGCTCTCGCCTCCGGCGAGCCGCGCGCGGAGCATCGGCGCTTTCTCATGGGTGCGATCGGCGGCCGATCCACCTACATCATCGCTGTCAGAAGATCAGGAGATGGAGAAGGCGGCCAGGGACATCGAGGCGCCGGGGGCGGGGCCGGTCGGCGTGGGGCCGGGCGCCGGGGGCCGGTGCAGGGGGAGGCGGACGGTGAAGCGGGCGCCTCCGGCGTCTGCGGTGTCCACCTCGATGGTGCCGTCGTGCGCGCGGACGATGTCGCGGACGATCGCGAGGCCGAGGCCCGTGCCGCCCCGGTCGCGGCAGCGGGAGGCGTCCAGGCGGGTGAAGCGCTCGAAGATGCGTTCCCGGTCGGCCTCGGCGATGCCGTCGCCGTCGTCGGAGACCACCAGTTCGGCGTGGCGGCCGTCGTGGCGCACCTCCACCATCACCGCGTCCTTCGCGTGCCGCTGGGCGTTGTCCAGCAGGTTGGTCAGGATGCGGGTGATCTGGGTGTCGACGCCGTCGACGACGGTCCCGCGGGCGAGCCGCAGCCGCACGGGGTGCCGGTCGGCGCGGCGGGAGACCTCCATGCGGACCGTCTCGGACAGGTCGATCTCGCCCATCGCCCGCGGCGCGCCGCCGCCGAGCTTCGCAAGGAGCAGCAGATCGGACATGATGGCCTGCAGCCGGTCGACGTCGCTCAGCGTGCGGTCGATCAGGGTGTCCAGGTCGGTGTCCTGAGGATGCATCTTGGCCTCCTCCAGCTGCGCGCGCAGCCCGGCGACGGGGGTGCGCAGCTCGTGCGAGGCGTCGGAGGCGAACTGGCGCTGGGCGGCGAGGGCCAGTTCCGTCCTGGCCTTGGCCTTCTCCAGGCGTTCCAGCGTGCTGTTGACCGTGCGGGCCAGGCGGGCGATCTCGTCGTCGCCGGCGGGCTCGGGGACACGGCTGCTCAGGTCGTTGACGTTGGTGGCCGCGAGCTCCGCCCGGATGGCCTCCACCGGGCGCAGCGTCCGTCCGGTGATCTTCCACGCGGCCCAGATCGCGAGGGAGATCAGCGCCCCGACCTGCACGGCGAACAGCGCGTCGAACACGCCCGTCGAGATGACCATGCGCACCGGTCCGCCCGCGTAGACGATGTTGGAGTCCGGCTCGGGGCTGACGCGCACGGCCGACAGGCGCACGCACCCCAGGCGGGTGTTCACGCAGGTCTGCACGTCCCGCTGCGGGTCGTCGGCGGACGGCCGCACCGTGGACAGCGACGGGAGGCCGCGCACCTCCGGCGAGGACGCGAGGACCCGGCCGTCCGGCGCGACGACCTGCACCACGTTGACGCCCGGCACGCTACTGGTCACCACGGGGTCCTTCAGCCGGCCCGCCCGGTCGGCGGCGGCCATGAGGCCCGCGGCGCGGCGCGCGTCCAGCCATCCGGCGTTGGTGAGCTCCTGGCGGGCGACCATGCCGGCCAGCACCCCGGCGGGCACGAGCAGGAGCATCGACAGCAGGGCGACGAGGGCCGTGACCTGCCCGCGGATGGAACGGGGACGCCAGAGCGGCGTGCCGCCGGGGCGTCTGCGGTGCAGGGGGAAGGACATTCTCATGGGGACGCGACTCCTCCTCGCGGTGACCACCGGCAGGTGCGCACTAAGGGTGGCGGGGGGGTTGCGCCTGATCGGGATGGAGACTCCGGGGAAGGCGCCGCATGGGTGCGGCGATCCGCCGTACGTTCGGGCGGCCCGGGACGGGCGGCACGTGCGCCCGTTGACCCGCGGAACTTCCGCTAGGGTGACTTTTAACATAGCAGAAGCCCCAAAATGGTGCAAATCAGACAAAAGGCTATCGCGGTCATGTCACGTCGAGGTCAAGCGCGGCCCCGCTCATACCCGGGGCCGTGATCGCGGACCCGTGACGGTCGCGCCGCCGCAGTGGGAGGCGGACGACGAACCGCGCGCCGCCGTCCGGGGACGTCTCCGCCGTGATGGTGCCGTCGTGGGTCTGGACGAGGTCGCGGGCGATGGCGAGGCCGAGGCCCGTGCCGCCCTTGTCCCGGCTGCGCGCCGCGTCCAGCCGGGTGAACCGCTGGAAGATCCGCTCCCGGTCCTCCGCCGCGATGCCGTCGCCGTCGTCGTCGACGATCAGCTCGGCCGAATCGCCCGCCCGGCGGACCGTCACGGTCACCGTCCTCCTGGCGTGCCGCGACGCGTTGTCCATCAGGTTGCCGAGCACGCGGCCGATCTGGGTGCGCACGGCCTCGACCGTCACGCCCGAGGCCAGATCCAGGCGCACCTGGTGCGGGTCCGAGCGCCGCGACACCTCCGAGCGCACGATCTCGGCCAGGTCGACGCGGGCGCGTGGTTGCGGTACGCCCGCGCCCGCGCGTTCGAGCAGCAGCAGGTCGGTGATGATCTTCTGAAGCCGGTCGACGTCCCGCAGCGCATGACGCAATAACTCCCGCAGGTCGGTGTCGTCCGGATGCAGCTGCGCCTCCTCCAGCTGGGCGCGCAGTCCGGCGACCGGGGTGCGCAGCTCGTGCGAGGCGTCGGCGGTGAACCGCCGCTGGTGGTCCAGCGCCAGCTGCATCTGGTCCTTGGCGAGCTCAAGCCGCGACAGCGTGCCGTTGATGGTGTGCGCCAGGCGGGCGATCTCGTCGCCTCCCGGAGGCTCGGGCACACGGGTGCTCAGGTCGTTGACGTTGATCGCGGCGAGCTCGGCCCGGATGGCCTCCACGGGCCGCAGCGTCCGGCCGGTGACCTTCCAGGTCATCGCGATGGCGAGCAGGATCAGCGCGACGCCCTGGATGGTGAAGATCGAGTCGATGACGCCGGTGATGCCGCCTGCCGCGGTGGGGCTGCCCGCGTACACGACGTGGGAGTCCGGCGCGGCGGAGACCCGTGTCGCGGAGACGTTGACGCACCCGACGCGCGGCAGTGCGCAGGTGTGCACGTCCTGCTGAGGGTCCTGCGGCGACGGCCACACGTCGCTAAGCGCCGGCAGCCCGCGCGCCATGGGAGAGGCGGCGATCACGCGATGATCGGCCGCGACCACCTGGACCAGCGTGACGCCCGGCACCCGTGCCCGCAACGGATCGGCGAGCCGCCCGAGGCGGTCGGCGGCGGCCACGAGGCCCGACTCCTGCCGTGCCGCCAGCCACGCGCCCCTCTCGACGGACTGATGTGCAACCAAACCGGCCAGTATCCCCGAAGGGACCAGGAGAAGCATGGCGAGGAGGGTGACCAGAGCCGTGACCCGGCCGCGGATCGACTGCGGCCGTAGCCGGACGCGCATGGGCGTACGCGCTACGGTTCGCCAGTGCGATCGGCCGGGTGAATCGGCAGTCATCGTGCTCTCCATGAGATCTTCGGCGAGGTGCCACCCGCGGGCACGCCTGGCTCGGGATAGCGCTTTCCAACGTCATGTTCTCGTCATGTGTTCCGATGTTCGTTGGTAGGTCCGTCACACCGCTGGGTGAGATCCGGCGAGAGGGGGGCGCGCGCCGTTCCGGGCGCGCCACCTGGCACTCCGTGCTGCCCGGTCCGGCCGCGCCTGCGGCGATCTATGGCGGCTATATGCGTTCGTTATCTGGAAACACTCAAGTTAGCACGATATAGGGGGCTTTCAAGTCCTTTCTTGGTGTTTTGGGAAAAGTGCGCGACTCTCTGGCCGTGTGTGGGGTTTCCCATACCCCTTTATTCATTCGGCGTGGCACTTTCTTTACCCCACGCAGGCCGGCGAAGGCGGCACGGCCGCCGGAGGACCGTGGCCGGCGCGCAGGAGGGGTCCGCGCCGGCCGGGCCCGCCGGCGGCGCGCCTCAGGCGTTCACCTCCAGGGCGGCGCGGACGGCGGACTCCAGCGAGCCCTCGATCCAGGCGTGCTTGAGCGAGGTGTGCTCACCGGCGAAGTGCAGGGGCCCCTCGGGGACGGCGATCGCCGGGTGGATCTCGGTCATCTGGCCGGGCAGGAAGACGGCCGCCTCGCCGAACGCGTACCGGTTGCGCAACCAGCTCTGGGTCTGGCCGTGCCCGGTGTAGAACTCGGCGACGCGCTCGCCGTGCACCTCCTGCAGGCCGCGCAGCGCGTACCCGTAGCGCTCCTTGTCGTCCATGGAGTCCCACCGGGAGGCGTCGTCGGCCCACACGTAGCTGGCCAGCACCACGCCGCCCTCGCTGCCCCGCACCCGGTGGGAGGGGTAGTAGGTGAACCGGTTGGCGTTGTCGGCCACCGAGCCGCCGCCGGTCACGTGGGTCACCGGGCCCGGGCGGTAGCGCGGCCCGAGCTCGCGCTTCCAGTCGTCCTCGCTGAACTCCCACCAGCGCTTGCGGAACTCCAGCAGCACCTTGGTCGCCGAGTCGTAGTGCAGCTCGATGACCGCCCGGCGCTTGGCGTAGGACAGCGCCGGGGCGATCTCGACGTGCCGCAGCGCCGGGAAGGGGATCGTGATGATCGCCACGTCGCCGTGGAAGGTCTCGGTCTTGACCTGCGGCGCGGAGGAGGACTCGTCGCTGCCCTTCTCGCTGACCGTCTCGACGCGCACGCCGCCGCCGGAGGTCGAGATGCGCACCGCCCGCCGGTCCATGCGGATCTCGTCGCGCAGGCCCGCCTCCAGCCGGTACGGCAGCAGCCGGCTGCCGCCCTCCATCTCCCAGTAGGTGGCGGCCGGGTTGACCAGGCTCCTGGTCAGGAAGGTGTGCATGAACGCGAGCGGCAGCCGCGAGGTGAGGTTCTCCACGGTGCCGATGGCGTCGATCGCCGCCTCGCTCAGCCGGGCGTGCTCGGTCAGGAAGCGGTGCATGGAGTAGCCGTCGAACTCGTGCAGCACGCGCGCCCAGCCCTTGATCAGCTCGGGCAGCGGCTTGTCGACCCGCTTGCCGCCGCGCACCACCGAGAAGTGGTCGCGCACCGGGTCGAGCGCCCGGTCCAGGATCTCGGCGGTCGTCCTGCGGTCCTTCAGGCCGAACGAGGCGTTGATCCGCCGCGGGTCGGCGGCGTACTCGTCGCGGCGCTGGACGATGCCGTTGACCCGGATCCAGGTGTGGTTCAGCCGCTTGGGCGGGGTGAACGCGCCCTTGTCGGGCCCGGACCGCCACACCCGGCCGCCGCGCGAGGTGTAGACGACCGGCGGCACCGGGCCGCTCGGGGACGCGCCGGGACGCACGTCCACGTTGTAGAAGGGGCGGCGCGGGATGCCCAGCTTGTCGATCAGCGCCAGCGTCAGCGGGTGGAAGTCGGGGATGCGCATGGCGCCCGCCTCGGCGTACTGGGCCGGGTCGGCGAACCCGCTCTGGAAGGTCTTGATGCGGCCGCCGATGCGGTTGCCGTTGGCCTCGATGACCGTGACGTGGTGGCCGGCCCGCTTCAGCAGCGTGGCGGCCACCAGCCCCGAGATGCCCGCCCCGACGATCAGCACCTTCTTCGGCGAGCGGGCCTTGGGCAGGCCGTGGTCGATGAGCACCCGAAGGTACTTGAGCTTGAGGTCCGAGCCGTCCTCGCCGACGAGCAGCAGGTCGCGCGCCACGTCCAGGCAGGTGCTGAAGGCGGGCGCGCCCGCGCCCCGGGCAGGCGCGGCGGGAAGGAGGGGGGTGGCGGCGGCGGGCGCGGCGGGGGCCGCGCCGACGAAGGATCCGACGGCGCCGAGCCCCGCCAGCCGCGCGAATCCGCGGCGGTCGATGGTTGTCATCCGATGTGCTCCCTGAGACGGTAAACGTTGGGTAATGGATTGACCACCGAGAGTCTCGACGTGCACGACGTGTCAGGGCGCGCGGCGCGCCGAGCGGGATTGATCTGGCATTCCAACCGATCGCCGCGCGGGTCGCCTTCGAGGCCTGTGCTCATTCGCCGAGCAGGAGGAGCGCCTCGGCGAGGGCGCCGACGGGTACGCCGTCCGGCTTGGCGAAGTGATGGGTGCCCGGGACCAGCACGCCCAGCGGGCCGAGCCGGAAGAGCTCGGAGGTCACGGTGGGCGGGGCCTTCAGATCCGCGTGGCGGCCCGCCGTGACGTCCGCCGGGCATCCGGTGAGTGGCAGTCGCATGATGACGGTGTGCTGATTCGCATCGAGGGGTCCCGGTTGCCAGGCCGAGATTGTGATCAGGCGCCGGGTTTCCCGGGATATCGCAACATCCACGTCGGGGTGCAACGGCGGGCTCGCCCGCGCGAGCTGCTCGGGCTCCGTCCCGGCGATGCGCCGGCGGCTGTGTGGGAGGTGGAGGCCACAACCACGGCGAAGGACAGTGGATGGGATCTTCTCGGCCCATTCCTGCGGGGATCGCCGGGTGGCCGGTTCGTGTACCTGTCCTGGGGGACGGTGGTTGAGGCCGGGGGGTTCACGATGTTCCGCCGGGCGAAGCTGTTGCTGGATGCCGTCCCCACGAAAGTGCTGGACGCCGCGGTGAGGACGGGGCTATTGGTAGGGCGTCTGGGCTTGACCGACTCGCGCGGACAGCCGTTGTGCGCGGCGGTTCGCCCTCCCCGCATCGAATGGTCGGCTCCCGTGCCCTGAGCGAGTTACGAGCGGGAAGGCGTGGTCAGGATGCCGCGGGTGCGAGTGCGGCACTCGGTCGGGCCGCCGGGATCGCCGTGGCGTGTGTCCCTATGCCGGGGTCGATCGACGCGGGCTAGCCGGCCTCCGGAGGCTCGAAGAAGTTGAGGGTGCCGTTTCCCTGGCAGGTACGACAGGTCTTGCCTCCATCGCCCCTGCCGTCTCCCCCGCAGGTGAGGCAGACGATCACTCGGTCGAAACGGGGGTCCCGATAGGAGCGCTTGGCGCCGTGGCGGCCGATCGTCCACCGCATTACAGACGCGAATGCCTCGTCTTGTGGCCGCAGTCTGTCGACAGTGGATGAGGTCCAACGGCGTATGGCTTGATTGCCATAGGAAACCAGGGAGACGAACACGAACGCCAGCGCCGTTGCCAGCTTCAGCAGTTTTCCGGGGCGGTCGTTGATGAAAGCGGTGAGTTCCTCGGCGCGTGTCTCCGCTCGTGAGCGATCGTTGTAGCGAAGACGGGCAGACCACTTCACAAGCGTGCGAGCGAGCCATGGTGCTATGTCGCAGCATTCGTTGATGAGCAAGCCCAAGATCACGGCGACGGCGACCTCGGACCCGCTCATAGGACGCTCCCGACCAGCGAAGCGTAAACCGCGAACAGGAACCCGAGGCCTGGAATGGCGCGGAGCGCCTCGGGACGTCGATCCGCGACCAGAGCGCGGGCATGGGCGACTCCTATTCCGCTGAGGCGGTAGAGCCGCCGGCGAGGTCTGTTCGCCTGTTGGTCCTGATCTTCCCAGACGCCTTCGATCCACCCGGCGTCCTCAAGGCGATCAAGCACTCCATAAACGGTGGGGCCCGAGCGCCCGGTCGCCTTGGCGATCGCCCATCCGTGCAGTTCCACACCTCGGGTGTGCGCCTGGAGGAAGGCCTCCAAGACGTCAAGCGTCGGAGCGGTGATCCTCGTGGGACCCGTCATGTCCTTACTCTACCTAGCTCGAATAAGGCGCGACCGACACATGTTCGTACTGAGGCATACGGCTGAAATCTCGCGACAAGCTCGCTGGACGTTCGTGGACAGCACAAGGAGTGCGCGGCGTGGTGATCACGGGTTCGGGTTCCGGAGAGGTCGCCGACGACCTGATGCTGATCCGCGATGGCGCCATGGTCGCCGGATACCTCGACCAGCCGGCGACCGTCGCAGCCTCGTTCCTCCGCAGTAGTCAGGCCGCCATCGGCGCCGGCAACTCGACACGGAGATGAGCCCGCGGCCTTCGGCCGTGTCGCTCGGCGCCGCGAGGTCGTGCGCGCCGCCCGATGGGGACGGCCGGCCGCGACACCCCCATGCCTTCGGCCTTCGGTCGGCTGCGCACGCGCAGGTAAGGAGGGCGGCCGGTTCGGGCTGGCAGCCCTCCAGGATTGGACGCGTGAGCCGCGTACCCGGCCTCTCAGGTCAGTGCGGCCGGGCGATGGAGCAGGAGTTGGCGAGGTCGCCGGAGGGCGGGCGGGGGATGGTGGTGTCGGCGGGCGGGGTCTCGCCTCGGGTCGTCCAGGCTTCAAGGGCGGCGAAGGCGTCGCGGAAGCACGGCAGGATGGGGCGGAGCAGCTGCGGGTGTGCGTCGTACAGGCCGTCGACGTGGTTGCCGCCCTCGATGCGGTAGTACCGGTGCAGCCGGTCGCGTCCGCGCGACTCGATCAGCCGGTCGTAGACGTCGGAGTCCTGGCCGATGGGCAGCAGGGTGTCCAGCGTGCCGTGCAGGGTGATCAGCGGCCGGTCGATGCGGCCGGTCAGCGCGATGCGCCCGACCGCCTCATGCACGGCCTTGGGCCGGGAGGCGTAGTCGTAGTCGGCGTCGCACGCCGGGGTCCCCGGCGCGCAGAACGGGGTGCCCGCCTCCGCCGCGCCGTCGTAGCCGGGGTCGAGCTCCTCGCGGTAGATGCGCTGGGTGAGATCCCAGTAGACCTTGTGGTGGTAGTCCCACAGCGGTTCCGAGCCGGGCGCGAAGCCCGCCGCGATGATGGCGTCGTGCGCCGCGGCGTCGCCGGTCGCGGCGTACGCGGGGTACTCGCGCAGCGTCGGCGGCAGGAACCGCAGCAGGTTCGGGCCCTCCTCGCGCCACAGGGTGCCCTCCCAGTCCAGGCCCCCGGTGTACAGCTCGGGGTGGTTCTCGAGCTGCCAGCGCACCAGGTAGCCGCCGTTGCTGATGCCGGCGGCGTAGGTGCGGCGCGGCGCGCGGCCGTACCGCTGGGCGACCACCGCCCTGGCGGCGCGGGTGAGCTGGGTGACCCGCCTGTTCCACTCCACCATGGCGTCGCCGGGCCTGACGCCGTCCTGGTAGAAGGCCGCGCCGCTGTTGCCCTTGTCGGTGGCCGCGTACGCGTACCCGCGCGCCAGCACCCAGTCGGAGATCGCGTAGTCGTTGGCGTACTGCCGCCGGACCCCCGGCGTCCCGGCGACGACCAGCCCGCCGTTCCAGCGCGCGGGCAGCCGGATCACGAACTGGCTGTCGTGGTTCCAGCCGTGGGCGGTGTTGAACGTGGAGGTGTCGGTGAAGTACCCGTCGATCTGCGCGCCGGGGACTCCGGAGGGGTTCCTCGCCCCGGCCGAGGTGAGCCCGGCGAAGTCGGCGGCGACCGAGTGGCCCGAGGCCACCGTCCCGGCCGTGGTCAGGTCGGGCAGGCACGCGGAGATCTGCTTCTCCGCCCCCGGCACGGTGATCCGGTCCAGCCCCGCACAGGAGGCGGCGGAGGCTCCGGCGGCGGGCACGGGCCCGAGCAGTGTCGCGCCGGCCAGGGCGGCCGCGGCCAGGCCCGTCAGCCGGCCCGGACGTCGTCGGATGGATCGCATGGGGGCTCCTCACACAGGGACGGGCGACGCGGCGCCCGAGCGGTGTCGCCATGGTGCTCATCGGCTGTGATCCGGGCCACGTCCGCCGTACCCACAATCGGCCGGCCGCTCATGTCCGGCGCCGCCATGTCCCGCGTCCCGCGAGGCCGTCCCCGGCGCCATCGGTGCGTCCCGCCCGCCGCCCGGGAGGGATGAGCCGGGCACGTGGCCGCCCCACACACCTGCCGCGGTCCCGTGGGACGGCCGCTGACCTGCGGAACATGTGCGCCGCCCCCGCCCCGCCGCGGCGGATTGTGTGCCGCCGCCACATGGAACGGCCCCGCCGGCTCACTTAGTGTTCCGCGTCACAACGACTTCGTCCGTTAACGGCCAGGTCATCCCCGGGTAACACCGCGCACGGCCGGCGCGGGGCGACCGTGCCGGATGACGACGCCGGATGACGACGCCGGATCGAGACGACGAGGAGGAGAGCCACATGGACGGTCCCGTCCTGCGGGCGCAGGGCCTGGCCAAGGAGTTCAGGGGCTTCCGCGCCGTCGACGGGGTGGACCTGGACATCGCGGAGGGCGACGTCCACGCGCTGGTCGGGCCCAACGGCGCGGGCAAGACCACGCTGTTCAACCTGCTGACCGGCTTCCTCAAGCCCACCGCGGGCCGCATCATGCTCGGCGAGCACGACCTGACCGGCAGACGTCCCGAACAGGTGGCCCGCCTCGGCGTCGCCCGGTCGTTCCAGATCACCAGCCTGTTCCCGCAGATGACCCCGCGCGAGCACGTCGAACTCGCGCTGGCGGGCGCCACCGGGGTCACCTGGCGCTTCTGGCGCTCCGGCCGCCTGCTCGACCGGTACGCCGAGCGCGCCGCCGAACTGCTCGACCAGGTCGGCCTGGCAGCGCACGCCGGCACCCCGGCGGGCACCCTCGCCTACGGCCACAAGCGTGCGCTGGAGCTGGCCCTGGCCCTGGCGCTCGACCCCCGCGTGCTGCTGCTGGACGAGCCGACCGCCGGCATGGGCGTCGAGGACATCGACCGCACCGTGGAACTGGTCAGGAAGGTCCGCGCCGGGCGCACCGTCGTCATGGTCGAGCACAACATGAGCGTCGTGTCCAGCCTGGCCGACCGGGTGACCGTCCTGCAGAGCGGGCGCGTGCTCGTCGAAGGGCCCTACGCCGAGATCCGCCACGACCCACGGGTCATCAGCGCCTACCTGGGAGATCCCCATGCCGAGGACTGACACCACCTCCCTGCTGGCCGTCGGCGGCCTGTCGGCCTGGTACGGCGAGGCGCAGGTGCTGCGCGAGGTGTCCCTGCGGGTCGGGCAGGGCGAGATCGTCACGCTCGTCGGCCGCAACGGCGCCGGCAAGACCACGCTCCTGCGCTGCCTGATGGGCCTGCAAGGGCGCTACACCGGCAGCGTCTCCTTCCTCGGCGAGGAGATCACCCGGCTGCCGGCGCACCGGCGGGCCCGCCAGGGGCTCGGCTACGTCCCCGACGACCGGGGGGTGTACTCCACTCTCACCGTCGAGGAGAACCTCACCCTGCCGCCCCGCGTCGGCCCCGACCCGTGGCCGCTCTCGCGGGTCTACGAGACCTTCCCCCGGCTGGCCGAGCGGCGCGCGTTCCCCGGCACCAAGCTGTCGGGCGGCGAGCAGCAGATGCTCGCCCTGGCACGGGTGCTGCGCATGGGGGCGCGGCTGCTGCTGTGCGACGAGCCGACCGAGGGCCTGTCGCCGCTGATCGTCCAGCAGATCGGGGACATCCTGCGCGAGGTCAAGCGGCAGGGCACGACCGTGCTGCTGATCGAGCAGAACGTGCACTTCGCCCTGACGGTGGCCGACCGTCATTACCTGCTCGCCGAGGGACGGATCGTCGAGTCGCTGGACAACGACGAGATGCGCGCCCGCGAGCACGAACTGCTCGACCACCTCGGCATCTGACCCGGCCCGCCCCCGGCGCCCGCCACCGGCCGGCACGCCACGGCCGCACACCGGAGACGGCGCCGGAGCCTCGCGCTCCGGCGGCGCCCCGCGCATGTCCCCCGGAGTCACCCCCCGGATCCGCACCCCCCGGAGTTCTCACGCCCCGGAAAAGACCTACAGGAGAGACATATGAAAGCTCTGGGCCGAGCCGCCGCCCTGGTGGCGGCGGGAGCCACGCTCGCCGGCTGCGCAGGCGGACCCGGCGGCGGGGGGAGCGGAGACAAGATCAGCGACGGCAAGGTCGTGCTCGCCGTGCTGAACGACCAGTCGGCGATCTACGCCGACCTGTCGGGCAAGAGCAGCGTCACCGCCGTCCAGATGGCCGTCGAGGACTACAAGGCCAAGTACGGCGACAAGGCGGTGGCCAAGGACGTCGAGGTGGTGTCCGCCGACCACCAGAACAAGCCCGAGGTGGCCAACTCCAAGGCGCAGGAGCTCTACGACCGCCGGCAGGCCGACGTCATCCTGGACGTGCCGTCCTCGGCGGCGGCGCTGGCCGTGGCGGGCGTCGCCAAGGGCAAGAAGAAGATCTTCATGGACATCGGCGCCGCCACCACCGAGCTGGAAGGCGCCCAGTGCAACAAGTACACCTTCCACTATGGGTACAACACCTACATGCTGGCCCACGGCACCGGCGACACGGTGACCAAGGACGGCTCCAAGAACTGGTACATCGTCTACCCGGACTACGCCTTCGGGCAGGACATGCAGAAGAACTTCACCGCCGCCGTCACCGGCGCCGGCGGCACGGTGATCCAGAGCGACCCCGCGCCGTTCCCGAACGACAACTTCTCGACGTTCCTGCTCAAGGCGCCGGGCCTGAGCCCGAAGCCCGAGGTGCTCGGCACCATGCAGGCCGGCGGTGACCTGGTCAACCTGGTCAAGCAGTACAACGAGTACAAGCTGCGCGACAAGGGCATCGGCCTGGCCGTCGGGCTCATGTTCATCACCGACATCCACTCCCTCGGCCCGGACGCGCTGGCCGGCACCAAGTTCACCGACGCCTGGTACTGGAACGCCTCGCCGGGCAACCGCGCCTGGGCCGACAAGTTCCAGGCCAAGGCGAACAAGCGGCCGAGCTTCCCCAACGCCGCCAACTACTCCGCCGCCACGCAGTACCTGGAGGCCGTGCAGCGGGCCGGCACCGACGGCGCCGACGCGGTGGTCGAGCAGCTCGAGGGCTACAAGTTCGAGGACGCCTTCGCCGAGAACGGGACCATCCGCGCCCAGGACCACCTGCTGCTGCACGACGTCTCGCTCGCCCAGGTCAAGCCGTCCAGCGAGGTCAAGGAGCCCTGGGACTACGAGAAGGTCCTGCGCACCATCCCGGCCGACCAGGCGTTCCAGCCGGCGAGCCCCGCCTGCAAGCTCTGATCCCCGGCGGGCGCCCGGCCTCGCCCGGCCGGCGCGCCCGCCACCTCGTCCTCTGGAGGTCACCGTGCTCCAACAGGCGTTCAACGGCCTGGTGGGAGGCGCCTTCTACGCCCTGCTCGCCCTGGGCCTCGCCGTCATCTTCGGCATGCTGGGCGTGGTCAACTTCGCCCACGGTGCCTTCTACATGCTCGGCGCGTTCGGGTCCTACGTCCTGCTGGACTCCTTCGGCGTGAACTTCTGGGCCGCGCTGGTGCTGGTCCCGGTCGTGCTCGGGGTGGCGGGCACCCTGCTGGAGCGGCTGTTCATCCGCAGGCTCGCCCCGCTGGACCCGCTGTACAACTTCCTGTTCACCTTCGGGCTCGCCCTGATCCTGCAGGACCTGGTCAAGCGGGAGTACGGCGTGCAGTCCCAGCCCTATCCCCGCCCCGAAGCGCTGTCGGGCACCGTGGACCTCGGGCTGTTCACCTACCCCGCCTACCAGGTGTTCGTGCCGGCCGTCTCCCTGGTGGTCTGCGCGGCGGTCTGGGTGGTGCTCACCCGCACCCGCGTCGGCATGATCGTCCGGGCGGCGACCGAGCGGCCCGAGCTGACCCGCGCGCTCGGCATCGACGTCGGGCGCTGGGTCACGCCGGTGTTCGGCTTCGGCATCGCGCTGGCCGGGTTCGCCGGGGTCCTCGCCGCGCCCATGCGCGCGGTCAACCCGCTGATGGGCTCCGACCTGATCATCACCGTCTTCGCGGTCGTGGTCATCGGCGGCCTCGGCTCGATCTTCGGCTCGGTGGCGGCGGGGTTCGCCATCGGGCTGGTCTCGGCGCTGGGCAACCTCTACGTGCCCGCGCTGTCGCAGACGCTGGTGTTCATCCTGATGGCGGCCGTGCTGCTGTGGCGCCCGGCCGGCCTGTTCGGACGCGAGGAGTCGCCGTCGTGATCCTTTCCCGGCTCGCCGCTCGGCCGCTCCTGCTCGTCGCCGGGCTGCTGCTCGCCCTGGCGCTGCCCTGGATGGTCTATCCGCCGGTCGCGCTGGACATCGCCTGCTGGGCGCTGTTCGCCGCGGCGCTGGACCTGCTGCTCGGCTTCACCGGGCTGCTGTCCTTCGGGCACGCCGCCTTCTGGGGTGGCGCCGCCTACGTCGCCGGTCTCATCGCCCTGCGCACCGGGCTGCCGTTCCCGGTGGCCGTGCTCGGCGGCGCCGCGTTCGCCGCCGTGCTCGCCCTGCCCATCGGCTACCTGTCGGTGCGCCTGCGCGGCATCTACTTCGCCATGGTCACGCTGGCGTTCGCCCAGATGGTGTACTTCGTGGTCAACCAGTGGCGCGACCTGACCGGCGGAGAGAACGGCCTGCAGGGCGTCCCGCGCGAGCTGTTCGGCCTGGACCTGTCGGACTCGTTCCTGTTCTACTACGCCGGCCTGCCGCTGGTGCTGATCGGCTTCGCCGCCGTGTGGCGCATCGTGCGCTCGCCGTTCGGCCGGGTGCTCGCCTCGATCAGGGACAACCCGGCGCGGGCGCAGGCGCTCGGCTACCCGGTGGACCGCTACCGGCTGCTGGCGTTCGTGCTGTCGGCCGCGCTGTCGGGGCTGGCCGGCGGGCTGTTCGCGATCGGCCACGGGTTCGCCTCGCTGGAGAACGTGTACTGGACCACCTCGGGGCAGGCGGTGATGATGGTCGTCCTCGGCGGCATCGGCACGCTGTGGGGCGGGGTGCTCGGCGCCGCCCTGGTGGTCGAGCTGAACGACTACCTGGTCACCTCGGGTTTCGAGGGCATCGGCATCGTCACCGGCACGATCTTCGTGGTCATCGTGCTGGTCTTCCGCCGCGGCGTCTGGGGCACCGCCCGCGACCTGCTGCGGGCCCGCGCGGACGGCCGGGCGCAGGACCCGCCGCCCGGCGGCGCGCCGGACGGCTCGCCCGCCCGGCCGCAGGACGTCGGCTCGCCGGTGTGACCGCGGCCGGATCGGTTCGACGGCCCACCGCATTCCCGTACATCTAGGAGCATTCGCTGTGGTTTCAACGAGCGTGACCGCCGGGCAGGTAGCCGCGATGGATCTGACCGGCCGGCGTGCCCTGGTGACCGGCGGAGCGAGCGGCATCGGGCGCGCCTGCGCCCGGCGACTGGCGGGCGCGGGAGCGCATGTCCTCATCCTGGACGTCCGCGAGCGGGAGGCGCGCGAGGCCGCCGGCGAGATCGGCGGGGTGGCGCTGGGCGCCGACCTGACCGACATGGCCGCGGTGGACGCGCTCGACTGCGGCGCGGTGGACATCCTGGTCAACAACGCCGGCTTCCAGCACGTCGCGCCGATCCCCGACTTCCCGCCCGAGACCTTCACGGCCATCTTGAAGATCATGGTGGAGGCGCCGTTCCGCCTGGCCCGGCGGGTCCTGCCCGGCATGTACGAGCGGGGCTGGGGGCGCGTGGTCAACATCTCCTCGGTGCACGGCCTGCGCGCCTCGCCGTACAAGGTCGCCTACGTCACCGCCAAGCACGCCCTGGAGGGCATGTCCAAGGTGATCGCCCTGGAAGGGGCCCCGCACGGGGTCACCTCCAACTGCGTGAACCCCGCCTACGTGCGCACGCCGCTGGTGGAGGAGCAGATCGCCGACCAGGCGCGGGTGCACGACCTGGCGCCGGAGGAGGTCGTCGAGCAGGTCATGCTGGCCCCGGCGGCCATCCGGCGGCTGATCGAGCCCGAGGAGGTCGCCGAGGCCGTCGCCTACCTGTGCTCGCCGCAGGCGTCGATGATCACCGGGACGTCCCTCGCCATCGACGGCGGCTGGACGGCGCACTGAGAGCCGTCCGGAGACGCCGTCGCCACCAGGCTGCCGCATCGGGGGATATATCGTGATCAAGGGGACAATGAACCCCATGAGCTGCACCGTCTTTCTCGACCTGCTCGCCCGCGAGGCCCCGCCGGTGGAGTTCGAGGCCCCGCTCGTCGAGGCGCGCGCCGCCGGCGCCGCCCCCGAGACGCTCGCCGAGCTCGACCAGGCCAAGCTCGCCGCGCTGCGCGTGCGTGCGCTGCTGGAGCACCGGGCCCGCCGCGAGGCCGAGCTGTCGGCGCTGTTCGAGACGGCCGGCGACCTGGCGGGGCTGCGCGACGTCGGCGCCGTGCTGGAGGCCATCGTGCGCCGCGCCCGCAGGCTGCTGCACGCCGACATCTCCTACATGACCCTGCACGACGCCGACCGCGGCGACACCTACATGCGGGTCACCGACGGGTCGGTGTCGGCCGCCTTCCGGGCGCTGCGGCTGCCCATGGGCGCGGGCCTCGGCGGCCTGGTGGCCCAGACCGGCACCCCGTACGCCAGCGCCGACTACTTCGCCGATGAGCGCTTCCGCCACCGCACCCACATCGACGCCGCCGTGAAGGAGGAGGCGCTGGTCGCCATCCTCGGCGTCCCGATGCGGCTCGGCGCCCAGATCATCGGCGTGCTGTTCGCCGCCAACCGCAGCGCCCGGCCCTTCGCCCAGGAGGAGGTGGCGCTGCTCGCCTCGCTGGCCGCCCACGCCGCCGTCGCGCTGGACAACGCGCGCCTGCTGGAGGAGACCCGCACGGCCCTCGGCGAGCTCAGCTCCGCCAACCGGCTCCTGCAGGCGCACAGCGCCTCCGTCGAGCGCGCCGCCCAGGCCCACGACCGCATGACCGGCCTGGTCGTGCGCGGCGGCGGGGTCGAGGACGTCGCCGCGGTGGTCACCGACATCCTCGGCGGCGCGATCGTCGTGCTGGACGCCGACGGGCGGCGGCTGGCCCAGGTCGGCTCCGCCGGCGACCTGGACGAGGCCGAGGTCGCCGCCGCGGCCGCCGCGTCCCGCCGCCTCGGCCGCACCGTCCAGCGCGGGGACCTGTGGGGGGCGTCGGTCGCCTCCGGCGCGGAGAACCTCGGCACGCTCGTGCTGCGCAACCCCGACGAGGTCTCGGGCGCCGACCAGCGGATCCTCGAACGCGCCGCCCTGGTCACCGCGCTGCTCCTGCTGTTCCGCCGCACGGCCGCCGCCGCCGAGGGCCGGGTGCGCGGCGAGCTGCTGGACGACCTGCTCACCGGCCGGGCGGTCCACTCCGACGCCCTGCACGGCCGGGCGCGGCTGCTCGGCGTCGACCTGGACGCCCCGCACATCCTGGTCGTCGCCCGGCACCGCGCGGAGGAGCCGGTCTCGGCCCGGCGCACGGCGTTCTGGGCCGCCTCCGACGCCGCCTCCCGCCACGGCCTGGTGGCCGCGAGGGGAAAGGAGACCATCCTGCTGCTGCCCGGGGTGGACCCCGCCGCGGCGGCCCGCAGGGTGGCCAAGGAGCTCGGCGCCTCGCTCGGCACCCCCGTCACCGCCGGCGCGGCGGGCCCGGTCCACGGCCCGGCCGCCGTCGCCGACGCCTATGGCGAGGCTCGCCGCTGCGCGGAGGCCCTGCTGGCCCTGGGGCGCGAAGGCGAGGGGGCCGGCAGCGACGAGCTGGGCTTCGTCGGCCTGCTCATCGGCCGCGACCGCGACGTCGGCGGATTCCTGGAGGGTGCCATCGGGCCGGTCCTGGCCTACGACCGGCGGCGCGGCACCGCGCTCGTGCGGACCCTGGAGAACTACTTCGGCACCGGCTCCAGCCTGTCGCGCACCGCCGAGCGGCTGCACATCCACGTCAACACCGTCACCCAGCGGCTGGACCGGGTGGGCAGGCTGCTCGGCGACGGCTGGCAGTCGCCCGAACGCGCCCTGGAGATCCAGCTCGCCCTCCGGCTCAACCGCCTGCGCCCCGTCACCGCCCGCCCGGACGACGCCACCGGCTGAACGGGGTCAGCGGCACTCGCCCAGTCGCTGGGTGAGCTGGCCGCGCATCTGCTCGGCCACGGGGGCGTCCATCTTGTCGGTCAGCGTGAGTGCCTGGTTGAGGGAGTCCTGTGCGGCCTCGACGTCGCCGGCGGTCTGCTGGGCGTCGCTGAGCCTGATCAGGGTGCGGGCCTCCTGGAGCGGCATGTGCATCTGGCGGAACAGCGACAGGGCCTGCTCCAGGTAGATGACCGCCTGGGGGGCGTCGTCGCGGGCCATGGCCAGCTCGCCGAGGCCGAGCTGCACCCGTGCCTCGACGAGGTGCTCGTTGGACGCGCTCGCCAGCATCAGGGCGCGGGTGAGAGCGCTTTCACACTCGGTCAGCTCGCCCCGCCGCATGCGGGCGATGCCGAGACCGTGCAACGCGTACGCCTCCCCGGTGGGGTCGCCGATGTTGCGCACCGCCGTCAGGGCCTCCTCGAACACCTCCACCGCGAGCGCCGGCTGGTCGGACTGCAGGTAGGTGTGGCCGATGCGGTGCAGGACCTGCGCCTCCACCCGCCTGCTGCCGCTGCTGCGGCTGATCTCCAGCGCCTCGGTCAGCAGCCGCTGCGCGCCGGGCAGGTCGTCGAATTCCAGCCGGAGCTGGGCGAGGTTGTGCAGCACGTACGCCGAGGCGACCTGGTCGCCGTTGCCGCGGAAGATCTCAAGGGCGCGCCGGTAGTGCGCCTCGGCGTCGGCGAACTGGCCGCTCAGCCGGTCCAGGAACCCGATGTTCCTGATCACCAGGGCCGTCCCCTGGCGGTTGCCGACCTCCTCGAACAGCTGGACCGCCGCCTCGAAGTCGCAGCGCGCGTCGCCGAACCGCTGCTCGGTGATGTAGAGCGAGCCGCGGGAGTACAGCATGGCCGCCTGCCCGCACAGGTCGTTCGCCTGCCGGGCGGCCGTCAGCGCCACCTGGTGGGTCTCGCGCCAGTCGTCGAGGTACACGCGCGACTCGAACAGCGTCACCGAGCTGATCGCCAGGTCCCAGCACAGCTCCACCAGGCCCGCCTGGCCCGCCTGGCGGATGCCCGACACCAGCATCGAGCGCTCGCGCTCGTACCACTGCAGCGGCGAGGCCACGAGCTGGCCGACCAGCTTGGCCGGCAGCGGCCAGCGCGGGGCCTCGCTGTGTATCTGCACGTAGTCGCCGCCGTACTCGCGGCGGTGGGCCGCCTCGGCCAGGAACAGCAGGCCGCCGAGGACGCGTTCGAGCGCCGCGTTGCGCTCGCCGGGGGACTCCTCGGCCGCCAGGCGCTCGCGGGCGAACACCCGGATCAGGTCGTGGAAGCGGTACTGGCTGTGCACGCCGTACCCGACGCCGGTGGTCTCGATGAGCTGGGCGTCGGCCAGGTCGTCGAGCAGATCCTGGGCGATGGGGAGCGGCTGGTCGAGCAGGGCGGCGCTCACCCAGGCCGAGAAGATCTGGGAGTCCAGGATCGTCAGCCGCCGGAACAGCCGCCGCGCGTCCTCGCCGACGCTGTCGTAGGTGAGCGAGATGCTCGCCCGGATGCCCATCTCGCCGTGCTTGAGCTCGTCCAGGCGGCGGGTCTCGT
Organism: Sphaerisporangium sp. NPDC049457; assembly: GCF_055586705.1. Lineage (NCBI taxonomy): Bacteria > Bacillati > Actinomycetota > Actinomycetes > Streptosporangiales > Streptosporangiaceae > Sphaerisporangium > Sphaerisporangium sp. NPDC049457. The sequence goes on along the minus strand of NZ_JBVJHR010000017.1, from coordinate 203,097 downwards.
CCTCCAGGCGGCTCACCAGCTGCTCGATGCTCCAGTGCGGGCGGGCCGACAGCCGCGCGCCTGCGATGCGCAGCGCCAGCGGCAGGTGGCCGCACAGCTCGGCCAGCGCCTCGGCGGCCTCGATCTCCGACTGCACCCGCTCGATGCCGGCGATGCGGGACAGCAGGTTCACCGACTGGTCGGAGTCGAAGGTCTCCACGTCGACGTGGCTCGCGCCCGCCAGGCCCGCCAGCCGGCTCCTGCTCGTCATGATCACCGCGGAGGACGGGTTGCCGGGGAGCAGCGGCAGGACCTGGCTCTCGCTGCCGGCGTCGTCCAGCACGATCAGCATCTTGCGGTCGGCCAGCAGCGCGCGGTACATCTCGGCCCGCTCCTCCAGGCCGTCGGGTATCGCGGTGCCCGGCACCCCGAGGACGCGCAGGAACCGTTCGAGCACCTGCATGGGACTGGTGGGACGGGAGGCCCCGCCGTGCAGGTCGGCGAACAGCTGCCCGTGCGGGAAGCGCTCGCCGACGGCGTGCGAGGCGTGCACGGCGATGGTGGTCTTGCCGACGCCGGGCTTGCCCACGACCACGATGATCGGGACGGCGAAGCGCGTGCGGTCCTCCGAGGCCAGCATCAGGCGCTGGCGGATGTCCTCGATCTGCTTGGTGCGCCCGGTGAAGTCGGCGATGTCGGTCGGCAGCATGCCGGGGACGTTGGGCATCGCCCCGGCCGGCGGCTGTACCTCGATCTTGTCGGGGGGAGGCGGCGGCGGGGCGGCGAGGCTCTCGTCGGAGGTGAGGATCGCGTGTTCGAGCTGCTGCAGCCGCTCGTTGGGCTCGATGCCCAGCTCTTCGATCATCGTGCGGCGGGCGTTGCGGTAGACCTGTAAGGCCTCGGCCTGGCGGCCCGAGCGGTACAGCGCGGTCATGAGCAGGCCGCGCAGCCGCTCGCGCAACGGATGCTCCTCGGTGAGCTCGGTCAGCTCGCCCACCAGCTCGTGGTGGCGGCCGAGGTCGAGTTCGAGCTGGATGCAGTCTTCGTTGGCGGTGATGCGGCTCTCGGTCAGCCGGCTGGCGGCCGACTGCACGAGCCTGCTCTCGATGCCGTCCAGGGCCGGCCCCCGCCACAGGGCCAGGGCCTCGCGGTAGTGCCGGATCGCCTCGTTGACGTTGCGGGCCTCGCGGGCGCGGCGGGCCCGCTGCACCAGGCTCTCGTAGCACTGGGCGTCGATCTGGTCGGCGGCGACGCGGATGGAGTAGCCCAGCGACTGCGTGGCGATGATGTCGGGGCTGCCGTTGGCGGCGAACAGCCGCCGGAGTGAGGAGATGCAGATCTGGACCTGGGCGCGGGAGGTGGTGGGCGGCTCGTCGCCGTAGATGGCCTCCATGAGCCGGCCGATGGTGACCACCCTGTTGGCGTCCAGGAGCAGCACGGCGAGCACGATCTGCTGTCGGATGCCGCCAAGATCTAGCCGGCGGTCGGCGGCAAGCGCCTCAAGTGCCCCCAGAATCCCGAATTGCACTGCATCTCCTTGCGACAAGACTCGCGGCCCATCCGGAAGTTCGATCACCCTCCGATGCGAGAGGTACACGGAAACGTGATGCCAGGAGATCCACCCTCGTGGTGAACATCACCGAATAGCTTATGGCCCTCGCTCGGCATCTACTGTCGGATGCGAGCTGGTTACTTATGGCGATGTCACTTATGTCTGGATAGTACAACTATACGAGGTTCGGATCTATAGAGAGTCTACGGATACTTCTCGCACTCCTGATGTCCATTCGCGTGTGCTACCGGTTTGCAGGGCGGGCGTGACCGAATAGTGATATGTCCCGCTCTGGGTAGTTTCTAACACACTCCGTGGGAGGTCTTGACGGGATTCGTGGCCAGATGTGGACATTCGTGATTCGACGTCGGCGGCGCCGCGAATGCGCGCAGGTGCGGGATGGTGAGCCGGGATGTCAGCCCCAGGGCGTGTTGCCCGAACCGGCGGCGGCGCGGTGGGCGGTCGCCGGCGTCGAGCCGCCGGGCGTCCGCGGACGGCGGGCCGCGCCCGGGACGGCTTGGGCGCCGTGGCCGCCGGCGGCGACTGCGGGGGAGAGAGGCCGATGGCCGCGGCCGCTGCTCTGAGCGCTCATTTCCTTGACCTCTTCCGGTGTCGCGGTGCGGTCGTCCATCAGCGATTCGCTGGAACACCGTCAACGTAGAAACCATCACCATTCGGTCCTTATCGGATCGCTTCTCGCCCGCCATCCCGGCAGCTCAGGGGTATACATCCGCTTATTTCTGGTCTTTTCTGATATCGCCGGGCGCATTGGCCGTCCCGGACGTCGTCCGCGCGGCGCGAAAAGCGGTCTGAGCTGCGCCGACGCCCTCAGGAACCGGAGGAGAGGGCGGCCATGAATAGAAACCGGAAAGCGGATCGATAGCCCCGTTAGGCACTCTTGCCCCCAGGCCGGGACTGGCCTGGCGTCACGCCGGCGCCGGCGCGTCCCGCCGTACACGCGTCGCGCGAGGGACGGTGGTCCGTGCGGACGAACGCCCCGGAACCGCGCGCGTGCACGCAGTGGGGAGCGCCGGTCGGCGGCGCGCAGGCGCGATGCTTAGGGCTGTCCGTCGCGGCGGGCACGGCAGATAGGTGTGCTGGACATGAGTGTTACCGCGCAGGCGTTGGACGGCGTCTACGGCCGGTCGGCCGCCGGCGTGCGAGCCCGCCTGGAGCGCGACGGCATCGGTGGATGGCACGACCTGGCCGACGCCGAGACCGACAGCGAGGGCCGCATCAGCGAGTGGCGGGACAAGAAGCTCGAACGCGGGCTCTACCGCATCGTCTTCGACAGCGACTACTACTTCGTCGGCCTCGGCGTCAGCGCGGCGTACCCGGAAATCATCGTGACATTCCGAATGCAGGATGAGACGGACTCCTACCAGATACAGGTGATGCTGTCCCCGTATTCGTATTCCACCCATTTCCGGATCGCGTGACCGACGGCATTCCCGCCGTGCCCGGTCCGGCCTTCCCCCTCCCGGGCGGCGCACGGCGGCGCAGGGCGTACCAAGGGGAGAAGGGAACCACACCGTGACCACAGTCGACACCACCGAGGCCGCCCGCGGCCTCGCCGCCATCGGCCCGGCCGCGCACCGGGCGGCCCGCTACCGCCCTTGCGCGCCGGTGGACCTGCCCGGCCGCCGCTGGCCCGGCAACGTCATCACCTCCGCCCCGCGCTGGCTGTCCACCGACCTGCGCGACGGCAACCAGTCGCTCGCCCGCCCCATGGGCCCCGAGCGCAAGATGGCGATGTTCGACCTTCTGGTGCGCATGGGCTACCGCGAGATCGAGATCGGCTTCCCGGTCGCCAGCCAGGACGACTTCACCTTCGTGCGCGCCCTCATCGAAGGCGACCGCATCCCCGACGACGTGCGCGTCTCGGTGCTGGTGCAGGCGCGCGACGAGCTGATCAGGCGCACGGTGGAGAGCCTGGAGGGCGCCCGGCGCGCCACCGTCCACCTGTACAACGCCACCTCGCCGCTGTTCCGGCGGGTGGTCTTCGGGATGGACCGCGACGAGTGCAAGGACCTCGCGGTGCGCGGCACCCGGCTGGTCATGAAGTACGCCGACAGGCTGCTGGGCGACTGCGACCTCGGCTTCCAGTACTCGCCCGAGCTGTTCAACGACACAGAGCCGGAGTTCTCGCTGGAGGTGTGCGAGGCCGTCATGGACGAGTGGGGCCCGGACGAGGGGCGGGAGATCATCCTGAACTTCCCCACGACCGTCGAGCGCTCGATGCCGAACGTCTTCGCCGACCAGATCGAGTGGATCGACCGCAACCTCACGCGCCGCGGGCACGTCTGCCTGTCGGTCCACCCGCACAACGACCGCGGCACCGGCGTCGCCTCCGCCGAGATGGCGCTGCTCGCCGGGGCGCAGCGCGTCGAAGGCTGCCTGTTCGGCAACGGCGAGCGGGCCGGCAACGTGTGCCTGGTCACCCTGGGCCTCAACATGCTCGCCCAGGGCGTCGACCCCGGCATCGACTTCTCCGACCTGGACGGCGTGCGCCGCACCGTGGAGCACTGCAACCGGCTGCCCGTCCACCCCCGCCACCCCTACGGGGGCGACCTGGTGTACACCTCGTTCTCCGGCTCGCACCAGGACGCGATCAACAAGGGCTTCGACGCCATGGAGCACGCCGCCGCCGAGGCGGGCGTTCCCGCCCGGCGCCTGCCGTGGGAGATGCCCTACCTGCCGATCGACCCGCGGGACGTCGGCCGCACCTACGAGGCGGTGGTCCGCATCAACAGCCAGTCCGGCAAGGGCGGCGTGGCCTACATCATGGGCGCCTGGCACGGGATGAGCCTGCCGCGTCCGCTCCAGGCCGACTTCGCCCGCGTGGTGCAGGCGCACGCCGACGCCGAGGGCGGCGAGGTCGCGCCCGAACGGGTCAAGGACCTGTTCGACCGCGAGTACCTGGAGTACCCGGCCCTGCCCATCCCGCTGGTGTTCACCGGCGACCCGGTGATCGCCGAACTGCACATCGACGGCGGGGGCTTCGAACTCGGGGCCGCGCGAGGAGCCCGCGTGGCGGGCCTGAAGGAGGCGCTGGCGCGCTGGGGCGTGGAGGTGCGGGCCGTCCACCACACCGCCCGCGACGCCTCGCACGCCAGGGACGCCGGCGCGGAGGCGGTGGTGGTCTACGCCGAGTGCAGGGCCGGCGGCAGGTCGATCTGGGGCGCGGGGGTCGCGGCGGAGACGGGCGCCGCCGCGCTGTCGGCGGTCCGGTCGGCCATGACCCGCGCCCGCATGGACCGCGTTCCCGCAGGGCAGGAGGCCCCCGCCGCGCACGCGCGGCCGCTCGCGGCCACGGCGTCCGCCGCCGTCCCCGCACCTCGCGCCGCCCGCGCGGCGGCGATCCCACCATCGATAGCGGCTCGATAACAGCTGGAAGGCGCACCAACTTAGCGTGGCAACCAACTTCGAATTCGGACAAGTACTGACAAATGGAAGGCGCCACGCGGCGACAGCTGTAAACGTCGACAAGGGAGGCTCGTCATGAGCCTGATCGAACGACAGGAGGCGCTGACCTCCTTGGAGGGGCTCCTCGCCAGCGCAATCATGGGTAAGGGCAGGGTCGCCCTGGTCAGCGGCACGGTCGCGACCGGCAAGAGCGACCTGCTGCACTCCTTCGCCGAGCAGGCCGAGCTCGGCGCGCTGCCGATCATGGCGACCGGCTCGCTGGCCGAGAGAGACCTGCCCCTCGGCGTGATCGGGCAGCTCATCCATGATGCTCCGCTCGTCATGGAGGAGCGTGACCGGGCCATGGCCCTCCTGGAGGAGGGCGCCCGCACCGTCATGCCGACGGCCTCCGGCGGCGAGCCGCTCAACCAGGTGGACGCCCAGATCGTCCACTCCCTGTGCACCGTGCTGCTCGAACTGTCCGAGCGCTACCCGTTGATGATCGTCGTGGACGACGTGCACCACGCCGACCGGGCCTCGCTGCTGTGCCTGGCCTACCTGTCGCGCCGGGTGCGCTTCGCCCCCATCGTCGCGGTGTTCAGCCACTCCACCCACGGCCGGTACGCCGAGACGTCCTTCCCCACCGAGCTGCTCCGCCAGCCCCACTGCCGGCGCATCCAGCTGTCCCCGCTGTCCCAGGCCGGCGTCATGAGCGTGGTGGCCGAGCAGGCCGGCAAGGAGCCGGCCGAGCGGTTCGCCGCCGAGTGGTACAACCTCAGCGGCGGCAACCCGCTGCTGGTGTCCGGGCTCATCGAGGATTACCAGACCGCGCTCAGGAGCACCGGACGCGCCCCGGCCGAGCTGGTGCCGGGCGAGGGGTACGGCCAGGCGGTCGTCTCGTGCCTGCACCGCGCCGACCCCAAGATGCTCCAGGTCGCCTCCGGCCTCGCCGTCCTCGGCCACCCCGACTCGCTCGACGGCCTGCTCGGCGCCGGACAGGAGTACGTCAGCCGCGAGCTGCACTCGCTGTCGGCCGCAGGCCTGCTGTCCATGGGCCGCTTCCGCCACGAGTCGGCGCGCGCCGCCGTCCTGGCCGAGCTCGACCCCGTCGAGCGGGCCGACCTGCACCGCCGCGCCGCGGTGCTGACCTACGACGGCGGCGGGTCCACCACGGCGATCGCCGACCACATCCTGCACGCCGGCCGGGTCGAACAGCCCTGGGCCGTCGACGTCCTGGAAGAGGCCGCCCGCCACGCCCTGCGCGAGGGCCAGGTCGAGCCCGCCGTCGCCTACCTGCGCCTGGCCTGCCGCATCTGCTCCGACGAGCAGCAGCGGGTCAGGATCACCACCGCCCTGATGCGCGCCGAGTGGCGCATCAACCCCAGCACTCCGACCGGGCACTTCCCCGAGCTGACCGACGCGCTGCACCGGGGGAACCTGCGCGGCAGCGACGCCGTCGTGCTGGCCAAGGCCCTGCTGTGGCACGGCAGGTTCGCCGACGCGGAAGAGGTGCTCAAGCACCTGGCCGAGGCGTCGGAGTCGGGGGAGAAGTTCGACGCCGACACCGTCACCGAGCTGGTGGTCACCCGGCCCTGGCTGCGCTGCTCCTACACCTCGTTCCTGTCGCACCTGCCCCAGGTGAGCGGCGAGCAGTCCCGCGCGGCCATCCTGTCCGTGGCCGCCTACCGCCGGCTGGAGTCGGCGATCACGCTGGCCGCCGTGCTCACCCGCGGGCCGCGCGACGAGATCGTCGCCGTGGTGGAGCGGATCCTGCGCGGCTCCCGGCTCGACGAGGTGTCCATGGACACCGTGGAGAGCGCCCTGCTCGCCCTCACCTACGGCGGCCGTCCCGACAAGGCGGCGCCCTGGTGCGACCTGTTCATCGACGAGGCGTCCTCACGGCACGCGCCCAGCAGGCAGGCGCGGCTGTCGGCCATCCGCGCCGAGATCGCCCTGCGCCAGGGCGACATGCTGGGCGCGGAGTTCCACGGACGGCTGGCCCTGGACATCATCTCGATGAGCGGCTGGGGCGTCGCCGTCGGCGGCCCGCTGTCCAGCCTGATGATCGCCTCGACGGCGATGGGCAAGTACGAGGCCGTCAACGACCTGCTCGACCAGCCGGTGCCCGAGGCCATGTTCCAGACCCGCTGGGGCCTGCACTACCTGCACGCCCGCGGCCGCTACAGCCTGGCCACCGAGCACCCGCAGCTCGCGCTGCGGGACTTCCAGCGGTGCGGCGAGCTGATGGGCCGCTGGGACCTGGACGTCCCCTGGCTGATCCCGTGGCGCGCAGAGGCCGCCGAGTCGTGCCTGCGCCTGGGCCGGCCCGACCAGGCACGCCGGCTGGTGGAGGAGCAGATCAGGCGCTGCGGGACCGCCGCCCCCCGCGTGCACGGCATCGCCATGCGGCTGCTCGCGGCGACCAGCGAGCCCCGGCACCGTCCCATGCTGCTGCGCCAGGCCGGAGACCTGCTGCAGTCCGGCGGCGACCGGTACGAGCTGGCCCGCGTGCTGGTGGACCTCACCGACGCCTTCCACGCGCTCGGCGAGTACCGCCGCGCCGGCATGATCGGCGGCCGGGCCCGCGCCGTCGCGCAGGAGTGCCACGCCGACCCGCTGACCCGGTCGCTCGCCCGCGACGGGGACGCGAGCGCCGTCCCCGCGCCGGGCGCCGCCACCGAGACGGCGGACGTGACCGCCATCCTCAGCGACGCCGAACGGCGGGTCGCGGTGCTGGCCGCCGCCGGCTACACCAACCGCGAGATCGCCGACAAGCTCTACGTCACCGTGAGCACCGTCGAGCAGCACCTGACGCGCACCTACCGCAAGCTGGACATCACCAGCCGCGCGGAGCTGCCGTCGACGCTGGAACTCGGGACGTCGCTGCCCGCGTGACACCGAGCTCCCGCATGGCGCGCGCCGCGCCGGTCCTCCTGGCGAGGTCCAGCGCGCGGCGCGCCGCCTGCGCGCAGCGCTCGCCCTCGTGGGCGTCGGCGTAGGCGTGCGCCAGGCGGGCCAGGTCGTAGGCCGTCTCGCGGCTGAGCCCCGCCGAGGGCAGCTCCCGCTCCAGGATCTCGATCGCGTCGTCCGGACGGCCGAGGTCCAGCAGGCACTCGGCGGCCAGCAGGTCGTGCAGGGACGGGGAGTAGTCGAAACCGAACCTCGGCCGCTCCTCGGGCTCCTCGCCGGGAGGCTCGGCCGACTCCTCGAGGCGGCGGTGGCACAGATCCTCCTCCCCCGCCATCGCGTGGCCCAGGGCCTCGCGCAGGCGGGCGACCTTGTCCAGGCGCGGGGAGGGGACGGCGTGCTCGCGGGCCGCCACCGCGATCTCCACCACCTCGCCCGGGTCGCTGCCCGGCCCGGTCAGCGCCGCCCGGCCGGCGAGGGTGTAGGCCACCAGCCGCTCGTCCTGCGCCTCGGCGGCCGAGCGGCGCGCCCGGTCCGACCACGACAGCGCCCGCCGCAGGTCGCCGGCCTCGTACCACATGCGGCTGACCGCCTCCGCGTCCTGCGACGACAGCGTGATCAGAGCCCTTCGCACGCCGGGCCCCGCCTCGCCGCGGAACCCCTGGAGCACGCCGAACACCGCGGAAAGCGCGCCCGCCGGCTCGGCCGGACGCCGGTCGGGCCGGTCGCAGGCCTCCAGCACGGCCGACAGGTAGGCCACCGTCCGCTCGTCGGCCCGGCGGGGGTCCTCTATCGCCCGGCCGGTCCGCTCCTCCTCCTCGGCGGTGAACCGGCCCGGCAGCAGCGGGACCCCGGTGAGGTGATGCCACAACGCCGTCCCGGCAGGCTCCCCGCTCTCCTGGCCGAACAGCTCCTCCTCCCGCGCGCCGAACACCCGGCACAGCAGCTCCGCCTGCCGCCCGCCGGGCCGCCGTTCCCCGGCCTCCCACGCGCGGATCGCGGCGGTCAGCTCCTCCCCGGACGGCAGGCGGTCCCGGGTGTCCTCGTCCGCGGCGCCGGCCATCCGCCCGGCCAGCTCCTCCCGGTTCCACAACCTGCCGCGCCGCCACGCCCGCAACCGCGCGGACCACAGAGGGATGTCGATGCCGATCATCGCGCTCCTTCCGACATGCGTGCGAGTGGGCACGGACATGCCCGCCTTCCATCCTTCGCCGTCCCCGCCCCGCCCTCATCCCCCAACCTGAGGGGGAGAACGCCCGAACCCGCCCAGCCGCCCGCATGAGCGGAACAGGACGACCCGCCGGCCGGGCCTCGCCGGCTCGTCCGGGGTGATTCGCGGGCCGCTTGTCACCTTTCGGGCACGCCGACATTTCGGACATGGGACCATGCTTCGGGTGAGCGAGATCAAGCAGGCCCGTCGGGGCGGGGATCAGCTGATCCGGGTGTCGATGACCGTCGTGGTGCTGGCGGTCGCGGCGGTGGCGGCGTGGGTGTCGTACTGGCACGCCGTCGCGGTGATCGAGAAGTACGGCGCCGAGGACGAGATGTCGGCGCATCTGGTGCCGGCCACCGTGGACGGCATGATCTACGCCTCGTCCATGGTGCTGCTGTGGTGCGCCCGCTATCGGCTCAAGGTGCCGGCGCTGGCCCGGTGGGCGCTCGCCCTCGGCATCGCCGCGACGCTGGCGGCCAACATCCTGCACGGCATCGAGCGCGGCCCGCTCGCCGCGGCGCTCGCCGCGTGGCCGGCGATCGCGCTGGTCATCTCCTACGAGCTCATCATGTGGGTGGTCCGCTCGGGCCGCGAGCTCGCCGACCGGGCCCTCATCGCGACCGGCCGGACCGGTGCGGCGAACGCGGACCCGAGGCGACAGGCGGGCCCGGCGAGCGGGCCGGCCGCCGGGCAGGCGGGCGAGGCGGCCGGGGCGGGCGCGCCCGCGGCGGCGTCCGGCTCGGGCGAGCGGGCATCACGAGCGGCCGCGCCGGCGACGCCCGTGATCGAGCCCATGCCGGGGGCGGCGCCGCCGCAGGGCGGCGACGAACCGGTGCGCGACGGGCAGACCGAGCGGGACCGGCGGGCCATGGTGGCGGGCCTGCTCGCCCAGGACCCGAGCATGACCGGAGCCGCGCTCGCCCGGGCGCTCGGGGTGCACGAGACCACCGGCCGCAAGTACCGCCGCGAGGCGCTGAACGGCAACGGCCACTCGGCATAGCGGGCCCCGCGGGACCGCGGCTCAGCTCACCGGGCGCCAGCCGGGCGGAGGATCCTCGCCGACCCGGCCGTCGACCGCCTCGCGCAGCAGGTCGGCGTGGCCGGTGTGCCTGCCGTACTCCTCGATCAGGTCGCAGACCAGGCGGCGCAGGCTGGCGTGCTCCCCGTCCGGAGTGGAGATGTGCGCTTCCTGGCCGAGGCCGCCGTCGGCCAGGGCGGCCCGCAGCGTGGCGCGGGAACGGGCCACGGCGTCGTCCCAGAGCCGGTACAGGTGCTCGGGACCGTCGGTGTCGGCGGAGGTGAACTGCCAGTCGTCGCCGCCCTCCCAGTCCTCCTCCCAGGGGGAGCCGATCGACTTGCCCTGGAACTTGACGTTGAACATGTAGTCCTCGGCCACGGCCAGATGCTTCAAAAGGCGGCCGATGGTGAGGGTGGAGGCGCCGACGCGGGCGCGCAGCCCCTCCTCGTCCAGGCCGTCGGCCTTCCAGCGGAAGGTGGTGCGCAGTCGCTCGAGCGCGCCCACCAGGTGCGCGGCCTCGTCGCCGGCCAATGGCGGTTCCCACGGAGTATCGGTCACTACGCAACCCTGGCACAGACCCGTGAACACCGTCGACGGATCCGCCTCCGCCGGGGGATCGGCCGCCCCGGCTCTTCGGCGATAGGGTCGGGACGACAGATCTCGGGCGTGCGCGCGGGAGGCACGGTGATCCGCCACCACGAGTTCCACCACGACGGGCTCACGTTGCGGGCCGCCGTGCACGTGCCCGAGCGGCCGTCCGGGACGCGCCTGCCGGTCGTGGTGTTCGTCCACGGCTTCACGGGCAACCGCGTGGAGAGCCGCTCGTTCGTCCTCATGTCGCGGCTGCTGGAGAGCGAGGGCATCGCCTCGGTGCGGTTCGACCTCTCCGGGCACGGCGAGAGCGACGGTGACTTCTTCGACGTCACCATCAGCGGTGAGATCGCCGAGACGCGGTCGGTCGTCCGGGCCGCGCGCGCCTTCGACTTCGCCGACCCCGATCGCGTCGGCCTGGTCGGGATGAGCATGGGCGGCGTGGTCGCCGGCATCGTGGCCGCCGAGGAGCCGGGCATCCGCGCCCTGTGCCTCTGGTCGCCGGCCGCCGTCGCCCCCTTCGAAGTGGGAGCCGGCCGCGTCAAGGGACGTGACGTCGCGGCGGACATCAAGGAACACGGCTACTTCGACGCCGACGGCCACCGCATGAGCCCGGCCCTGGTCGCCGACATCGCCGCTCTGGACGTCTACGGGCGCAGCGCCCCGTACGCGGGCCCCGTGCTGATCGTGCACGGCGACCGGGACGACATCGCGCCGATCTCCTACGCCCGCCGCTACCTCGACCACTACGACGGCGACGCCGAGATCGACGTCGTCGAGGGAGCCGACCACGGGTGGGGCGCCGTCCCGCACCGAACCCGCCTGCACCGGTCCACCTTGCGCTTCCTGCGGGAGCACCTGGGCGGGCGGTCGGTCGCCGGCTGAGCGGTGCGCCGTTCACTCGGCTGAGCGGGGCGTCGTCCACCGGCGCTTCTCCGCGCCGCGCGGTCACCGGCCCCGGTCCGGGTCCGGGTCCGTTCCCGCCGGACGGTTCGTCCCCGCCGGGCGGAAGGCCCTCCCGGGCGGGGAGCCAAGGCAGGGCGGCACGCGCCGGGAAGGCCGCGTCCGGGGGGACGGCGCCCGCCTGCGTTAGCGTCACGAAGTAGGCGCGGACGACGGGAAGGGGCCGGTCATGAGCCCGCTGGCCTGGCAGGACGGCCGATCGTGAGCGAGCCGGTGGGGAAGACCTACGACCCGCTGCCCGTGGCCCTCACGGCGCTGACGTTGCTGAGCGGATGCGTGGACGCGGTCAGCTTCCTGGCGCTCGGGCACGTCTTCACCGCCAACATGACCGGCAACGTGGTCATTCTCGGGTTCGCCGCCGCGGGCGTGCCCGGCTACTCGGCGACGGCGTCGCTGACCTCGTTGCTGGCCTTTCTCACCGGCGCGGTCGCGGGCGGCCGGATCACCGTGCACGTCCCCTCCCGCCGCTCGCGCGTCGTGCTCACCCTGGCCGCCGAGGCGGTGGCGGCCGGCCTGGGCGCCGGCGTGTCCGCCGCGCTCGGCCTGCAGACCGAGGGGCACCGGCATCTGGTGGTCGCCCTGGTCGCCGTCGGGATGGGGCTGCAGAACGCCATCGTGCGGGTGCTGGCCGTCCCCGACATGACGACGACCGTGCTGACCCGCACGCTCACCGGCCTGGCCGCCGAGTCCAGCCTGGCCGGGGGGAGCAATCCCCGTGCCCTGCGCCGGGCCGTCTCGGTGCTCTCGATCTTCTGCGGCGCCTCCCTCGGCGCCGTGCTGCTCGGGTACGCCGGGCCCGCATGGGTCCTGCTGGCGGTCGCCGCCGGGGTCGTTCTCACCGCCGCCGGCTACGGCCTGCACCCCGGCTCCCGCCACGAAGGACCGGGGCGGTGACCCACAGCCGGTGTCACAGCTCGGGGTCGACCTCGGTCTCCTCGGCGATGCGCAGCGACAGGTCCTCGTACCAGGCGAGGACGAAGGCCTTCACCCGGGCGATCTCATCTTCGTCAAGGCCGTACTGGGCGAACAGCGCGTCGTCGAGGGTGAGGCCGCTCTCAAGCTTGAACGCGAGGTTCGCGAGCGTGAACCCGTCTTCGAACAGCGCGCCCAGCCGCTCCAGGTCCGGCAGCCCGTACCGGTCGGCGACCGCGAGCACGTCGATGAAGTCGCGGGGGAGGGCCCGGCCGCACAGGGCGCCGACCTTCATGCCGACCACGTCGTCCATGCTCGCCACCGAGCAGAGCTCCATCTTGACCGCCGGTCGCTGCAGCGGCTCCTTCATCAGGTCCACGGCGGCGGACTGGCCGGTGACCGGGTCGCTCACCGTCATGCGGGCCAGCCGGGGACTGCCGCGCTGGTGGGCGACCTCCAGCCCGTCGTGCTCCAGCGCCCGCGCGAGGTCGGCGGCGACGTCCTCCAGCGGGGTGAAGGCGACGGTGGCGAAGTCCAGATCCTGGCTCGGGCGCTCCACCAGCCCGTGCGCGCGCATGGCGTACCCGCCCGCGAGCACCAGGCCGTGCTCGTCGCACACCTCCAGCGCCGCGTCCAGGACGCGCCGGTGGAACGGCGGCATGTCCATCAGGACACCGCCCGCGCCCGGACCGCCTCGCGGGCGCGGCGCAGCTCGGCCGCGACCTCGGCCTCCCGCGCCTTCGCCGTCTCGGCCAGGGCGGGGAACCGCGACTCCCACTCGGCCCGCGCCGCGGAATTGATCAGGCGGCGCAGCTTCGGCCAGACGTCGACGAGCAGGCGCGCGTCCAGGTGGGCCTCCACATCGGCCAGCATGCCCTCGGCGATCACGATCTGGTACATGCCCAGGCGGATCGCCGGATCACCTACGTCGAACACGCGCATGCCCGACCAGCACAGATGCAGCGGCAACGCCACTTCGCCGGCCGAGGGACCCCGCAGGTCGCCGAGCGACCGCGGCACCCGCTCGGCGATGTCGTCGTACCGTCCCGGCAACCCTGCCGCCATGCGGCCATTATGGTCCACGCGCCGCCGCCGGGCGGACGGAGCCGCCGCGCGCCGCCGGCCAGGGGCAGTCGCGCCGGTCAAGGGACGGCGAGCAGGTCGCGGGCCCTGGCGGCCACGCGCGGCATGCCGAGGCGGTCGGCCAGGCGCAGGGCGCGGTGCAGCAGGCGGGTGGCCTCGCCGGTGGCGTCCGCGGGGTCCAGCAGGCGAAGGGCCCGGGCGCGGTCGAGCTGGAGCCGGGCCATCTGCGGGGGAGCGGCCGAGACCATGCGGATCGCCTCGTCGAATCGCCGCAGCGCCTCGGGCGCGTCTCCGGCGGCCAGCGCCAGCAGCCCGATGAAGCGCGTCGCCGGACCCAGGAGCACCGCCGGCCAGCCGGCCATCACGATCTCGTCGGCGTAGGCGGCCAGCCGCTCGCGCAGCAGCGGCACGCACAGGCCGGGCACGTCGTCCGGCCCGGCGCCCGGCACGGCCTCGCGTGCCTCATCCGCGCCGGCCGCGCCGGCGGGGCGCGGGCCGGTCGCGCCGTGGACGCCGTGCGGCCCGGCGGCCTCCTCGGCGATCATGGCGCACGACTCGGCGATCATCGCGAGGGTCGCGACCGTCCACCCGTGCGGCGGCAGAGCGGCGAGGCCGTCGGTGTCGCGGACGAAGGCGGTGAGCCGGTCGGCGGCCTCGTCGTGCCGCCCGGTCTCGCACAGCGCGAGCACGTGCGCGGCCCGCCAGATCGGGAAGTAGCCGTGCTGCTCGATCTGCCGGGTCAGCCCGGAGGCGAACAGCTCCTCCAGCCTTCCCCTCTCGTACAGCAGCCAGTAGTACTGCCCCATCCACGTCTGGCGCAGCGTCTCGCCCGCCGCGGCGTGGCCGGCGGTCAGCTCCTCCACCATGCGCAGGGACTCGCCGAGCAGACGCTCCTCGGCGCGCGGGAAGTCGCCGTTCCACAGGTCCATGACGGTGTCGAGCGTGCTCTGCAGCCAGGGTCCGAGCGCGCGGGGGTTGCGGGCCACGTGCATGCGGTGGTCGTCCACCGTGCCCAGCGCGTCGCTGAGCCGTCCCAGCCTGAGCTGGTCGACGGCCAGCGCGACCAGGCCCTCGCTCTGGAAGTACGCCGACCCGGCCTGGACGCCGGCCTCGCGGAGCTGGTCGGCGATGCCGAGCAGCTCCGCGGGGTGGGCGTGGTCGTACAGCGCCCAGCGGCACTCGTTGAGCACCTCGCAGCGCACCAGGCGGTCGACGCCCGGCGGCAGCTCGCGCAGGGTCGCGCGGGCGAGCTCGACGCCCGGCGGCGGGCCGCCGGCGACGGGGTCGGCGGCGCTCTGGGCGACGGCCATGGTCTGCTTCTTGGCCAGGTGGGCCCGCAGCTGCAGGCGCAGCAGCGCTGCCTCCTCGCCCTCGTCGTGCTCCAGCGCCGCGAGGCTGTCGCCGAGCAGGTGGATGAGCTGCCGGTCGACCTGACCGGGGGCCGACCACCTGCGCGCCAGCCGGACGGCCGCCGCCGCGGCCAGGGCGGGCAGCCCTTCGGCGGCCTGGTGCGCCGACAGGTAGCGGCGGCCGGCCTCCTCCATGTCGCCGCCGTCGCTGACGGCGTCCCCGAGCGTGATCAGCAGGCCGACGCGGGTGGCGGCGTCGCACCGCAGCCGCAGGCCGTACTGCGCCCACTCGACGGCGCTGTCGACGCCGAACCCGCGCTGCTCGGCCCGCGCGGCGTCCAGGCAGGCGGCGGCGACGCGCTCTTGCGGAAGGTCGTCTCCCGCGGCCCGGGCGTGCTGGGCGACGCGCACGGGAAACGCCGGGTCGGCCCAGCCGCCGGTGGCCGCGCGGTCGGTCAGCACCTCGAAGGCGCGGCGGTGCAGGCGCCTGGCCAGGGCGGGGTCGCGGTCGAGCTCGCCGAGGACCTCCTCACGGGAGCGGTCGTGGGGGAAGCGCACGCGCTCGCGGCACTCCACGGCGCCGCCGGCGGCGGCGAGTGCCTGGGCGCGGTCGGCCTCGGCGGGTTCGAGGCCGAGCATGCGGGCCACCAGCGCGGTGTCGACGTCCAGGCCGAGGGCGGTGACCGCGGCCGCCGCCAGCCAGTGGAACGCCGGGCCGGCCGGGGACGGGGATTCGGCGTGGACGGGACGAAGGTCGCCGGCCTCGCCCAGAGAGCACAGCTCCAGCGGCACGCCGGAGGTCGCCCGCGCGGCCTGCTCGACCTCGCCCGGCGTCGGCTCGCGCGACCACACCCGGCCGAGCCACTGCGCCACCTCGCGCTCGGTCAGGGGAGCCACGGTGAGGGCGTCCATGGCCTCCTTCCAGTGGGTCGCCTCGGCGCGGGTGGCGAGCAGGAACCCGACCGGGACGGCGCCGAGCCCTCGCCTGACGTGCTGGAGCAGCTCTTCGGCGTACGGGCTGAGCAGGTGGGCGTTGTCGAAGGCCACCAGCAGGCCGCGCCCGGCCGCCCGGCGCAGCAGGGCGGTGAGCAGGAAGGTCAGCTCGCGGGGGTCGCGTTCGTGGCCGGGCCGGGTGGGGGGCCCGCCCGTCCCGGCCGACATGAGCTTGTCCAGGGTGTCGCGTTCTTGGGCGCTGATCGGCTCGGGCGGGCTGGACGGGTCGCGCCGCAGGTGTGCCCAGAGCCGGGCGGCGAGCTCGCGCCACGGCTGCAGCCCGTCGAGCTCCTGGCACATCACGCTCACGGCCTCCAGCCGGCCGCGGGCGGCCAGGCGGGCGGTCTCTCGCAGCAGCCGCGTCTTGCCGATGCCGCCGGGGCCGCACAGGGCCAGCGCGGCGGTCTCGCCCGCCCGCAGCCGCTCGACGAGGCGTGACAGCTCCAGGACCTCTCGCCGGCGGCCGACCAGGACGGCCGGGCCGCCGGACCCGCCGGCCGCCTCGCCGCCGGCGCCGAGCGGGGTGCACACGTCGAAGCCGTGCTCGTGGAGGGCCAGCAGATCTCCGGCGCGGCGCGCGGCCTCGTCGCCGCGGGCGAGCCGCCGGCGCCGTTCGACGGCCTGCCGCGCGGTGGCCGCGCCGTCCTCGCGCAGGGAGGCCAGGAAGCGCAGCAGCCACACGGCCGTGGTGTCGCCGCCGCCCTCGCCGACCGGGCCTTCGGCCAGGAAGGCGGCGTCCTGGTAGCGGCCGAGGCGCAGCGCGATGCGGGCGACCAGCCGGACCAGCTCGTCGCGCTGCTCCTCCAGTTTGGCGCGGTAGGTCTCGCACACCCATGGCAGCGTCCAGCCGGCCGACAGGGAGGCGAACGGCGCGCCCCGCCATTCGGCCGCGGCCGAGCTTAGCGCCGGGAGCGCCGCGGCCAGGTCGCCGGCGTCGTACAGCTCGCGCCCCTGGCGCAGCAGGGCCTCGAAGCGGCGGGCGTCCAGCGTCGCCGCCAGGTAGCCCGGCTCCCGCTCCACCAGCTCGTAGGCGTGCGACCACTTGGCGGGAGGGATGTCCAGCGCGCTGCCGGTCAGCGCCTGGCGCAGCCGCGACAGCGGCGGTGCGACGTCGGTCACCGGCCAGTCGGGGCTCTGCCCGAGCGCGGCCGCCAGGTTGCTCTGCGGCACCGGGTTCTTGGCCGAGACGAGCATGGCGAGGGCCTTCGCCGTCTGCGGCAGGAGCTTTCTCGGCTCTCCGTCGACCAGGATCGAGACGTCGCCGAGCAGGCGGATGTCGAATGTCGCCACGTTCACCGCCGGGGTCGGTTCGCGATCGTCAATCGGCGGCCTTTCCGCAAGGTCATCGCAAGGATCGGGGGCCACGATGGGGCGGACGGGAAACAGTCCTGAACTCGGTTTCAACGCTATGACCTGAGGTGAGCCCGTGGCAAGGATGGAGCGTGTTTCCGTCGGAGCGCTCGGTGAGCACCGCCTGGAAAAGGTCAGACAGGACGTGCGCCGGGAACGCGACGCGGAGTCGGAGAAACCGTTGAGCGTGGCCATTATGGGGCAGACGGGAGTGGGCAAATCCTCCCTGCTCAACGCGCTGTTCGGCACCCGGCTGCCGGTGGGCGACGCGAAACCGGGGACATGTGAACCGCGTTCGATCGCCGTACCCGGCAATTCCGGCCATATGTTGACTTTTTGGGATATGCCAGGAATGGGGGAATCGCTGGGCGCGGACGCGGCTTATCTGGCCATGTACCGAGAACGGCTGGCCGAAGCCGACGTCGTCATTTGGGCATTCCACGCCGACAGCCGGTCCACCGCCGCCGACGCCCGCTGCCTGCGCGCGCTCCTCACGGGCGCCGGACACGACGCGCGCGCCCGGCTGCTCGCCAAGCTGACCTTCGTCCTCACCAAGGCCGACACCCTCACCCCGCCGCCGTGGATCTTCGACATGCGCGGCCCGCACGGCTCGTTCCTGCCGAGCCCCGCGCTCGCCGCCCGGCTGGAGAACAGGGCCGCCCACTTCGAGCGGGCGTTCCTGGAACCGTGGAGCGACCTGCTCGGCGCCGCCACCTACACCACCGGCGAGTTCGCGGTCGCCGACGACAGGCTCGCCTTCGACGGCGGCGCCGTCCGCTACCGCGGCCACTTCTCGGCCGAGGTGTACGAGGGGTACCGCGCCGCCCACCCCGAGCACGCCGAGGTGTTCGCCCGCCTGCGCGACGACCACCGCGTCCTGCCCTGCTCGGCGCTGTTCCGCTACAACCTGGTGCGGCTGATGGTGAGCGTGGTGAACAAGCTCGGACCCGCGGCCGTCTTCCGCTTCCAGCGACTGCTCGGCGACGTCGCCGAACTGGCCCGCGTGCCGGTGGACGCGATGCGCGAGTACGGCAACTTCCTCGTCTGGGACGGCGTGCGCGGCGTCAAGGCGTTCGACCTCGCGCGGTTCCCCCTCTGACCGCGCCCGGGGAACCCATGATCGACGACGACGACATCCAGCGGGCGGTGGACGCCAGGCGCCGCGAGAACGCCGAGTACGCCACACGGCTGGACTACGCCGTGCAGTATCGCGACGAGGCGGCCATGGAGCGTCTGATCAAGGACGCGGTGTCCCGCGAACTCGGCGCGCCCGCCGAGGTGGGATCCGACGTGGTCAGGAGCGTATGGAACTGGCTGGTCGGCCGCTGACCGCCCCGCGCCCCCCGCGCCGTGACACCGGTGTGACCGGTATGTGATCGAAAACCCGCCTGCACGTCCCGCGCCGACCGTACGCATGCTCCTGAATTATGGAAAGAATGTGTATAGAGACGGACTAGTACGTCGCAGCACCGGGGGAGGCGCGGAGCGTTGGGCATGCCTGGGGCCACCGGCCCGCCCATGAGCCTGGAGGGCGTCGACCACGCCCTGCGCCGGCGCATGGAGGAACGCGACCGCGTCGCCGGCGACATGCTCGACCTCGACGATCACCCGAGCCACCGGCTGCTCAAGGGCATGACCCCCACGGGGGAGACCGCGCGCCGGTGGGAGCAGGCGCAGGTCACGCTGGTCAACCTGTGGTGGCTGTTCGACGCCTACCGCCGCGTCCTCGACCACGCCCAGGAGGTCAGGGTCGCGGGAAAGCCCGACCTCGGCCTGCTGACCGCCCTGCTCACCGGCTCCTCCGTGGAGCTCAAGACCGAAGACGTGCCCATCGAGAAGCGCTCCCTGCTCAGGGCCGAAGGCAAGTGGATCACGCTCGACATGGCCCTCGCGGGCATGGACCGCGCCTACCGCGAGGTCGCCGAGCTGATCGGCGCCGTCGACGACGCCTGGAACGCGCTGCTCCCCGTGCTGGACGGGGCCGACGCCGCCCGCCGCGCGGCCCGCGAGCAGGCGGCCTCCCTCGGCGTCGCCGACCCCGAGCTGGACCGCCTCGACGCCGAGGCCGCCCGCCTGCGCGAACGGGTCACCACCGACCCGCTGGGCTCGACCGGCCTGCTCGGCGAGCTGGAGGCGCTCGGCCGTGCCGCCCAGGCGCGCGGCGGCGAGCTGGCGCAGGCCCTGCGCGTCCGCGAGGAGTACGCCGGCCGCGCCCGGCGCCTCGGCGAGCGCGTCGAGGCGGTCGCCGAGGCCGAACGCGAGGCGCGGCGCGTCCGCGACCTGGTCCTCGTCAAGATCCAGTCTCCGCCGCTGCCCGAGATGCCCGACCAGGCGCCCACACTGCGCGACCGGCTCGCCGCCCTGGACACCGCCGGGGGCCGCTGGCTGGAGCTGGCCGAGCGCCTGACCGCGCTCGAACGCGGCGTCGAGGAGGCCCTGGCCCACGCCACGCGCGTCACCGAGTCGGTCGCCGGGCTGATCGGCCGCCGCGACGAACTGCGCGGGCGGCTCTCCGCCTACCAGGCCAAGGCGGTGCGCCTCGGGCACGCCGAGGACGCCGCCCTCGCCGGCCTGTACGGGGCGGCACGCGATCTTCTGTGGACGGCGCCGTGCGATCTGCGGCGGGCGACCGTGGCGGTCGCCGAGTACCAGCGGGCCATCACGAGAATCGGAGCGGCCGGATGACCAGATGCACGCAACCCGGCTGCGCCGGGACAGTGGTGGACGGGTACTGCGACACCTGCGGCATGGCGCCCCCGCCCGCGGAGGCGCGCCCGTCGCCGGCCTCCGGAGCACAGCCCGGAGCCGCGCCGGGCACCTCGAACGGCCGCCACGCGGCGCCGCAGAGCCCGCCCGGCGGCCACTGGGCGCCACCGGGCGCGCCGCCCGGCCCTCCCGGGTACGGCGGCACGGGCCAGTCCGGCACCGCGTGGCCCTCTGCCCCGCCCGCCGCCACGCCGCCGGGCGGGCCGGGCCGGCCGGGCACCGCCTGGCCGTCGGTTCCCGCCCAGGCGCCGCCCCCGGGCGCCGGGCCGGGCCCGATGACCGCGCCCTCCGCCGGCATGCCCCCGGTCACCATGCCCACCGGCTCGGCGTCCGGCATCACCGGCTTCACCAGCGGCTCGCGCCGCACCAGCAGCCGCTCCCGCCGGGGGATGCTCGGCATGGGGCTCGTCGAGGTGCCCCCCGTCCCGTACCGCGACCCCTCGGCGGTCGTGCTCGCCGACCCGGTCGTGCCCGAGGACCGCCGCTTCTGCGGCAACCCCGACTGCGGCAGGCCGGTGGGCCGGCAGCGCGACGGCCGCCCCGGCCGCCCCGAGGGGTTCTGCCCGCACTGCGGCCAGCGCTTCTCCTTCACCCCCAAGCTGCGCGAGGGAGACCTGGTCGCCGGCCAGTACGAGGTCAAGGGCTGCCTGGCCCACGGCGGCCTGGGCTGGATCTACCTGGCCGCCGACCGCAACCTCGACGGCCGCTGGGTGGTCATGAAGGGCCTGCTCGACACCGGCGACATGGAGGCCCTCGCCGCCGCCGAGGCCGAGCGGCGCTACCTGACCGCGATGGACCACCCCAACATCGTCAAGATCTTCAACTTCGTGAACCACCCCGACCCGGGCACCGGGACGATGGTCGGGTACATCGTCATGGAGTACGTCGGCGGCGAGCCGCTGCAGGAGATGCTGCGCCGGAGGCTGCGCGAGTCCGACAACCGCGAGGCGCTGCCGCTCGCCCAGGTCATCGCCTACGGCCTCGAGATCCTGCGGGCCTTCGGCTACCTGCACGACCGCGGCATGCTCTACTGCGACCTCAAGCCCGCCAACGTCATCCAGGTCGAGGAGCAGCTCAAGCTCATCGACCTCGGCGCGGTGCGCCGCCTGGACGACGCCGACAGCGCCATCTACGGCACCATCGGCTACCAGGCCCCCGAGATCGCCTCCCACGGTCCCTCCGTCGCCTCCGACCTGTACACCGTGGGCCGCACGCTCGCCGTGCTCGGCTTCCCCTTCAGCCCGACCAGCGGCGGCAAGAGCGCGCCGTTACCCGACATGCCCCCGCAGCACGAGTCCTTCCAGCGGTTCCTGCGGCGCGCCACCGACCCCGACCCCGGCAGGCGGTTCGAGAGCGCCTCCGAGATGTCCGACCAGCTCGTCGGCATCCTGCGCGAGGTCAGGGCCGCCGAGGAGGGCGTGCCGCACCCGGCGCAGTCGGGGATGTTCGGTCCCGAGCGGGCGGCCGTGGGCACCGAGCTGGCCCCGGCCACCACCGGGCGGCCCTTCGCACCGCTGGACCCCGCCGACGCCGCCTCCTCGCTGCCGGCGCCGCTCGTCGACCCGCTCGACCCGGCCGCGGGCCTGCTCGCCGGTCTGACCGCCGGCAACCCCGAGGAGCTGATCGGGCTGCTGGAGTCCGCGCCGCCCACCCCGGAGACCAGGCTCGCGCTCATCAGGGTGATGAGCGAGCAGGGCCGCGCCGTCCCGGACGAGCTGTACGCGGCGGTGGCGAAGGACCTGCCCGGCGACTGGCGCCTGTGGTGGTACCGCGGCGTCGCCGCGCTGGCCGCCGGGGACGCCGGCACGGCCGCGCAGTTCTTCGACGGCATCTACGCGTGGTTCCCCGGCGAGGCGGCGCCCCGGCTGGCGTTCGCGTTCTCCCTGGAGGCGCTCGGCGCGCTCGCCGACGCCGAACGGCACTACGCGGCCATCTGGCAGACCGACCGCTCCTACGTCAGCGCCTGCTTCGCCCTGGCCCGCATCAGGCTGGCCGCGGGCGACCCCCAGGGCGCGATCCGCGTCCTTGACCAGATGCCCCCCACCTCCATCCACCGGACCGCCGCCCAGGTGGCGGCCGTCGCCGTGGTGGTGCGCGGCCAGGCCCCGGCCGAGCCCGAACTGGTCGCCGCCGGCGAGCGGCTGCGCGGGCTGAAACTCGACGCGCGCGACCGCGCCGGGCTCGCCTCCGAGGTGCTCGAAAGCGCGCTCGCCCGGTTCGTCACCGGGCAGGCGGCGCCCGCCGGCAACGGCACGCTGCTCGGCACCCCGCTCAGCGAGCAGGGCGTGCGCGGCGAACTGGAGCGGGTGTACCGGTCGCTCGCCCGGTCGGCCGGGTCCACCGAGGAACGCCACGCGCTCATCGGCCGGGCCAACGCCGTCCGCCCGAGGACGCTGTTGTGACCGGCGCCTGCCCCGTGTGCGGCACCCGCGTCCTGGCCGGGGACGCGTATTGCGAGCAGTGCGGGCACGACCTGTCCGTCCCGCCGGCGCCCGCTCCGGTGCGCACCCGGGGCGTCGCGTGCACGGCCTGCGGGTCCTCGGCCGTCGGCTCCGACGGCTACTGCGAGAACTGCGGCATGCTCCAGCCCACCGGCCGCGACCACGTCGAGATCGAGCTCGGCCCCATGGCCGGAGTCAGCGACCGGGGCCTGCGGCACAGCCGCAACGAGGACGCCATGGCGCTGCTGACCGCGGGCGAGGACGCCGTCGTGGCGGTCGTCTGCGACGGGGTGTCCACCTCGCCCCGCCCCGACGAGGCCTCCCAGGCGGCGGCCGACATCGCGGCCGTCACCATCGCCAAGCGGCTGGCCGAGGGCGAGGGGCCCGAGGTCGCCACCCGCGAGGCCGTACGGCTGGCCGCCGACACCGTCGCCTCCAGCGCGCGGCCGGGGGAGGACTCGCCGGCCTGCACGCTGGTGTCCGCCGTGGTCGAGCGGCGGCGGGTCACGGTCGGCTGGGTGGGCGACAGCCGGGCGTACTGGCTGGGCGACCACTCATCGCTGCTGACCACCGACGACGCGACACCGGGCACCCACATGCTCACCGCCTGGCTCGGCGCCGACGCCGGAGAGGTCGTGCCGCACGTCAGGACGTTCACCACCGACGGCCCCGGCGCCGTGCTGCTGTGCAGCGACGGCCTGTGGAACTACTACCCCGAACCCGAGACGCTGGCCGCCACGGCGTTGAACGGCGCCCCTCTGGCGGCGGCGCGGCGGCTCGTGCGGCTGGCCATCGAGGCAGGGGGACACGACAACATCACCGTCGCGGTGATCCCGTTCGGACAGGGGGAGCGGGCAGAGACGACGGTGGTCTTCCCGAAGGAGAGAAGTGACTGACTTCACCATGCGCGTGGACCAGAACAAGTACCTGCCCGCGGGGAGCCAGGAGGTCCACGGGATCATCACGGTCGAGGCTAGCGGCCCGGTGGAACGGGCGCCCGTCGCCGAGGCGGCCGAGGTGATCATCGTCGACACGTCGGGGTCGATGGCCTACGGCAAGATCGCCGACGCGCGCAAGGCCGCCCAGGCCGCCATCGACACGCTTCGCGACGGGGTGTACTTCGCGGTCATCTCCGGCGACCACCAGGCCGAGGTCGTCTTCCCCGGCGACGGCCGGCTCGTTCCCGCCGACCCGCGAAGCAGGCAGGCCGCCAAGGACGCCGTCGCCCAGCTGCGCGCCGACGGCGGGACGGCCATGGGACGCTGGCTGCGCCGCGCCGCCGACCTGTTCAGCGCCCACCAGATGAGCCACCCCGGCGCGATCCGGCACGCCATCCTGCTGACCGACGGCAAGAACGAGCACGAGCCCGCCCCCGAGTTCGACGCCAACCTCGCCTACTGTGCCGGCAAGTTCGTCTGCGACTGCCGCGGCGTCGGCACCGACTGGGTGGTCGCCGAGGTGCGCAGGATCGGGTCCACGCTCCTCGGCAGCGTGATGGACGTGCGCAGGCCCGAGGAGCTCGAGGCCGACTTCCGGGCGATGACCGAGGCCGCGATGGGCAAGACCGTCGCCGACGTCGCGCTGCGCCTGTGGACGCCCCGCGCGGCCACGCTCAACTTCGTCAAGCAGGTGTCCCCGGCGCTTGAGGACCTGACCGGCCGCCGCACCGACGTCGACGCGCTGACCGGCGACTACCCGACCGGCTCCTGGGGCGGGGAGACCCGCGAGTACCACGTCAGCGTGCGGGTGCCGGCCGGCAACGTCGGCCAGGAGATGCGCGCCGGCCTGGTCAAGCTGGTGCTGCCCGACACCGGGCAGGTGCTGGCCAGCGGCAACATCCTCGCCCAGTGGAGCGACGACCCCGTCCAGTCCACCCGCATCAACCCCCGGGTGGCCCACTACACCGGCCAGCAGGAGCTCGCCTCGCTGATCCAGGAGGGCCTGCAGGCCCGCAACGACGGCGACGTCGAGACCGCGACCGCCCGGCTCGGCAGGGCGCGCGGCATCGCCGAGCGGGCCGGGAACGAGGAGACCGCCAAGCTGCTCGACAAGGTCATCGACGTCGACCCCGAGACGGGAACCGCGCGTCTCAAGCGCGTCGTTGACAAGGCGGACGAGATCGCGCTCGACACCCGATCCGTCCGCACCGTCCGCATGCGCAAGGACCCGGAGAACTGAGGATGGCAATCTGCCCTGTGGGGCACGACTCCGCAGACGAGGAGTACTGCGACACCTGCGGCGCGCTGATGTCCGGCACCCCGTCGCAGGCCGCCCCCGAGGCGTCCGCCGGCCCCGCCGCGTCGCCGGGCTCCGCCGGCCCGGTCGCCGCGGGCAACTGCCCCGACTGCGGGGCCGAGCGAACCGGCCGGTTCTGCGAGACCTGCGGCTACGACTTCGTGCTCGGCGGCGGCTCGGCGCGGCAGGCCGCCCCGCCGCGGCCGTCCCCCCAGGGCGCCCCCGCCGCCAGCGCGCCCGCCCAGCCGTGGCAGCCGGCGCAGCCGGTACGGCGAGGCGGGACCGCGCAGCCGGCGCAGTCCGCGCAGTCCTGGCAGCCGTCCCAGCCGGTCCAGCCCGCGCAGTCCTGGCAGCCGTCCCAGCCCGTCCAGCCCGCGCCGTCCCCGCCGGCCTCCCGGCCGGTCCAGCCCCCGGCGGGGTCCGCCCCGGCCTGGCAGCCCGCCCAGCCCGTGCCCGGCGGCCCTGCCGGGGCCACCGGAGCGGCGGTCACCGGCGGCACGGCGGCGCCGCGTCCCGCGCAGGCCGGCTGGGTGGCGGTGATCGCGGCCGACCGCGCCCACTACGACGACATGATCTCCCAGGGCGGCCCGGACGCCGCGCGGGTCGCCTTCCCGCCCTACTGCCCCGAGCGGACGCTGCCCCTCGCCGGGCCCGAGATGCGCATCGGGCGGCGCAGCCAGTCCCGCTCCCTGGTGCCCGAGATCGACCTGTCCGGGCCGCCGGAGGACCCCGGCGTCTCCCACCTGCACGCCGTGCTGCTCGCCCAGCCCGATGGCTCGTGGGAGCTCGTCGACCCGGGGTCGGCGAACGGCACGCTGGTCAACGGCCGGCTGCTGGAGGTCAACGTCCCGGTCCCGATCGCCGACGGCGACCGGGTGCACGTCGGGGCGTGGACCGTCATCACCGTGCGGAGGGCCTGAGCCATGACACCCCCCGCTCACGCGCCCGCGCCCGTCCCGGCCGCTCCTCCCGCTCCTCTCGCCGCTCCCGGCGGCGTGGCCACCGTGCCCGCGGCCGGCCCGGCCGTCGGGCCCGCGGGGCTGCGCCGCGTCCTGCGGGTGCGCACCGTCCCCGGGTGGATCCGCCTGCTGACCGGCCTGGCCGTCGCCGCCGTCGTGCTGCTGTTCGCGGCCGTCGGCATCGGCGTGGGTCATGCCAGGGACGGCCTGCGCGTCATCGGCCACACCGCCGGCCCGCAGGTCGTGACCACCGCCGATCTGTACTTCGCGCTGAGCGACATGGACGCCCAGGTCGCCTCCGTGCTGCTCGCCGGCCGCGAGACCGGCCTCGGGCCCGGCCGCCAGGCCATGCTCGACCGCTACGACGAGCGCCGCTCGCAGGCCGACCGCGCCGTGCTGCAGGCCGCCGACCTGGCCGGCGGCGACGCCACCAGCCAGATGACGGTGCAGGCGCTGCTGGACGGGCTCGGCCGCTACGAGCGGCTGGCCGCCCGCGCCCTGCTGCTGGACGAGCAGTCGGGCCACGCCGCGGGGCCTCCGCCGCAGGCCGTCCTGGACGTCTACCGCCAGGCGACCGACCTCATGCGGCTCGACCTGCTGCCCAAGGCCTACAACCTCACCCTGGACAGCGGCACCATCGTCCGGCACGCCTACCTCGCCGAGCTGTCCGCCGTCCAGCAGGGACGCATCTGGGTGGGCGTCACCGGCGGGCTCGCGCTGCTGGCCCTCATCGTGTTGCAGGTCTTCCTCAGCCGCGGCTTCCGGCGCACGTTCAACGCGCCCGCGCTCGTGGCGACCGTCGTCGTCGGCGCGCTGACCGTGGCCGCGTTCGCCCTCCTCCAGCACGAGAGCGACGTGCTGCGCGACGCGAAGGAGGACGGCTTCAACTCCGTCCTCGCGCTCTCGCGGGCTCGCGCCATCGGCAACACCCTGCACGGTGACGAGAGCCGCTACCTGCTCGACCCGCAGCGCGCCGACACCTACGAGCAGGTGTACCTGGACAAGTCGCAGGCCGTCTTCTACGTCCCGGCCGGGAACCTGGACAAGTACTACGCCGCGGTGAACGACCGGGTCAGGACCGGCAAGGAGGACTTCCTCGGCTTCTTCGGGGCCGAGGCCGCCGGCATCACGGCGCTGCCCAGCCAGCGCCCGGCGTTCCAGCGGGTCCTGCAGACCTACCAGGAGTTCCAGCGCAACGACCAGCGCACCCGGCAGCTCGCCACCTCCGGGTCGCGGCGGGCGGCGGTGAGCCAGACCATGGGCCCCGCCTTCGGCGCGTACGACGGCGCGCTGGTCAAGCTGACCGCCCTGCACCGCGAGGCGCTCGACACCGCCGTGCGCGAGGGCGACGGCGCGCTGCGCGGGTGGAACTGGGTGCCGCCCGCGGCCGCGCTGGCCGCCATCCTGCTGGTCCTCATCGGTGTCCGGCCCCGGCTCGCCGAGTACCGCTGAAGGGAACTCCCAGATGGTCACGTTCACCTCCGGGCGCGGGCACGGCCGTCCGCGCCGCCCCGCGCGCGAGCAGAGCCGCTTCCCGCTTCCCCGGCGAGACGGCCGCGGCCGTCCGCGCCGCGCCGCCGCCGCGCTGGCGGCCGTGGCGGCGTTCGTCCCGCTGGCCGCCTCCTGCGCGGCCGGCACCTCCGTCCTCGACAAGGACTCCCTGGTCGTCGGGGTCAAGGCCGACCAGCCGAACCTCGGGGTCAAGGGCTCCAACGGCGCCTACTCGGGGTTCGACGTCGACGTCGCCACCTACATCGCCCGCAAGCTCGGGAAGCCGGTGCGGTTCCTGACCGCGCCGTCCGCCCAGCGCGAGGACATGATCAGAAGCGGTGCGGTCGACCTGGTCGTCGCCACCTACTCGATCACCGCGGAGCGCAAGACGAAGGTGTCGTTCGCCGGCCCTTACTACGTGGCGCACCAGGACACGCTGGTCCGGGCCGACCAGAGTGGCGTGTCGAACGTGCGCGACCTGCGCGACCGAAAGCTCTGCCAGGTCAAGGGGTCCAACTCCTGGCGCCGGGTGAAGGAGGAACGCAAGATCCCGGTGACGCTGGTCGCCTCGGAGTCCTACAGCGAGTGCGTCGAGGGCCTGCGCGCGGGCAGGGTCGACGCCGTCTCGACCGACGACCTGATCCTGACCGGGTTCGCCACCTCCGGCACCAAGATCGTCAATGCCCCGTTCAGCGACGAGCGGTACGGCATCGGCATCCGCACCAGTGACATCGACGGCTGCGAGGCGGTCAACAAGGCCATCACCGAGATGTACCTGGACGGCACGGCCAAGCGGCTGCTGCAGAAGTGGTTCGCCAAATCGGGGCTGGCCCTCACCTACACCGTGCCGCAGTTCGAGGGCTGCGGCTGAGGCCGTCCCGGAGACCGCGGCCGTGCGGGCCGAAGCGTGGCCGCCGATGCTGAAAATTTCATGAACATCGAGGCTGAAAGGTGAGGTTTGCTCGGAATTGCCCGGTCAGGCCGCTATATTACCGGTGAACAGGTCGCATTCCTGTTCATGAACAGCGGTTCCTCTCCTGGATCGAGGCCGGCCGATGGGCGAGGTCATCATCGTCAACTGCACCGTCGTGGACGGGCGGGGGGATGACGGGGCCGAGGCCCTGACCGACGCGGCGGTCCTCGTGCGCGGCGAGCGCATCGCCGCCGTCGGTCCCCGCGCGCGGGTCCTCGCCGCAAGCCCCGGCGTGCCGGTCATCGACCTCGCGGGGGCCTACCTGACCCCAGGCCTGATCAACATGCACACCCACCTGTCCCTGTCGCTGCCCGGGCGGGCGGGCGACGACGTCAAGGACATGGGGCCGCACGACCTGGCCCTCTACATGGCCGACGGCGCCCGCCGCACACTGCGGTGCGGCGTCACCACCGTGCGGTGCGTCGCCGAGAAGGACCACGCGGACTTCGCGCTGCGACGGGCGATCGACGCGGGCCGGGCGGCCGGGCCGCGCGTCTACACCGCGGGGCGCGCGCTGGTGTGCACCGGCGGCCACGGGCACGAGGGCGGCGACACCCTGGAGTGCGACGGCGCCGACGGCTTCCGGCGCGGCGTGCGCAGCCAGATCAAGGCGGGCGCCGACCTCATCAAGGTCATGATCTCCGGCGGCATCGCCGGCGAGCACGAGCGCATCGACACACCCCAGCTGTTCGGCGACGAGATGGCCGCGGTGATCGACACGGCGCACGCCTGGGGCCGCAAGGTCACCGCGCACGCCGGTCCCGCCGCCGTCATCGCCCAGGCGGTCGAGCTCGGGCTGGACTGCGTGGAACACGGCTACGAGCTGACCCCGCAGGTCGCGGCCGCGATGGCCGCCCACGGCACCGCCCTGGTGCCCACCCTGCTCGTGACGCGCTGCAAAGAGTTCTTCGACGAGCTCGGCGTGCCCGGATGGATGCAGTGCCGCTCGCTCTCCGCCGGGCCGCGCCACCTCGACAGCTACGCCATGGCCCTCGCGGCCGGTGTCACCGTCATGCTCGGCAGCGACATGCCCCCGTTCTGGCAGTTCGAGGGAACCAACGCCACGGTACGGGAGCTGGAGCACATGTCCGAGGCCGGTCTCGGCCCGGCGGGCGCGCTGCGGGCGGCGACGCTCGAACCGGCGCGCTGGCTCGGCGCCGCCGGCGACCTCGGCACCGTCGAGGCCGGAAGGTACGCCGACCTCATCGCGATGGACGACGACCCGCTGGCCGCCGCGTCGGCGTTCAGGGGGGTCCGCTGGGTGATGAAGGGCGGCGAGATCGTCCGCGACGACCACGCCACGCGGACCATCCAATGACCGCCCGCCCACGCTAGCCCCCCCGGCGGAACGGAAATCTCAAAATGAACGACCACAGCCCCCGAAACCTCACCCCCACCGGCGACACGACAGCAGCCGGCCCCATCAAGCCCAGCCCGTCCGCCCCGGCGAACCCCGTCGCCCCCGGCACGACGGCTCCAGCGAACCCGGTGGAGGCCGGCGCGACCGGTCCTGCGAGCCCCGTCGAGCCCGGTACGACCGCTCCGGCGAGCCCTGTCGAAGTCGGCACGCCCGCTCCGGGATGCCCTGGGCGCGACACCGGCGATCCGCGTTCCGGCACCGCGCTCCCCGGCGACCCGGCCGTGGACGAAGGGCTCGGCACGGCGCCCGAGGGCGACATGGAGCTTTACGACCTGCGGGTCGTGGTCGACCGCATCGAGGGCAGGTCGGTCTGCGGTATGCGGGTCGGCGACCGGTTCGAGCTCGAACAGAGCGCGCACCTGCGCCTGCCCGACGGCGGCCACTTCTGCGTCTACGCGCTGGCCGCCGTGCTGCCCTTCCTCGCGGCCAAGCAGCGCGACCTGGCCGAGGGGGACTGGCTGGCGAAGGACACGCTGTTCGCCTGCCCCGACCCCGAGGAACGCCTGGTGATGCGCGTCGAACGCACCCGACGCCGCCGCATGAACTCCGCCGATCTGACGTGAAGGCGGCGAAGCCCTCCGCCTTCCGCCGCAGCGGACCCAAGACGAGCCGTGCACACGAACAGGAGAGGCGGGTAAGCGGTGACGAGCACAAACCCCGCACCGGGCACACCAATCGCGCGGGGAGCACTGGCCACGCCGGGAATGGATCTGGGGCGGGTCGAAATCGGACTTGGGCTGCAGAGTGACAAGCGGCCCGGTGACTACGCGCGGCTGGCGCGGGCGGCCGAGGGGCACGGGTTCGACGTGCTGAGCGTGTTCGGCGACCTGATGTACCAGCCGCCCCTGTACCCGCTGCTGGAGATGGCCGCCGCCACCCTGCGCGTACGGCTCGGCGCCGCCTGCCTCAATCCCTACTCCCTCGCCCCCTACGAGATCGCCGGGCAGATCGCCGCCCTGGACCTCGCCTCCGGCGGCCGCGCGTACCTGGGCCTGGCCAGGGGCACCTGGCTCGGCGCGGTCGGCATCGCCCAGCCCCGGCCGCTGACCGCCCTGGCCGAGGCCGCCGAGGTGGTCTACCGGCTGCTCGGCGGCGACGACCGCGGGTTCGAGGGGGAGATGCACCGCTTGGAGAAGGGCACGCGGCTGCGCTACGCCGTCCACCGGGCCCGTCCGCCCCTGCTGCTCGGCACCTGGGGGCCGAAGGGCGCGGCCCTTGCCGGGCGGATCGCCGACGAGGTCAAGGTGGGTGGCAGCGCCAACCCCGCGATGGTCCCGGTGATCCGCGACCGCGTCCGCGCCGGCGCCGAGGTGATCGGGCGCGACCCCGGCGAGGTCGGCGTCGTGCTCGGCGCGGTCACCGTCGTCGACACCGACGGCGCCGCCGCCCGGGCCAGGGCCCGCACCGAGGTCGCCATGTACCTGGCCGTGGTGGCGGAGCTCGACCCGACCGCCGAGATCCCCGCCGATCTGCTCGCCCGGGTGCGGGACCTGGTCGCCGCGGGGGAGGACCGGGCGGCCGGCGAGCTGATCCCCGACGACGTCCTTGACCTGTTCGCGTTCTCGGGCACGCCCGAACAGGTGGCCGCGCAGGCGCAGGCGCTGATCGACGCCGGGGTGCGCAGAGTGGAGTTCGGCACGCCGCACGGCCTGGACGACGACCGCGGCATCGATCTACTGGGCGCCGCCGTCCTCCCCCTCCTCGACCGCTCCCCGTCCCGGCGGACCCGCTGACCTCGGCGCGCCCGGCCGCGCCGATAGGGTGACCGGTGCGGGACGGCCGGCCCGCCCGCGATGGAAGGAATGCTCAGGTGCACGTGCTCGTCCTGGTCGGTCCGGATGTCGCGGCGGACACGAGGCTGCTCGCGGACATGGCGGCGAAGGAGTTCGACGCCCTCGGCGTCGAGGGACGCCTCGCGGTCGCGCCCGACGCCGCCGCCTTCCACGCCGGGCTGGACGCCGCCGGCGAGGAGGGCGTCGTCGCGCTGCCCGGCCCCGGCCCGGACACCCGGCGCCTCATCGGCACCCCGCTGGTGTTCTCCCCCCGCACGGTGTGGCTCGATCTCGGCCGCGTAGGCCCGGTCGAGACGGCCGGTGGCGCCGCCCACCTGCAGGGCCGCGGAGTGTGGGGTCTGGTGTGGGCCATCCGCCACGCGGTCCACCGGCTCCGCGTCCCCGCCCGCCGCATCCGGTACGGCGACCACCCCGACCAGTGGGGGGAACTGCGCCTGCCCCCGGCCGCCGCGAATCCGCCGTCCTCCTCCACCACCACCAGGCAGATCGCCTCCACCGCTTTCCCGACCGACTCCACCGGTGTCCCACCTGGGTTCGCGGAGGTGTCCCTGCCGGTGGCGGTGCTGGTGCACGGCGGGTATTGGCGGTCCATCTGGGAGGCCGACCTGATGGACGCGCTCGCGATCGACCTCGCCGCCCGAGGGTACGCCGCCTGGAACCTGGAGTACCGTCGCCCCGACCTGCACGGCTGGGACGCCACCACCGGCGACGTGGCGGCCGGTCTGGCGGCGCTGGGGGAGATCGGCGCCCCGCTGGACCTGGCCCGTGTCGCGGTGCTCGGCCACTCGGCGGGCGGCCAGCTCGCCCTTCGCCTCGCCGCCGACGCGGCCGCGCCCTTCTCAGGCCGAGACGCCGACGCCGCCTCGGCGTCCTCGGCCAGGGACGCCGAGGCGGCTGTGGCGTCGTCGGCCGGAGACGTCGGCACCGTCGCGGCTTCCCGGCCCGAAGGCGCTCGGACGCCTGTGCCGGTGGCGGTCGCCGTGTCGCTGGCCGGAGTGCTGGATCTGGTGGAGGCGGACCGGCGGCGTATGGGCGCGGGCGCGGTGGCCGCCGCGCTCGGCGGCGCCGCGCAGGACATCCCCGAGGTGTACGCCGCCGCGAGCCCGCTGGAGCGGCTGCCGCTTGGCGTGCCGCAGCTCGTCGTCCAGGGCGCCGAGGACGACCCCGACCTCGTCGACATCGGCCGCAGGTACGCGCGCGCGGCGGGGCCGGAAGCGGGGTACATCGAAGGACCGGGTGACCATTTCGCGGTGATCGACCCCGGCGCCGCCATCTGGCACGCCACGATGGACCGCCTCGCCACCCAACTGCGCCCATAGTCCGTCTCTGCGCCCATAGTCGTCTCTGGGCCCGTAGTCGGTCGTCGCGCGCGGCTCCCCGGAGTGCCGAAACTGGACGGACGCCGACGGATCGGGGTGAAAAGTATGTTACGTGTGGCGTGTCCGCACGTAGGGCGGACGGTGGTGCGCCAAGCTTGGTCGCGTCACGATCCGGAGGACCCCCGATGCTCAAGCGCACCACCCTTTTCGGCCGTAAGACCCGCGTCACCTTCTGTCTGCCGCTGGACCAGCCACTGGGCGTGGTCAGCGTCGTCGGCGACTTCAATGACTGGCACCCGGGACGCCACGAACTGCTCCGCCGCCGGAACGGCACGCGTACCATCTCGGTGATCCTTCCCGCCGGCGTCCACCGGTTCCGGTACCTGGCGACCGCCGGGCTGTGGTTCGACGACGAGACCGCCGACCACATCGACGACCAGGGCAGCCTGATCCATCTGTGACGCCGGGTGCCATGTGCCGCGTCACGCGTGGGTGCTGACCACGCGTGGTGGCTTGTCCGGCACTCTTCTGCGGTGATCGCGCGGTCGTCCGTGGGCGGTGGCCGTGCGGTGGCCGTCCGCGTCGTCCGCGGGCGCTGACCGCGCGTGGTCGCCCGTCCGTGGCGCCCCTGTGGGGACCGCGCGCGTCGCCTGTCAGCGTCAGTTCATCTCTGTCGCATGTCCGCGTCACCCGTCTGCGGGGACCGTCTGTGGGGGCTGTGCTCGGTCGGGTGGGGTGAGTCGTGCGGCGGCGGTGCCGAGGCCGGTCGGCGCGGAGGGCTGCCACGCCGCAGGGGTGGCCGGGGCGGCGGGGACCGCCGGGGTGACGGGAAGCACGGTGGTGGGTAGCGCGGGGGTGGGTAGCGCGGGGATGGGTAGCGCGGGGGTAGTGGGAACCGTTGGGGCGGTGGGAACCATGTGTAGCGTCGGGGTGGTCGGTAGGGCCGGGGTGCGGGGGGCGGTGGCTGAGCCGTGTCCGCGTAGTTCGGACTCGGTGTACCGGGCGCATCGGCGGTGCCATTCGAGGATGCCGGACATCCAGTCTTTGAGATAGTCGGCGTGGCGGATGAGGATCTCGCGCACCTGCTCGCCGAGGGCGAGGTCGTCCAGCAGGGCGGGCAGGTCGTTCGCCACGATGTGCTCGAACTGCCGCATGCGCGCCGCCATCAGGTCGGCCACGATGTCGCGGGCCCGCAGGCGGTCGACGCCGAGGAACCGTTCGACCACCAGCACCAGGTTGTGCACCTCCCCTTCGAACTCGATCTCCTTCTGGTAGGAGAACAGGTCGTTGGTGAAGCACGCGTAGTCCTGGGCGGCGGTCTCGAGCTCGCGCAGCACACGGTGCTGGTAGACCTCGTCGGGCACCACGTCCATGTGGGCCAGCCGCGCCAGGCTCATCGTCATGTCGGAGCCGAAGGTCTTGCGGCGCATCTCGACGTAGTCGATCGGGTCGGGGACGCGGTGCTGGGCCTGGCCCGCCAGCTCCCACAGCCAGCTTGAGGTCATGTCGTCGACCGCCGCGCGAAAACGCCGCCGGCCGAGAGGGGACATGCCGGTCGCGGTGCGCCGCCACAGGTCGGCGAGGCCGCGTTCGAGCGCGTCCGACGGCTCGGGGGTCTCACCCATGTCCAGGGGCATGAACATCCCGAGGTGCTCCTGGCACAGCCTCGCCGCCGGCAGGTCGCGTGTGGCGCCGAAGACCGCCGGGAAGTAGTCGTCTCCGTAGGTGCCCCAGGCCAGCCAGTCGGAGGACAGGCAGACCTGCTCGTGGTCGCCGTCGGCGTCGATCATCGCCGCGCAGTGCGCGAAGTCGAAGCCGAGGAAGCGCCGCTCGTCCCACAGCGCCCCGGCGGGCGTCGCGGGGAGGGCGTCGAACATGCCGACCCGCCGCGCCCACTCGACCGCGTGGCCGCGCGCGGCGTCGAGGTGCGGGCTGACGCGCTCGGTGTACGGCATGTACAGGCCGGGCAGCGGCAGGTGCCCCACCGGGCGGAACGGCGTGGACGCGTGCTGCCGGAGGCGCAGGTCGAGGCCGAGCCGCAGCGTGGGCAGCAGGGAGCGTGCCGCGGAGGTGCCGAGGCCGGTCGGGCCCGGAAGGCCGGCGGGGGCGGCGGTGGCGACGCCCTCGTTCATGTAGCGGCTGGAGCGGGCGTGCCATTCGTGGCCGCCGGACTGCCAGTCTTGCAGGCCTTTGACGTAGGCCGCGACCGCGGCCTGCTCGTGGGCGGGCGCCGCGCGCTCGGCGAGCAGGGCGGGCACCTCGGTCAGCGCGGTGGACTCGAACTGCTGCAGCCGGGAGGTCAGCAGGTCGTTGACCAGCTCGGCGGCCTGCTGGGTCGGGCAGTCGAAGAAGCGTTCGAAGACCAGGACGGCGTTGGAGTTCTCGCCCTCCTCGCGCACCTCGCGCTGGTAGGAGAACAGGTCGTTGCGCAGGTGCACCGCGTCGGCGAAGGTGTCGGACAGGACCTTCAGCGGCCTGGTGCGGGCGAGGTGGGCGGGGATCTCGGCGCGCGCGGCGTACTCGACCAGGTCGGCCGACCACGGCGCTCCGCCGACCCTGCGCCGCATCTGGATGTACTCGATGGGGTTGGCGACGCGGCCGAGGTCGATGTTGTTGAGCTCCCACATGGACTCGACCATCAGGTTGTGCGTGCTGGTGGTGAAGCGCCGCCGCCAGTCGGGCGACATGGCGGGCACCGTGCGCGCCCACAGGTCGGCCAGCCCCGCCTCGGCCGGGTCGGCGGGCTCCGGCGGGGCCTCGCCCCCGGCGGTCATGAACAGTTCGAGGCGGTCGAGGTGGGCCTGGGCGCCCGCCAGGTCGCGGGAGTGCTTGAACAGTTCGAGGAAGTGGTCGTCGAAGAAGAACACCCAGACGTACCAGTCGGTGATCAGGTCGAGGGTGGGGCCGTCGCAGTCGGGGTGGGTGTAGGCGCACATCAGCGCGTAGTCCATCCGCTCCAGCGCGGCCTCGTCCCAGATCACGCCGCCGCCCGGCCGGGGCGCGTCGAGCATGCCCATGCCCCGCGCCCAGGCGGTGCTGTGCAGGCGCGCGCGTTCCAGGTGAGGGTTCAGCCGGGCGGGATACGGCATGTAGAAGTCGGGCAGTTCGAAAGCCTGCATGAGCCTGCCTAAGTCTCGTGGGCCGACCATTACCGTGCGCTTACCGTGACCATACCATCGCCGTGGGTGACGTGGTGATCGCGCGGCGCGCCGGCGTGGCGGGCGGCTCAGGAGGTCACTCGTCGGCGGGGCTGAGGGCGCGCCAGGGCATGGGGCTCGACAGCATCATCATGCTGGACGGCTGGCCGTAGGGGGCGAGGCGGTCGATGAGCTCCTCGAACGCCGTCATCGAGGTGGCGGCGACGCGCAGCAGGCAGCAGGTGTCGCCGGTGACGCGGTGCACCTCGACGATCTCCGGCCAGGCCAGCGCCTGCTTGTCGCGCAGAACGCACCGCACCCCGTAGCAGGACATGCGGATCAGTGCGCTGACCTTGCGGCCGGCTCGGGCGGGGTCGACCCTCGCGTGGTAGCCGGCGATCACGCCCGACTCCTCAAGGCGCCGCACCCGCTCGGCGACGGCGGGGGCCGACAGGTGCACCCGCCGTGACAGCTCGCTGTAGGACAGCCGTGCGTCCGCCTGCAGTTCTGCCAGCAGGGCCCAGTCCATCGCGTCCACGGTCACGCTCCGTCATCCGCAAACCGGAAACCGTCTTTCACCTTCCGTTCCGAAGGTGAAAGGGGCGAATCGCTACCGGCCCATCATTTCACTAAAATTCTATCTAAGTGAACATGGAGGTGAACTAAGGAGTTGAGATGACGAGCAGACGGCGGGCCGGTGGCGCCCGGGTGCGATCGCTGGGCGGGCGCCTGCGCCCTTCGCCGACCGCGGCCGACCATGTGGCGCCCACCCTGGAATTCGCGGACGGCACCCCTTACGACCACTACGTGGCCGCCCAGGCGCTGCAGGGGCTCCAGCGGCCGCTCACCGACGTGCCGGAGGAACGCTCCTTCCTGGTGACGACACAGGTCATGGAGCTGTACTTCGGGCTGATCAGGTCGGAGTGGCGGCTGGCGCAGCGGCTGCTCGACGCCGACGAGGCGGTGCAGGCCACCGCCGTGCTGGCTCGCAGCGTCCGCTGCTTCGAGGCGCTCAACGCCGCCTGGGCGGCGCTGAGCTGGCTGACCCCCGCCCAGTTCAACTCCTTCCGGGACGCGCTGGGGGAGGCGTCCGGCTTCCAGTCGGCCATGTACCGGCATCTGGAGTTCCTGCTCGGCAACAAGTCCGAGCCGCTCACCCGCCCGCACCGGCGCAGCCCGGCGGTGTACCAGGAGCTGCTCGACGCCCTGCGGCGGCCCAGCCTGTACGACAGCGTGCTCGCCCTGCTGGCCAGGCGCGGCTTCGAGATCCCTCCGCCGGGCGACCCTGAGCAGGAGTACGTCCCGAACCCGCTGGTGGAGGACGCCTGGGTCGAGCTCTACGCCGGGCGCGGCCCGGGGGACGAGCTGTGGGAGCTGGCAGAGACGCTCACCGACCTGTCCGAGCGCTTCTCCGACTGGCGTTACCGGCATCTGATGGCCGTGCGCCGCTCGATGGGCGCCAAGCCCGGCTCGGGCGGTTCGAGCGGGCTGACCTGGCTGGAGCGCAGCCTGCGCCGCGACGTGTTCCCCGAACTGTGGTCGGCCCGCACGCGGATGTGAGGCCCCTGCGGCGTTCACCGGTTATCGTCCCACGTAACAGCGTGCCGTCCGGGTGAACGGGCCGGACGGGCCCGGAGAACGCACGCCGAAGGTCAGAACAGCCGGGGGGTGACCACCGACACCACAGTGGTGACGGCGTCGGTGTCGTTGTACATCGCGTGCGGGACCGTTGAGCGCAGGTGGACGCTGTCGCCCGGGTACAGACGGTGCTCGACGCCGTCGACCTCGTACAGCAGTTCGCCGGACAGGACGTAGGCGAACTCCTCGCCCGCGTGGCCGTAGGCGTCCTCGCGCCGCCCGCCCGGGGCGATGTGCACGAGCAGCGGCTCCAGCACCAGGTGAGGGCCGCGGGCCGAGAGCATGCGGTAGGTCTGCTGGCCGGAGACGTACTCGGTGGCCGCCGTCGAGGCGCGGGTGAGCGTGAAGTGCGAGGGCAGGCGGGCGACGCTCGCCTGCTCGTCGCCGGGCTGCTCGTCGTCGAAGAAGTCGGCGACGCCGCGTTCGAGCGCGGCGGCCACGCCGTTCAGCGCGGTGAGCCCGATGGAGGAGATGCCCCGCTCGACCTGCGAGAGGAAGCCGATCGACAGCCCTGAGCGGGTGGACAGCCCGCGCAGGGTCATGCCGCGCTCTTTGCGGAACCGTCGCATGCGCGCGCCGACGGCGTCCTGCCGCTCGCGCTCGTCGTCGCCGCGGCCCTGGCGCTCCGAGGTGACCACCGGACGACCTCCTCGATCGGGCGGCGCGGCCGCGTATTTCGGTAAAGAGCAAACCTATTTCACATCAGGCGCGGCCCACGTGCCAACCGGCGGAAGCCGGCGTCCCGGGGAGCCGCCCCGGCGGATGGGCCCGCATTGCCCGGCCGATTGCCGGGACGGGCAATGATGAACCGGGCATGGGATAACCGAGGTGCTTGCGGGGGTAGGGCAGCGCGGGTGAAAGGCGAAGCCAATACGCCCGCTGACGACGCGGCCCCCGTACCGATCACCGTTGACCTCCAGCTTTCCGTCAATGACCGGCTATATCCGGTCACGGTGGACACCAGGGAGACCCTGCTCGACACCCTGCGGGAGCGTCTCGACCTGACCGGCGCCAAGAAGGGCTGCGACCACGGCCAGTGCGGCGCCTGCACGGTCCTCCTCGACGGCAGGCGGGTGGTGTCGTGCCTGACGCTCACCGTGTCGGTGGACGACAGAAGCGTCACCACGGTCGAAGGGCTGAGCGCCTCCGGCGTCCCGCACCCGCTGCAGCGGGCGTTCGCCGAGCACGAGGCCCTGCAGTGCGGCTTCTGCACCCCGGGGCAGATCTGCTCGGCGGCCGGGATGCTGGCCGAGGCGGCGCGGGGCCGGCCCAGCCTGGTGACCGGCCGCGACGCCGCCGATGAGGCCGCTGCCCCGGTGCGGCTGGACGAGGCGGAGATCCGCGAGCGCATGAGCGGCAACCTGTGCCGGTGCGGGGCCTACCCGGGCATCGTCGCCGCCATAGCCGAGGTCGCCGGGGCGGCGGAGGTGGCGCGGTGAGACCCTTCGCCTACCAGCGTCCCCCGAACGTGGCCTCCGCCGTGGCGGCGGCCGGCGCCGGCGCGGACGTGATGTACCTGGCCGGCGGCACCAACCTCGTCGACCTCATGCGGCTCGGAGTGGTGTCCCCCGGCACGCTCGTCGACGTCACCCGCGTCACCCCCGCGACCGTCGAGGAGACCTCCGGCGGCGGCCTGCGCGTCGGCGCCGGCGTCACCAACGACGACCTCGCCGCCCACCCGCTGGTCCGCCGCCGCTACCCGATGCTCGCCGAGGCGCTGCTGGCGGGCGCCTCCGGCCAGCTGCGCAACATGGCGACCGTCGGCGGCAACCTGCTCCAGCGCACCCGCTGCTCCTACTTCCAGGACATCACCAAGCCCTGCAACAAGCGCAGCCCCGGCTCCGGCTGCCCCGCCCGCGCGGGCGACCACCGCAACCTGGCGATCCTCGGCCACTCGGAGGCCTGCGTGGCCACCCACCCCTCCGACATGGCCGTGGCCCTCGCGGCGCTCGGCGCGCTGGTCCACGTGGAAGGGCCCGAGGGGGCGCGCCAGGTGCCCATGCCCGGACTGCACCGGCTGCCCGGCGACGACCCGTCCCGCGACACCGTCCTTGAACCCGGCGAGCTGATCACCGCGGTGGAGCTGCCCCCGCTGCCGCTCGCCGCGCGCTCGGCCTACCGCAAGGCGCGCGACCGCGCCTCGTTCTCCTTCGCCGTGGTGTCGGTCGCGGCGGCGCTGGAGGTGGACGACGGGGTGGTGCGCGACTGCCGCATCGCGCTCGGCGCCGTCGCGCACGTCCCATGGCGGGCCGCGACCGCCGAAGGCGCGCTGCGCGGCGCGCCCGCGACCGAGGAACAGTTCGCCAGGGCGGCCGGCGCCGAACTGGAGCGGGCGCGTCCGCTGCCGCTGAACGGCTACAAGGTGCCGCTCGCCCGCAACCTGATGGTCAGGACGCTGGCCGAACTGGCGGGCGCGCGATGACCGGCGCCATGACCACCACCGGCGCCCGCAGCGTCGGCGCCGGACTCGACCGCGTGGACGCCCTGGAGAAGGCCACCGGCCGCGCCAGGTACGCCTACGACCACGGCCCGGCCGACCTGGTGCACGCCGTCCCCGTCGAGGCGGCGATCGCCCGCGGCGAGGTCGTCCAGGTGGACGTCGACGCCATGCTCAAGCGCCCCGGCGTGGTCGCGGCGATCTGGCACGGCAACGCGCCCAGGCTCCCCACGGCGGACGAGGAACTGGCCGTCCTGCAGTCGCGGCGGGTGGCCTACCGGGGCCAGTACGTGGCGGTCGTCGTGGCCGAGACCCTCGACGACGCCCGCGAGGCCGCCCGGACGCTGCGCGTGGAGTACGCGCCCGAAGAGCACGACGTCGGCCTGCGCGCCGACCACCCGGGGATGTACCGGCCCGAGAGCGTCAACGCGGGCTACCCCACCGACACCGAGCACGGCGACCCCGACGCCGCCCTGGCCTCGGCGCCGGTCGTGGTGGACGAGGTCTACAGCACCCCGGCCGAGCACAACAACCCCATGGAGCCGCACGCCACCGTCGCCGAGTGGCACGGCGACGGCCTCACCGTCCACGAGCCCTCCCAGGACGTCTCCGGCCTGCGCGCGACCCTGGCCTCGCTGTTCGGCATGCCGCCCGCCCACGTGCGCGTCCTTTCGCCCTACGTCGGCGGCGGGTTCGGGTCCAAGGCCAAGGCGCACCCGCACGTGATCCTCGCCGCCCTGACCGCCAAGCAGGTCGGCCGCCCGGTCAAGATGGCGCTCACCCGCAGGCAGATGTTCGCCGCCACCGCCTACCGCACCCCGACGATCCAGCGCGTCAGGCTGGGCGCCGAGCCCGACGGGCGGCTGATCGCCGTCACCCACGACGTCTGCGTGCAGAGCTCCACCATCTCGGAGTTCGCCGAGCAGGCCGCCGTGCCGTCGCGGACCATGTACGCCGCGCCGCACCGCCGCACCACCCACCGGCTGGTGCGGCTCGACGTCCCGACGCCGTCGTGGATGCGCGCGCCCGGCGAGTGCCCGGGGATGTTCGCGCTGGAGTCGGCGATGGACGAGCTGGCGATCGCCTGCGGGGCCGACCCGATCGAGGTGCGGGTGCGCAACGAGCCGGCCGCGGACCCCGAGAGCGGGCTGCCGTTCAGCTCCAGGAACCTGGTGGGCTGCCTGCGGGAGGGAGCCCGGCGCTTCGGCTGGGCAGGCCGCGACCCGAGGCCCGGCGCGCGGCGCGAAGGACGGCTGCTGATCGGCACCGGCGTCGCCGCCTCCTGCTTCCCCGCCCTGCGCGGCCCCTCGTCGGCGACCGCCCGAGCCGAGCCGGGCGGCCGGTACACGGTGCGCATCGCCGCCGCCGACATCGGCACCGGCGCGCGCACCGTACTGACCCAGATCGCGGCCGACGCCCTGCTCACCACGCCCGGCCTTGTCACGGTGGAGGTCGGCGACAGCGCGCTTCCCCGGGCCGTCGTCGCGGGCGGGTCGATGGGCACCGCCTCATGGGGGACGGCCGTGGTGCGGGCGTGCGAGGCGCTCAGGGAGCGGCTGGACGCCACCGGGGGCCTCGTCCCGGCCGGCGGGCTGGAGGCCGCCGCGGACACCACCCAGGAGGTGCGCGCGCAGCGGAAGTACTCCCGCCACGCCTACGGCGCGCAGTTCGCCGAGGTCGCCGTCGACGCCGACACCGGGGAGACCCGCGTCCTGCGCCTGCTGGGCGTGTTCGCCGCCGGCCGCATCCTCAACCCCAAGACCGCCCGCTCGCAGCTCATCGGCGGCATGACCATGGGCCTGTCGATGGCTCTGCTGGAGGAGAGCATCATGGACCGCGAGTTCGGCGACTTCCTCAACCGCGACCTGGCCCAGTACCACATCGCGGCGAACGCGGACGTGCGCGACGTCCAGGCCTTCTGGCTGGAGGAGGACGACCCGCACCTCAATCCGATGGGCTCCAAGGGCATCGGGGAGATCGGCATCGTCGGCACCGCGGCGGCCATCGCCAACGCCGTCCACCACGCCACCGGGGTGCGGATCCGCGACCTGCCGATCCGCCTGGACAAGCTCGTGCGCTGAGCGTCCCGCGCCATGCCCTGGCTGTCCCGGCATCCCGCCGACCGGCTGGCCGGCGCGGCTCCCGGCTGGCTGGTGGAGACCGTGCGGCCGGTTCCGGCCCGGCCCGACTGGACGGCCATGGCTCGCGTCGCGGCCTCGGTCACCGGCCCGCTGCTCGCGAGCCTGGCCGCCGGGCGCCTCACGCTGGGCCTGCTGCCGGCCATGGGGGCCATGGCCGCGGCCCTGGCCGACCGGGGCGGCTCCTACCGCGCACGGGTCATCCGTATCGCCGGCGCCGCCGCCGGCGGGTCCGCGGGGTACGTCATCGGCCACGCCGCGCGCGGGCTCGGATGGTGGACGGTGCTGGTCATCGCCGCGATCGCGGTGGTGTCCGCCCTGCTCAGCGTCTCAGGCGCGGCGGGTTCCCTGGGCGGGCTGCAGCTCATCGTGATGACGGTGCTCGGCATGGGCGTGTACTTCACCGAACGGCCGGGGGTCGGAGCGGCGGCGTACGCCTGCGGCGCGGCCTGGGCGCTGGTGCTGTCGGTGGCGGGCTGGCCGCTGCGCCCGCGCGCCGCCGAGGAGTCGGCCGTCGCGGGCGTGTACGGCGCGCTCAGCGCCCTGCTCGGCCGGTGGGACTGCGGCAGGGCCGAGGAGGTGGCCGCCTTCGACACCGCGCTGAAGAACGCCTACGACACGGTGCTCAGCGCCCGTTCGTCGGCGCCCGGCCCAGACGACGAGCGCACCCGGCTGATCGTCCTGCTCAACCAGGCCATCCGCGTCCGCAACGCGCTGATGTCGCTGGCCGAGGAGGGGCGCGAGCCGCCGCACGAGATCGCCGAGGCCGTCGGCTCCATCGCCGGCGCGCTGGCCGGCGGCGGCCCGCCGGGCCGGCCCGAACGGCTGGAGGCGTCCTCGCCCGCGCTGCGGGCGGTGTGCTCGGCGGTGAACCAGACCCTCGACGTGGTCTGCGGAGGGGAACTGCCGGCCGGGCAGGCGCTCGGCGCCGAAAAGGCCGGGCCCGGCGCCAGGATCGCCGAGGTGTGGGAGCGCGTGCGGTACGGGCACCTCGCCCGGGTCTACACCGTCAGGCTGGCGCTGTGCATGGGGGTGGCGGCCGCGTTCAGCGAGCTGCACTGGACCCAGCGCTCGTACTGGGTCATGCTCACCGTCGCCCTGGTGCTCAAGCCCGACTTCGGCTCGGTGTTCGCCCGCGCGGTCCAGCGCGGCCTCGGCACGGTCGTCGGCGCGGTGCTCGGCACCGTGGTGCTCTACGTGGTGCCCTACGGTCCGGCGATCCTCATCCCCCTGGCCGTGTTCGCGGCGCTCCTGCCGTACGGCCAGCAGCGCAACTGGGGCCTGATGTCGACCTTCCAGGTGCCGCTGGTGGTCCTGCTGGTCGACCTGCTGACCGGCGCGGGACCCCGGCTCGCGGAGATCCGCCTGGTCGACACCCTCGTCGGCTGCGCCATCGTCCTGGTGTTCGGCTACCTGCCCTGGCCGGCGAGCTGGCAGGCGCCGGTGGGGCCGCCGTTCGCCGACGCGGTGACCGCCACGGCCCGCTACCTGCGGCACGCGTTCGACGGGGGCGAGCCGTGCGCGCTGCTGCACCGGGAGGCGTTCGACGCCATGGCGGACCTGCGCACCGTCTTCCAGCGGGCGCTGACCGAGCCGCCGGTGCTCAGCAGGCGCGTCACCACCTGGCTGCCCGCCATGACCGCGCTGCAGCGGGTGGCGGACGCGACGGCGGCCATGGCCGCCCTGACCCGGCACGGCCGGGCCGCGCCCTCGGAGCAGGCGGTCGAGGAGGCCGCCGCGTCGCTGGAGGAGATCGCCGAACGCGTCCGCGCGGGCGAGCCGGTGGGCGACCACGCCGACCTCGCCGCCGACGGCGCGCTGGAGCCCGTCACCCAGGCCGTCCGCGGCCTGCACGACACCCTCGCCGCCCCCGCCGGGCGCGGTTAGCGGCACCGGGACACGCGCCG
Source organism: Sphaerisporangium sp. NPDC049457 (assembly GCF_055586705.1). Taxonomy (NCBI): domain Bacteria; kingdom Bacillati; phylum Actinomycetota; class Actinomycetes; order Streptosporangiales; family Streptosporangiaceae; genus Sphaerisporangium; species Sphaerisporangium sp. NPDC049457. The sequence continues at coordinate 159,128 of NZ_JBVJHR010000017.1, read as the reverse complement.
CGTCCGACCGGCCGCCGTACCGGCCGCGGCGCCCGGCTCCAGGACCGGTCACCTTCACTGCGGTTAATAGGCAGAAGTGCTATTTGCCGCCTTTGTCGGCTGTATTTGTGCCGCCCGCGTGATCGCCGGGTGAAGGAAAACGGCGGTTAAGATGTTGTCGCCGAGTTCGGCGCCGCTATTCACTCCTTCCCCCCAGGAGAACGGATGTCACTACAGCCGAGATTCCGGCGGGTGGCCGCGCTCGACCGGCGGTTCGTCGACCGCGAGAACGTGCTGGAGGCATTCGCCGAGGAATTGCGGCAGGTGCCGGACCGGCGGAGCCCTCGCGTGTTCAACGTGACCGGCGTGGGCGGCATCGGCAAATCCCGGCTGCTGCGCGAGCTCAAGAAACGCGCCGACGAGAACGGCCGCAGGACGGCGCTGCTCGACCTGCAGGTCCCCGCGATGCGGCAACAGGAGGACGCGCTCGCCGTCCTGCGCATGGACCTCGGCCGCCAGGGCGTCGTCTTCGACCACTTCGACATCGCCTACGCGGTCCTGTGGCAGCGGCTGCACCCGCACCTGAAGATCAGCCGGGCCGACCTGCCGTTCGCGGAGGAGAGCGAGATCCTCACCCAGATTCTCGACGACACCTCCGGCCTGCCGGTGTTCGGCACGGCGATGGGGCTGTTGCGGCTCGCGCACCGGGCGCGGTCCTCCGCCCGGCACCGCCGGGTGATCAGAGATGACGAGGTCCTCCGGCGGCTGGACGAGCTGTCGAACACCGATGTGCTGGACGCGGTCACCTACCTGTTCGCCCAAGACCTGCGGGCCGCCGGCGACACGCCGTGCGTGGTCTTCGTCGACGCCTACGAGGCGCTGGTCCCCATCCCGGTGAAGACCGGGCGCGTCTCCAGCGCCGACGCCTGGCTGCGCGATCTGGTCGCCCAGCTCGACCGCTGTCTGGTGGTGGTGGGCAGCCGCGAGCCGCTCGGCTGGCAGGTCCACGACCCCGAATGGGCCGGCGTCGTCCGCGAGTGCAAGATGGACGGCCTGCCGATGGCCGCCCGGCTGGAGCTGCTGAACCAGGCGGGGGTCTCCGAGGGCGCGGCGATCGCCCAGGCCTCCCAGGGGCTGCCGTTCTACCTGCACCTGGCCTTGGACACCCAGGCCGGCAGCGCGCGGGCCGTCTCCATGGAGGAGATCCTGCAGCGCTTCCTCAACCACGTCGCCCCGGCCGAGGTGCGGCTGCTCGAACTGCTGAGCGTCGCCAGGACCTTCGACTTCGAGATCTTCCACACGCTGGCGCGGGCGTACGAACTGCCCGGCGACCGGCTCACCTGGGAGTCCCTCACCGCCTACTCGTTCGTCTATCCGGCCGGGGAGCACGGCCTGAGGCTGCACCAGCTGATGGTGGTCGCGCTGCGGGCCCGGCTCAGCGCCGAGGCCACGCGCGAGGTGCACGCGCGCCTGCGCGCCGCCTGGGACGCCCGCGCCGCCGCCGACGACGGGACGGCGCTGCGCGAGGCGGTGTACCACGGGGTGCGCGCCGGCGTGCTGAACGCCGACGACCTGCTGAGCTACGCCGACCGCGGCATCCGGCGCGGCGGCAAGCAGGCCGGGGACGGCATCCTCGCCGACCTGGCCGAACTCGGCCTTACCGGAGAACTGGCCGAGGCCGCCCGCTGCCTGGCCGCCGAGGCGGCGATCACCATGGGGGAGGCCGGGCGCGCCGGCGAGCTGGCCGACCTCGGCGCCTCGCCCTCGGTCGACGGCACGGCCGGCGCCCGGCTGGCGATGGCGGCGGCGCACGCCAAGCGCATCGCAGGGGACACCACCGAGGCGGGCCACATCTACACCCTCGTCTGGGAGCGGCATCGCGGGCCGGTCCGCCCGGTCGCCGGGCTGTGGGTCGCCGAGGTCCCGATGTGGCAGGGGCGGTTCGCCACCGCGTTCTCGCTCGCCGAGCAGGTGCTGCGCGACGCCCCCGAGGACGACTCGGTGCTGCGCGGTGACGTGCTGCGGCTGCTCCACCTCGGCCGCCGGTTCCATCTGGACTTTCCCGACGCCGCCGAGCGGCTTGAAGAGGCCCACGCCTGCTACGCGCGGGCCGGGTCGGTGGTGGGGCTGGCCAACATCGCCACCAACCGCGTCGAGCTGGCGGCGTGGGCCGATCCCGCGGAGGCCGTCCGGCTCGCGGCCGACGCGATAGCGCGGCAGCAGGAGCTCGCCGCGCTGCACGAGCTCGGCAAGACCTACACCGGGCTGGCGCTCGCCCAGCTGCGGCTGGGCGACACGCGGGCCGCCGCCGACTCCTTCACGCTGGCCTGCGAATACCTGGAACGGGCCGGATACCGGTCCGGGCGGGCCAGAGCCGAGCTGTTCCGCGCGCTGCTGCACGCGCGCCGTGGCGACCCCGACCGGGCGGCGCGGTCGCTGGTCTGGGCGGCCGAGGAGTTCGTCGCGACGGAGGTCTACCCCACGCTGATCGTGGCCGCGCACCAGGCGCTCGACCGCATCGACCGGCCCGACGACCAGGTGGCGCGGGCCGCCGACCGGGCGCGCGGCCAGATCGAGCCGCTCGACTCGCTCGCGGCACTGGAGTCCCGCATGGCCGATCTGATCGAATCGGTCCTGGGAGGACACCGATGACCATCGATCTGTACAAGACCGCCCGGGAGCATCTGGACGCCGCCGCCGGCTACTACAACAAGAACGTGCGCGTGCCCACCCCTGACGGGCCGGTCAACGTGCGCATCCCGATCGACGGCGCGGACGTCATGGACCTGCGCGTCTGGCGCGAGGACGAGGTCCTGCCGGCGATCGCGCCCTACGTCGCCGACGCCCCGCGGCTGCTGCACACCTGCGCCGACCCCCTGTTCCAGGTGCACCAGTTCATCCACGGCCAGGTGCTCAACGACCTGGCCCCGCGCGGCGTCGCGGTTCCCGCGCACGTTCCCGGCGACGTCGTGCGGCTGCTCGCCCAGCTCACCGAGATCCCGCAGGAGAAACTCCCGGCCCTGCCGCCGGGCTGGCCAGAGGGGGAGGACACCCAGGGGTTCGGGCGCAGGCTGTCCGACCTGACGCGGTGGGTGTACTCCACCTTCGCCGGCGACTACGGGTGGCTGTACTCCGCGTTCGAGGTGCCCTCCGACCCGGTCGCCGCGGCCGAGGCGCTGTGGCCCGGGCTGACCGCCCGCCCCCTGGTGTGCGTGCACGCCGACATCCACCGCAAGAACATGATCGTGCACGAGGGGCGCACGGTCTTCCTCGACTGGGAGCTCGCCCTGTGGGGCGACCCCGTCTACGAGATGGCCGTGCACCTGCACAAGATGGGCTACCTGCCTGAGGAACGCGACCAGGTCATCGAGCTCTGGGTCCGCGCCGTGCCCGCCGGGCACATCCTCGGCTGGGAGCACGACCTGGAGGTCTATCTCGCCCACGAGCAGATCAAGTCGGCCATCGTGGACACCGTCCGCTACGCCCAGCTGTTCGTCGACCCCTCCTCGGCCCCCGAACCCGAGCCCGAGCTCGTGGCCAAGCTCACCGAGAAGCTCAACAACGCCTACCGCCACTGGGGCGTCTCCTCGCGGGCCGAGCAGGACGCGGTCGAGTCGACGCTGCAGCAGTGGGCGCGGCGGTGATGCGCTTCCGCGGCGATCTGGCGCGCAACTATGCGGACGGCCGCCGGTTGCCCGCCGAGACGCTGGCCGCCTGGATGGGCGCCGTGGCGCCCTTCGTCACCGTCTCCGGCGGCCCCGTCCTGGACCTCGGCGCGGGGACGGGCCGCTTCTCCCGCGCGCTGGCCGAGCACTACTCCGTGCGGGTGGTCGCCGTCGAGCCCTCCTCGCAGATGCGCGCGGCCGCCGCCGCGGGCCGCGAGGTGGGCGTGGCGGGCGGCCGGGCCGAGGCGATCCCCTGCGCGTCGCGGGCCTTCCAGGCGATCTGGGCGTCCCAGGTCGTCCACCACATCGAGGACTTCGACCGGTGCGCCGCCGAGGTGCGGCGCGTGCTGCTTCCCGGCGGCCGCCTCATCGTCCGCGGCGCCTTCCGCGACGCCGAGCGGCCGACGCTGTTCCACACCTACTTTCCCGACCTGGTCCCCCTCGCCGAAGAACGCGGACGGGCCCTCGCCGCCCTGACGGGCGCGCTGCGGCGGGCCGGGCTGGCGACCGAGCACCAGGACACGGTCCTGCAGACCTCGGCCGCCACCTTGGCCGACTTCGCCGCCCAGGTGGAGCTGCGCGCGCACAGCCCGCTGCGCCGCCTGAGCGACGACCGGTTCGCCGAGGGGCTCGAACGCCTGAAACGCGACGCCGGCCGCTCGCCGGGCGGCGGCCCCGTCACCAGCGTCATGGACCTCGTCGTCTTCTCCTGACCCCCTCCGCCGCCACCCACGTGCCGCCGCGGCGGTCAGGCGTCCTCCCACAGCACCTGGCGCGGGGTGCGGGGGAGGCGGACCGCGCCGCTGCGGTCGGCGAGGGCCATGGCCTTGAGCAGCAGCGGGTGGCCCTCCCCGAGGGCGGGTCTGCCGTGGGCGAGAGGGGTGCGGTCGAGCAGCGGGGCGAGCAGGTCGTCCAGCCCCTCGAAGCTGCCGGTCTCGAACCGGCGCACGGCCTCGTCGTAGCGCCCCTCCAGCAGCAGGGGATGCGCGGGGTCGAGCCCGTCCCGGGTCAGGGCCGCCAGCGCGGAGCGGTGGCGGCGGGCCGCCGTGGCGTCCGCGCGGGCGTCCTCACAGCGGGCGGCGAGCAGCAGCGTCCGGGCACGGCCGGGCGGATCGCCCGGAGCCGCCTCGCCGGCCTGCGCCTTCCTCAGGGTGGCGGCGGCCGCCTCGGGGTCGTCGGCCGTGAGCTCGACCTCGGCCAGGGCGCGCCGCGCCGAGGTGAGCAGCGCGTCGCCCGGCGCCGCCTCCAGCAGCCCGGCCAGCCCCTCCAGGGCGCCGCGGGCCGCCGTGGCGTCGCCCGCCATGGCCGTGGCCAGGCCGTGCGCGATGCGCGCCTCCGCCCACAGCCGGAACGACACGTGGCGGGCGAACCACTCGGAAAGGACCGGGGAGCGTTCGAGAAGCCGGACGACGGTGGCGGGCTCGCGCAGGGCCAGCTCCACCTGGGCGAGCCGCACGGTGTCGTGGTTCGGCCAGTAGGCGATCGGCTGCAGCAGCTCCGCGCGGTGGCGGCGGGCCTCCTGGAGCACGTGGCGCGCCTCGATCGGCTGCCCGGCCTCCAGCAGCGTCTCGGCCAGCGACACCTGGGCGGCCACCACGTTGATGTCGCCGGGCTCGCCGAGGCGCGCCTGCCGGTCGGCCACCACGGCCTCGGCCAGGCGCAGGCCCGCCACGACCTTGCCCGAGCGGGCGGCCGCGCGGGCCGCGGCCTGGGCGGTCACGGTGTAGCGCCGCCAGGCCGGTGACAGGCCCGCGGCGGAGTCGGCGCCCGCGGCGCGGGCCGACCGGGCCTTCTCGATCAGCTCGGCGGCCTCGACGGGGCGGCCCGCCTCCATCAGCAGCTCGCCGAGGTTGTGCCGGGCGCGGGCGGTGAACAGGACGGCTTCCGCCGGGTCCCGCGCGGCCAGGTCGTTCTCGGCGACCGCCAGGCAGGCCGTCAGGCTCGCGCGGGCGGCCTCCAGGTCGCCGTACCTGAGCAGCGCCAGGCCGCGGCGGCCGTGCACGTCGCACAGCGAGCGCGGGTCTGGACCCTCGTCGCCGGCCCCGCCGGGCGGCAGCAGCCGGCACAGCTCAGCGGCCTCGTCGGCGGCGCGGCGCAGCAGGATGCCGGTGTCCAGGACCGACCGCAGGACGTCCGACTGGGCGTCGGTCTCGGCCCGCGTGCCGGGGGTGGAGCGGCGGGCCAGGTCGCGGACGCGTTCCGCCACGTCCAGGTCGTTGATCCACGACCCGGCGAGCGGGACCAGGTGCCGCTCGTACCAGTGGGCGCCCAGCGCCGCCGCCTGCCGGTCGACCGGGCCGTCCGGATCGTCGGTGAGGGCGTCGAAGGCCAGGTCGGAGAGCTTGTCGGCGCAGGCCTCGCCCCAGCCCGGCGGCGGCGGGCACACCGCCTGCGCCGCCGCCGACAGCACGGGCGCCAGGTGGCAGGCGTAGGCGAGCACGCGACCGGACCAGCCGGCGGAGGCGGCGCGGCCGAGCGCGCTGTCGGGCCAGCTCGGCGGCTCCTGCGGCGCCGACTGGCGCTTCTCGGAGGTGGCGATGTCGCCGATGCCGAGCTGGACCTGCTGGGTGAGGAAGGACTCGGCGCGGTGGAACCGGGCGACCAGCAGCAACGCCTGGGTGACCTGGTCGCGCGCCTCGACCAGGCTGCCCGGGACGGCCGGCCGCTCCTGCGGGCCGTTGCGCTCGGCGAACTCGGCGAAGGCGTGGTGCAGGGCCAACGCCACCAGCACCCGGCGGCTCTTCACCTCGTTGTAGAGCCAGACGGCGCTGCGCCTGCCGCTGTGGCCCTCACGGGAGAGCCGTACGGCCGCCGCGACGTCCTCGGCGCGGACAAGGTGGTAGGGAGTGGTGCGGAGGACACCGGCCGCGGCCTCCCCGATCGCCGAGAGGCGTCTTTCCTGCGCCGACACCCTGCGAACCTCCTCGCCCAGTGTTGCGGTATACGCGTCGAGGGATACCGGCGGCAAAACGCCAGATTGATCTCAAAGCATATATCCGGTGCGAGGCAAAGGCCGCATGGGACGACCCGCGGAGGGATGCCCGTTCACCAGGCGCGCGGCGCGGGCCGTCGCCATTTCCGCCGGACGCCGGCAGAAGGCCATGGTTTTCCCTGCGTACGGGGAATCCCAGCCTCTTATGGTTTCTTCCCAGGAAACCGCTCGGACTGGTCAATGTACGGAAAATTCCACGAAGTTATGCATCGTGAAGCCCGGCGCCGTCCCGCTCTTCCGGAACGAAGGCCAGCACGACGGCGAAGTCCTGCGCCGGGTCGCTGTACCAGCGGCCGACCGCGAAGCCGGCGCGCTGCAGCTCGCGCTCCAGCCGGTAGCGGTAGAACTTGGCGCTGATCTCGGTGCGCATCTCCTCGCCGGCCCTGAAGGGCACCGTCATGGACAGCTCGCGCAGGTGGACGCGCATGGGACGGCTGGCCCGCAGCCGCATCTCGACGCGCTGGAGCCGGCCGTCGTACAGCGCCACGTGCTCGAACGCCTGCGGGGCGAAGTCCGCGCCGAGCTCGCGGTTGATCACCGTGAGCACGTTGCGGTTGAAGGCCGCGGTCACCCCGGCGCGGTCGTCGTAGGCGGCCACCAGCCGCCCGGTGTCCTTGACCAGGTCGGCGCCGAGCAGCAGGCCGTCCCCCGGGGACAGCGTGGCGCGGAGCTCGGACAGGAAGGACGCCCGCGCCCGCTCGTCGAGGTTGCCGACGGTGCCGCCGAGGAAGGCGACCAGCCGCCGGCCGATGCGCGGCAGCCGGCCCAGATGGCGCTCGAAGTCGGCGCAGACGGCCCACACGGCCAGGCCGGGATGCGCGGCGGCGACCCGGCGGGCCGCCGCGTCCAGCGTGGCCGCGTCCACGTCGACCGGCATGTAGGTCTTCAGCGTGCCGGCCTCGGCGAGCGCGCGCAGCAGCAGCCCGGTCTTCTCGCTGGTGCCCGAGCCCAGCTCGGCCAGCGTCTCGGCGCCCGACAGCGCGGCGATCTCGGCGGCGTGCTCGCGCAGGATGGCCGTCTCCCGGCGCGCCGGGTAGTACTCGGGCAGCCGGGTGATGCGGGTGAACAGCTCGCTGCCCGCGGCGTCGTAGAACCATTTCGGCGGCAGCCACTTGGGCGCCGAGGCGAGCCCGGTGCGGACGTCCTCGGCCAGCGCCCTGCGCAGGTGGTCGGGGCCGAGGTGGTTGACCGTGTACAGGAACGGCAGCGGGATCTGGGTGACGGACACGCGGGCCTCCTGGTGTGACGGTGGAACGGCGGGCCGCGGCGGCCGCCGGACGGGCCGGCGGCCGGCCGCGGCGGGAGCGGGCGCGGGTCGCGCCGGGCCGTGACGGGACAGGCGGGCCGGGGAAAGGAAGAAGGGAAGGGACGCGACGGCCGGTCAGGGACGACGGGTCAGAGGGGCTCGACGCGGATGCCGTCGGGCGTGGCGAGGACCAGGTGACGGTCGGGAACGGGCTCCCAGCCGGGGCGTTCGTCCAGCGGCTCGCTGGCCAGCAGCACCCCTTGGCCGAGGTGGACGAACAAAGTCTCGTTCCAGGCGGTCGCGGCCACCGAGCCGCCGTCGCTGACCAGCACGTTCAGCCGGGCCTGCGGGTCGGACGCGCCCGCCGAGGCCACCACCTCGGCCACGGCGTCGCACAGCGGGCCGCCCGCGCCGAGGCGCGCGAACACCGCCGCGGCCAGCCAGGCCGAGTCGCAGGCGCTCTCCGGCTCCCGGTCGCCGGCCAGCGGCCGCAGCGCCGCGCGCGACACCCGCCCGTTGTGGCTGAGCAGCCACGGCCCCTCGGTGAACGGCGCGGTGGCCGTCTCCTCGACCGGCATGCCAGGGCTGGCCGAGCGCACCGCCGCCATCAGGCACCCCGACCGGGCGACCGCCGCCAGTCCGGGGAGGTTGGCGTCGGCCCAGATGGGCACCGAGCGGCGGTAACGCACCGGCTCCCGGCGGCCGGCGTCGTACCAGCCGACGCCGAACCCGTCGGCGTTGACCTTCCCGCACCGCTGCAGGCGCGGCGCGTACGACTGGCGCAGCAGGCCGCGCCCGGGGTCGCGGAGCAGCGAGGCCAGCGGGCGCGGAGTGCCCAGCCAGGCCGCGTGGCGGCACACTACGCCTCCCCGGGCATCGCCGCGCGGGCGCACCGGAACCCGGCGAAGATCTGCCGCCGGTGCGGGAAGTCCCAGTTGCGGAACGTCGTGCGGACCGCCGAGGGATGGGTGGCCCACGACCCGCCGCGCAGCACCCGGTAGTGCTCGCCGAAGAACACCTCGCTGTACTCGCGGTAGGGGAAGGAGCGGAAACCCGGATAGGGCCGGAACCACGAGGACGTCCACTCCCACACCTCCCCGGCCATCTGCTCGGCGCCGCACGGGCTCGCCCCGGCCGGGAAGGCGCCCACCGGCGCGGGCCGTGACGCCCGGTGCCCGAGGTTGGCGTGCTCGGGGCCGGGCTCGGCGTCCCCCCACGGGTAGGCGCGGGCCCGGCCGGCCGCGGCGTCCCATCCGCAGGCCTTCTCCCACTCGGCCTCGGTGGGCAGCCGCCGGCCGGCCCACCGGGCGTAGGCGTCGGCCTCGTACCAGCTCACGTGCTGCACGGGCTCGTCCGGGGGCACCGGTTCCGCCCGCCCGAACCGGGTGCGCCACCACGTCCCCGACTCGCGGGTCCAGAACAGCGGCGCCCGCACGTCCCGCCGGGCCCGCCAGCTCCAGCCGCGCGGGGTCCACCAGCGCGGCTGGTCGTAGCCGCCGTCCTCGACGAACGCCGCGTAGGCGCCGTTGGTGACCGGGAACCGGTCGATGTGGAAAGCGGGCAGGACGACCCGGTGCGCGGGCCGCTCGTTGTCGTAGGCCCACGACAGGGTGCTCGTGCCGGCGGTGAACGGCCCGGCCGGCACGAGCACCTCGGCGGCGCCCCCCGGCCGGCCGGCGGGCAGGTCGCCGTCGCGCACCAGGCCGGGCAGCCCGCACAGCTGCAGGGTGGCCAGCATCGTCTCGTCGTGCTGCTGCTCGTGCTGCACGACCAGCCCGAACACCCGGCCGTCCGAGCACAGCGGGTCGGGGACGGAAAGGTCGGCGCGGTCCAGCACGTCCAGCACCCGGCCGCGCACGCCGGCGATGTAGGCGCGCGCCTCGTCGGGCGGCAGCAGCGGCAGCGCGGGCCGCTCACCGCGCGGGTGGGCGAACGCGTCGTACATCTCGTCGATCTCCGGGCGCGACGGGGTGAGCCCGCCGGCCTCCCGCAGCACCCACAGCTCCTCGTAGTTGCCGACGTGGGCCAGGTCCCACACCAGGGGTGACATGAGCGGGGAGTGCTGGCGCACCAGCACCTCGTCGTCCAGGTCGGTGTAGGCCAGCGACCGGGCCCGGCCCGCCTCCAGCTCCGCGGCGATCCGCTCCTTCAGGCCGGTCATGCCGGGACCTCCTCGCCGAGCCAGGCCGCCGGGCCGGCGCCGCGGTCGCGGGCGCGCAGCAGGTCCAGCGCCGGGGACCGCCCGCACACCACGTGGCGCTCGGCGAAGGACTCCACGCCCGCGACCAGGTCGGGCCCCGCGCCGAGCCGGGGGAGCGCCTCGGCCGCCGCGCGGAAGCAGGTCTCGGCGGCCCGCCGGATCCGCCGGTCGCCGAGGCCCACCTGCGCGCACTGCCACCACCGGTCGGCGAAGGGCTCGGCGGCGGCCAGCGCCGCGTCGGCGGCCCGGTCGTCCAGCAGCAGCGCCGAGGTCACCGCGACGCAGGCCGGCCACCACCTCGGGTGCACGGCGTCCAGGTACCGGATCTCCAGCCATCCGCGCGGCCGGACCGGCGGGAACACCGTGGTCGCGTGGTAGGCCAGGTCGGCGGCCGTGGGCGGGTGGCCGCCGAGGCCCGGAGCCCTCATCCAGCGGCCGAAGGTGGCCCGGTTCGGCGGCGTGTGGCGGCGCGGCCGCCTTTCCGGCGCCAGCATCAGCCGGGCGTCCATCAGGTAGCGCGCCCAGGCCGCCGCGGGGTCGCCTTCGGGGACGACCGGGCGGGTGCGGGTCGGGTCCAGGTGCAGCCAAACGGCCTGGCGGCCCGACATCCACCCGCACGGACGGCCGTCCAGGATGGGGGAGTTGGCGAAGCAGGCGCTGAGCAGCGGGCCGAGGCGGCCGGCCCGCTCCCAGCGCACGGCGGGCCGTTCGCCGAAGTCCACGTTGACCTGGACGGACGCGGTCAGGCACATCATGATCGGCCCGTACGGCACGCCGAGCAGCTCGGCCATCGCCTCGTAACGGGGCTGGCGGAGCTGGCGCAGCGGCGCCCGCAGCGGGTCCAGGCCCATCCCGGCCAGGGCGAGCCCTTCCTCGCGCAGGGTCGCGCGCACGCCTTCGACGTCGGCGGACAGGGCGCGCACCGCGTCGGGCAGCGCGCCGGGCGGGCCGGACAGCTCCAGTTGGCCGCCGGGCTCGAAGCTCACGGCGCTGCCGCCGGCCAGCGTGGGGAGGGCCTCGGCGGTCCGCTCCACCCGGACGTGCCGGGAGGGCTCCGCGCGGTCGAAGACGAGGAACTCCAGCTCGACGCCGACGCGGTCGCCGGGGGTGCCCTGGAAGCACCGCCGCGCGAACTCCTCCACGTCCGCCGGGCCGCGGACGCGCGCTTCGCTGTTCTCCGTGCCGGTCATGGGCCCTCCTACGCTGAGGTGTGGACGAGCGGCGGACTTCCGGCGGCCTCCTGTTCACAAGAGCGGTCGGCGTGGGCGGTTCACGCGGCTTCACGCGGATTCACGGGGTTCACGGGTTCACGAGGTGCACGGGAAAGGGACGAGGGCCTCAGTCGCGTCGGCGCGGCGGCGCGCCACGGTGGGCGCGCGGGCGCGGGGCGCCGGGGCGGGTCTGTGCCGTTCGGCGCCGTGCGGCGCCGTTCGGGCGGCCGGACGAGGCGCGGACGGCCTCGGACGGCAGGGCGTGACGGCGAGCCGGCGGACGGGCCGGCCCGGCGCCGGGCGACGGCGGATGAAGAGGGCTGAAGGGTTCACGGCGAGGCGTCGCGCCTCGCGGGTGGTGATGTGCGCCTGGGCCGTCCGGAGGCCTCAGCGCGATCGAGCGGACCGATGGGATGGGCTGACCGCCTTGCGGACCTCCGAGTCTCCGATCACCGCGGTGTGCTGCTAAGCGTCTCGTACCCGGCCGCCACCCGCGATAAAGCACAAAAGGGACGATCAGCTCAAAGACTATGATCTACGGAGATATCGGCAACGTAAGTTCAGTGGTCGCGGGGCGCGCCGACGCCGGGATCCGTACCCGGAGCGGGGCGGCGGCGGCGATCACCCGTCCCGTCGCCGTCCTCCTGCCACCGGTACGGTGCTGGGCGACCGTCCCGCGGCGCCGCCGGGGGACGGACCATCGGCGGGATCACGTCTGGAGAGGTCAGAGGATGAGCGAGACACAAGGAACAGAGCCGCCCGGCGGCTATCCGCCCGGCTTCGTCTGGGGTACGGCGACCTCCGCGTACCAGATCGAGGGCGCGGTGGCCGAGGACGGCCGCGGGCCGTCGATCTGGGACGTGTTCTGCCAGGTCCCCGGCGCGGTGGCCGGCGGCGACACCGGCGAGGCGGCCTGCGACCACTACCACCGGTGGCCGGAGGACCTCGAACTGATGACGGGCCTCGGAGCGGGCGCCTACCGGTTCTCGGTGTCCTGGCCGCGGGTGCTCCCCACCGGCGCGGGACAGGTGAACCAGCGCGGCCTGGACTTCTACCGGCGCCTGGTCGACGGGCTGCGCGAGCGCGGCATCGAGCCGTTCGTGACCCTGTACCACTGGGACCTGCCCCAGGCGCTGGAGGACCTCGGCGGCTGGCGCGCCCGCGACACCGCCGAGCGCTTCGCCGACTACGCCGAGATCGTGCACGCCGCGCTCGGCGACCGGGTGCGCCACTGGATCACCCTCAACGAGCCGTACTGCTCCTCGATCGTCGGCTACGGCGAGGGCCGGCACGCCCCCGGCGTGAAAGAGGGGCACGGCGCCCTCGCCGCCGCCCACCACCTGCTGCTCGCCCACGGCCTGGCCGTGCCGCGGCTGCGCGCGCGGGGGGACGAGCGGGTCGGGGTGACGATCAACATGTCGCCCACCGCGCCCGCCACCTCCTCGCCCGAGGACCAGGCCGCGGCCCGCCGGATGGACCTGCTGGTCAACAGGCAGTTCACCGAGCCGCTGTTCGGCGGCGCCTACGCCGCCGACATGGAGGAGACCTTCGGCCGCATCAGCGACTTCTCCTTCCGGCGTGAGGGCGACCTGGCCGTGATCGGGGCCCCGCTGGACTTCCTCGGCCTGAACTACTACTACCGGATCCACGCCGCGGCGGCTCCCTACGACGAGCCTGACCCGGCGCGGCGCTCGGCGTTCGACCTCGGGGTGGCCGGCGTCTTCCCCGAGGGCGCGTCCGCCAACGGGCTGGGCTGGCCGGTCGAGCCGGACGGACTGTACGAGACCCTGACCGGCCTGGCCTCGCGCTACCCGGCCCTGCCGCCGGTCCACATCACCGAGAACGGCTACGGGGGACGGGACGAGCTGGACGACCAGGGCCGGGTCGCCTACCTTCGCGACCATCTCGCCGCGGCGCGGCGGGCGATCGCCGCCGGCGTGGACGTGCGCGGCTACTTCTGCTGGTCGCTGATCGACAACTTCGAGTGGGCGCGGGGCTACGTGGCGCGTTTCGGGCTGGTCCACGTCGACTACGAGACCCAGCGGCGCACGCCCAAGGCGAGCTATCGCTGGCTGCGCGACCACATCGCGCGGGCGGGGGAGGGCGTCACGGCGACAGGGGCCTGAGCCCGGGGCCGGGCGCCCTCTCGCCGCTCAGCCAGTCGCGGGCCCGCGCCAGGTGGCCGTCGGTCAGGCCGGTGCGCGGGTCCACCTCCACCAGCAGGAACTCCCCGACCGCCGGGTGGTCCTTCAGGTACTGCCAGTCGTGCGGGCCGAGGCTGTCGTCGAACCAGACGAACGGGCGGCCGGCGACGTACTCGGCGACGTGACGGGTCTTGAAGTGCTCACCGGCCCGGCTGCCCGGGTCGCTGTTGACCGAGATGACCGGCAGGGCCGGCAGCCCCAGGCGCGGGGCGATGTGCTCGTTGGCGTAATGCTCCCACGTGGTGGCCCACGCCAGCTCGGCCCCGCTGTCGCGGGCCAGCTTGGCGAGTTTGGCGCCGTGCCGGGCGTTCAGCAGGACGCTGTACGTCCGGCCGTCGAGTACGCACTCGTATCGCCGGAGCCGAAAACCGTGCCGCCGGGCGGGGTTGAGCACCCCGTCGACATCCAGCAGTACCAGGGGACGCTTGGTCACGTGCCTCTCCTCGGTCGTCCGGTGCTGGAAGCAATGATGCCGCCATGACGGGCGGGTCTTCCAACTCTGCTCAGCCCGGCCGGCGAAATCCGGCGAACCGACCGGCTTTCGCGCCATCCGCGGGGCCCGCCGCACCGAAGTAGTGGTGTCCGCGTCCACGCCGACGGTTGGGGAGAAGGCATGAGGCCGACACGGGCCCTGCCCCCGGACGGCGGCCGGCATGACCGGCCGGGTCTGGAGGAGCTGCTGAGATGGGTCGCGCGCGGGGACCGCGCGGCCTTCGAGCAGGTCTACGAGCTGGTGGCGCCCGCCGTGTACGGCGTGGCCCTGCGGGTGCTGCGCGACCCGGCCCAGGCCGAGGAGGTCGCCCAGGAGGCGCTGATCGAGGTGTGGCGCGGCGCGGCGCGCTTCGAGGCCTCGCGCGGCTCGGGGATGTCATGGGTGATGACCATCGCCCACCACCGGGCCGTCGACCGCGTGCGCGCGGCGCAGGCGGCCATCGACCGCGAGGACCGCGTGGCCCGGCTGGAGGTCCGCCGGCCCTACGACGACGTCGCCGAGTCGGTGGAGACGACGCTGGAACAGGAACGGCTGCGCCGTTGCCTGGGCGGGCTCACCGAGCTGCAGCGCGAGTCGGTCACCTACGCTTACTACGGCGGCTACACCTACCGCGAGGTCGCCGAGTTGCTCAAGGTGCCGCTGGCGACCGTCAAGACCCGGATGCGCGACGGCCTGATCCGCATGCGCGACTGCCTGGGGGTGGAGCGATGAGCGGCGAGCCGCACACGCTGGCCGGCGCGTACGCGCTGCACGCCGTCGACGACGCCGGCGAGCGTCTGGCGTTCGAGGAGCACCTGCGCCGGTGCCCCGAGTGCGCGCAGGAGGCGCTGGGGCTGAGCGAGGCCGCGGCCCGGCTGGGCGCCGCCGCGGCCGTGGAGCCGCCGGCCCGCCTCCGCGAGCGGGTCATGGCCGAGATCGGCCTGGTCCGCCAGCTTCCGCCGGTCCCCGGCCCGGAAACCGCTCCCGGCCAGAGCCCGGTCCCCTTGCCCGTCCAGGCCCCCGAACCCGGCCCCTCACCGGGCACGCCCTCCGGGGCCGAGCCGCAGGGCGCTCCCGGCTCCGCCTCCGGCGCCGCTCCGGGGTCCGCCGCCCCCGGTTCACCCCTGGGCGACCCGATCCCGTTCCCCCGTCCCGGCTCTGTCCCCGGACCCGGCTCGGGCTCCGGAGCCGGGCGGCGGTCCGGGGGCCGGTCGCGGCGGCGGCCGCCGGGCCGCGCCGCCTGGTGGCCGCGCGCGGCGACCGGGCTGGCCGCAGCCTGCCTGGCCGTCGCGGCGGGCCTCGGCGTCGTGGCCGTCCGCGCCGGCGACGAGCTCGACCGCGCCCGGCTGAGCGGCGAGCGGCTCGCCGCCGTGCTGGCCGCGCCGGACGCCCGCACCGTCACCCGCGCGGCCGGCGGCGCCAGGGGCACGCTGGTGGTCTCGCGCTCCCAGAACCGCATGGTGTTCTTCTCGTCCGGGCTGGCCGCCCTGCCGGAGGGCCGCACCTACCAGCTGTGGCGCATCGGGCCCGCGGGCGCCGTCCCCGACGGGCTGACCAGGCCCGACGCCGGCGGCCGGACGCCCCCGGTGGTGCTCGGCACCCCGGCGGAGGCCACCAAGGTCGGCGTCACGGTCGAGCCCGCCGGAGGCTCCCGCCGGCCGTCCGGCGATCCACTGCTGGTGATGCCGCTTCCCCCGGCCTGACCCGCGGCGGCCTCTTCAGGCGGACGGCTCCGGCGGAGGCGGCAGAGGGAAGCGGAGGGCGGCCGCGACGACGTGCCGGTCGAGCTCGGTGTCGGCGAGGACGTGCTCCACCGTGCCGCCCTCCTCGATCACCGCGTCGGCCAGCTCGCCGATGACGTCCGGCGTGCGCCGGGTCGCCTTGCCGCACAGCGGGCAGGCGTCCCCGGCCGCGCCGAGCCAGCCCGACTCGTCGCACACCACGCCCGGCGCCACCGCTCCGTCCTGCACCAGCAGCGTCTGCACCGCCGCGACCGACCCCGCCCACAGGCAGTCGTCCAGTCCCAGGGCCGCCGGCCGGCGCGTCGCGGCGCGCTCCAGCACCTCGGCGACCAACCGGCGCTCCTCGTCGCGCTCGTACTGCTGGAGGATCCGCTCGGCGCCGCGCCTGATGTCGGCGGGGGTGGCGGTCCGCGGATCGACCGCGAAGGTCCCGGCGATCCTGGGACGCAGGTGGCGCGGCAGGTAGTCGACGAAGCCCGGCACCTCTTCGGGATGGCCGCCGAGGATGACCAGTTCGTACCGGCCGGTGCGGAACAGCTCGTCCAGCAGCCGCGCGGCGTTGCGGAAGTGCCGCCGGGTCAGGTCGTCGGCGCGGTTGCGCACACGGTGCTCGGTGTAGCCGTACCAGCCGGCGTAGTTGGGCTTGCGCAGCGCCGGGTCCTCCACCTTGCCGGCCTCGCGCATCTCGTCCTGGTACAGCTCCCACGCCTCGGCCGAGCGCCGGTCGACCACCAGGACGCAGGCGCGGTGGTACTCGTCGAGCACCGCCAGCATCGGCCGCACCCACGGGACCGCGTCCACCATGACCCGGTCGCGCACCGCCCGCGGCAGGACGACCTGCTCGAACATGTCGGCCTCGCTGCAGGAGAACACCGCCACGGCGCCGGCCTCGACCCGCTCCAGGCCCGCGAGGCCCTCCATGCTCGCGATGCGCTCGATGTCGCCGCGGATGGACATGCGGGCCTGGCGCCCGAGCGAGCTGTCCTGCCCGAGCGGGCGGATCTCGTGCAGGAGGCTGTTGACGCGGGTGGAGAAGGTCGCCGGGCCGTCCAGCCCCACGCCCGCGTACAACGACACCACGGGCAGTTCGCCCCCGTTGAAGCGGATGATCCGCTCGATGGTCTCTGCGGTGATCATGCGTCGCCCCCGTCGTCGCTCCTGTGACCTCTGTATTCGTTCCCAGCCGGGGGCCATGGAGGCAGACGGGCGGCGAGGGCACCGCGATCGGAGGGACAAGAAACGACAAGGCGGGCATCAGGCGACGGCGAGGCCGGTGGAATCGGGAAGATCAGGGACGGATCGCGTGGCCGCCGGGAGACGACGGCGCGGGCTGCTCTACAGTGGGCGTCATGAGCAGGCGCCGCGGGCCTGCGCGATGTCCCGGGGCGCGGCCCGCCGCGCGGGCCGCCCTCCAGTCTCCGCCACGGCCCGCCTGACCGGCGACGACCTCGATCCGCGACCCGAGGAGGACCCATTGAGCAGCGCATCCGCCGACAATCTAGATCTCGCCACCAGTGCCAGAGAGATGGCAGACCGCGAGCCCGCGGGGTCGCTGAACCACGCCGCCGCCACCTCGGTCGCGATCACCTGCGCGACCACGCGCAACATCGCCGAGGCCCGCGCCGTACTGTACGGCGTCACCCCGCCGGACGTACGCGAGGCCGCGCTGGCCCTGTTCAACCGCCTGTCAACCGGGGCCGCCTGAGCGGCTGCCCCCGCTCCCGCCGCCCCCGGAGTGCGGCCGGACGACAGCCGGCGCCCGGCGGCGGAAACGCAGCCGCCGCGCGCCGTCGGCGCGTCGGGCGGCGATCGTGGGCGAGATCCTGGCCGGCGCGGCCCGGAGCCTAGCCCCGGGCCGTCCCCGCTTCCAATTCGGCGCGCTCGTCGACCTGTGATCGGCACCGAGGTGACCGTGCCGTCGGCGAGGGCGACCCGGTAGGCGCGCCATCTATGCACGTACGGGAGCTGTTCGCCGGTCCCGTCGACGCTGAAGCGCGGGCTCAGCGGAGCGTCGGGTGGCAGCTCCGGCCGAGTCAAAGGCTGCTCCGGCCCGCCCGTTCGTCACTGTCAGTGCCAGCGTCCCCGGGCGTCGAAGTGAACCTTGGAGAAGTCGCGCGCGGCCAGGTGGTCTTTTCGGATGCCCCACAGCAGGTACGCGCGACTGCCTGTCATCTCCGCCGCGCTTCTCCCGGCCACTTGCAGCAGCGTGACCCACTGGCGTGCCTCTTCGTAGAAGGCCGGATCACCATGCCGGCCGGCGCCGACGGCACGCGCCGCCACAGCCTCGATCGAGTCCCTTCCGTCGGAATCGGAGTATCCGCCCACCTGATGCGGCGGCCCAGACGCCCCAGCGGCCCTGTAGTCCTCGAGTTCCATTTCGAAGGTCTCGCCGGCCTCTTCGTCCACCATGTGTTCCCACACCGCCTCATACGCTTCGTCGATGCTTCCGAAGACGTCCGCCAGCGCGGGATGATCGCGACCCGGCCAGGTCGGTTCGGTGGCCGCCGCCAGCGCCTGCTCGGCGTGCACTTCGGCACGGTCGTCGGGTACGGGCCGCTCGGCGACCACGGTCCCCGACGGCACGTAGATCACCTGGGACTCGTGCTCAGGCCGGGTGGAGAGGAAGAACAGCAGCGTACCGGTGTCCGGCAGAACGATGTCGACTTCGTAGCGTGTCAGTGCCCCGCAGTCGAGCTCAGCCACGAACGACAGCGGCCGACCGTCTGTGCCCGACGGCCACGCCGTACCGGACGGCAGTCTTGCGACACCCCCGAGCCGCCCGACCACGATCTCTCCGTCCTCGGCGGCCGACAACCTGATGGCCGGCCGCAACATTCCGATGAGCCGCTCCGCCGTTTCGACAGGCAACTCCCCCCGCGCGAACTCAGCGAAATCACTCTTCCAGTCCATCACGCCGACCATCTTGCTCCACTGGTATGACACAACCGTTCCGCCGCAGGCGTCAGCTCGGACCTTAGCCCGCATCCAGCGCGCCGAGGGGGCCGACGCTCAGCCGGGCGTTCAGGTCGAGGCGGACCTCGCCGTAGGGGCGCACATGCAATGTCCCGCACCGGGTTTGATGGAGACATCGAAACCTGGGAGGAACACCAGCGATGCCCGCACCGAAGAAGTATTCCGATGAGCTGCGTGAGCGTGCGACCCGGTTGGCGGTCGAGGCCCGTCGGGATCCGGCGTCCGCGGTCGGAGCGATCCGTCGGATCGCCGGTCAGCTGGGTGTTCATCCGAAGGCGTTGCGTACGTGGGTGAAGAAGGCCGAGACCGACGCCGGTGACCGGCCGGGCACCACCAGCAGCGACGCCGAACGCCTCGCCGCGTTGGAACGGGAGGTGCGTGAGCTGCGGCGGGCGAACCAGATCCTGAAGTCCGCGGCGTCTTTCTTCGCGGCGGAGTTGGACCGTTCGTCGCGATGAAGGTCGAGTTCGTCGACTCCCAGCGGGAGCGACACGGTGTCCAGCCGGTCCTGCGGGCGCTCGAAGACACGCCGGCACAGATCGCACCGTCGACCTACTAAGCCGCCAAGACCCGCCCCGCCAGCGTCCGCTCCCGACGCGATGAGGAACTGACCGCAGTGATCGAGCAGGTCCACGCGGAGAACTACGGCGTCTGCGGGGCCCGCAAGATCTGGCACGAACTGCACCGGCGCGGCGAACCGGTGGCCCGGTGCACCGTCGAGCGGCTGATGCGCGAGTCCGGGCTACGCGGGCTGCTGCGCGACACCTCGCCGCGCACGACCCGGCCCGCCGCCGAGACCAGCCGACCCGCTGACCTGGTACTCCGCGAACGCCGGCCCCCGCCACAGGTCCAGGGCGGCGCGCAGCCGGTCTCGGGCGAGTCGGAGGTCCCCGCCGTCCAGGGCGGCGGTCCCCTGGGCGACCAGGCCGCGAAACCGCGCGGCGTCGAGCGAATCGGTGACGATCGCGTACCCGCCCGGCCGCCCCGGCAGCAGTTCGGCGCCGTACGCCCGCCGCAACTGGTGCACGTACAGGTAGACGTTGCGCCGGGCGGAAGCGGAAGGATCGTCGCCCCTCAGGGCGGTGATGAGCCAGTCGATCGACACCGGCTGGCCGGCTTCGGACAGCAATGCCGCGAGGGTGAGCCGAAGCTTCGGAGCTCCACTGACAGGGACCACCCGGCCGTGGAGGGAGACGGCGAGTGGCCCGAGAACATGGAACTCCACCGAGACTCCGCTCCCATCGAACTTGGCCGTGAAGAATCCCTTATTTACGGCCGCGGTGTCAATTGGCCCGTCGGATGGGCGGCGTCCCGGAAGTTCCGACGCCGACCGTGTTCGACCAGCGGCTATACCGCTCCTATAACTCCGTTTCCGATACTCCTGCTCAGCCGTGTTCCGGAGGAGGGCGTTCGAGGCGGGGTTTCGCCGGTCCCTTTTCGCTCGGTGCCTCACGAACACGCGGACGTGCTTCACGGAGGTACGAAGGAGGGAGATCATGCGCAATGGGGATGCGGCCGTGGCGGAGTGTGCGGAGTGGGGGCGAGGGCCGGGGAACGGTGGCGGCTGACCGTCGAGCGTCAGCACAGGCCGAGCGCCGCCACCTGTCAGTCCGTGGCGGCCGTCACCAGGGGTCGTCGGGGGCGCCGGTGGCGAGATGCCGCTCGTAGGTCGCCACCTTGGCGTTGATGAGGTCGAGACAGTCGTGCAACTGGGCGAGTCGCTCGGTGATGTGGCGCTGGTGGCCGCGCAGCAGCTCCAGCCGTTCGGCCTCGTTGCCGCTGCCCTCACGGACCAGCTCGGCGAGACGGCCGATCGTCGCCAGGGGCATGCCGGAGGCGCGGAACTTCACGCAGTTGGCCAGCCACTCGACGTCCCAGTCGCTGTAGACCCGCCGGCCACCCTCGTCGCGCCGCACCTCGCCGGCCAGCAGGCCCTCACGCTCGTACAGCCGCAGGGCGTGCACGCTCAGCCCGATGCGCTCCGCTACTTCGCTGATGCTGAAACCGTTCCGCACGATGCCGAGCATAACCCGTTGACCTAGACCTCGGTCTAGCATCTAGCGTTCCCGGCATGCCAAGTCACGCGACCGCCGACGCGGAACGCGGCATATCGGGCACGACCGGCCCCGAGCGAATCGGTGGCGATCGCCCACCCGCCCGGCCGCCCCGGTGGGAGGCCGGCGCCGTGCGCTCGCCGCGGACTCCGCCGGAACCCCGCCGCCCTCGAATTTCGGACCAGAGAATTCCGCATTCTCCGGCTGCGGTGTCAATTCGGCCCGCCGGGCAGGCGGCATCACGGGGGTTCGGAGCGCGAGCCGCGTTCGACCAGCGTATATAACGCTCGTATAACTCCGTTGCCGATACTTTTGCCCAGTCGTTTTCAGGATGGGGGCGTTTGACACGGGACTTCGCCGGTCCATTTCCGAACGGTGCTTCACAGATACGGGGACGTGCATCACAGACGTACGAAGGTGGGAGATCATGCACAACGAGGGTTGGTACTTTCGGCTGCTGGGACCTGTCGAGGCGTGGGGAAGCGAGGGCCCCGTCGGCCTGCCCCGACGCGCGCAACGCTGCCTGCTGGGCCTGCTGCTGCTGGACGCGGGGCGGGTCGTCCCGGTGGACCGGCTGCTGGAGCTGCTCTGGGAGGGCGACCCGCCGGACAACGGCCCGGCCAACCTGCAGAGCCATGTCGCCAGGCTACGGGGGGCGCTCGATCCAGACCGGACCGGTTCCCGGGGATTCCGGCTGCTGCGCCGGGGCGACGGATACCTGGCGGAGGTCGACTCCGGCGCGGTGGACGTCTATCGATTCCGGGACCTGGTGGGACGAGCCCGCCGCGCGGCCGGTCCGGCAGACCGGTCCCGGCTGCTGAGAGACGCGCTGTCGTACTGGCGAGGGCCGTTGCTCGCCGACGCCGCCACCGACCGGCTGCGGGACCAGGTCGGGACCGGTCTGGAGGAACTGCGGCTGTCCGCGGTCGAGTCGTGCGTCGAGGCCGAGCTGGAGTGCGGCCGTCATCGGGAGCTCCTCCCGGAGCTCGCCGACCTGGTACGGCGCCATCCTTTCCGCGAGAAACTGATCCAGGCCTGCATGCTCGCGCTGTACCGCGACGGCCGTCAGGCCGATGCGCTGGCGGTGTACCGAAGGGCCCGCAGGGACTTCGGGCGGGAACTGGGCCTCGATCCGACCCGGAAACTTCAGGGGCTGCACGACCGGATGGTCCGCGGGGACGACTCGCTCCACCTCGCGCCCGCCTACCTCCGCGCCCTCGGAGCCTGATCCCGTTCGCGGTGTGAATCGCCGGAACGCCGTGCCGTCCTCCCGGCGCGAGCCCGCCAAGACGACACGCGCGTCCGGCGTCAGAACGGTGACCGCCCGGCCGCCGATGCGGAGCGACCGGCGCGAGGCGGGGCGTGGCAAGTCATTGTCAAGCCACGGTCGCCATGCTGTGCGGGAAAGCAATCGTGGGCGCCAGCCGGCGCCCACGACATCCCTTTGGCGGCCGTGGCGAGGCGGCACAACGCGCGCTCTCGCGCGCACCTTCTCACAGCCGAGAACCGGTACCGCACGAATACAGGGGAGAAACATGTTCAAGTCAAGAATCATGGCCGGTCTGCTGGCTGGCATCGTCGCCGCGCTCGTGACCGTCGCAGGTCCGGGCCAGGCGATGGCCGACTCCAACACCGACACCGGCCCGGGTCCGACGGTGATCGGCCCGGGTCCGACGGTGATCGGTCCCGGATCGACCTCCCTCCTCTAGGGGACGTGAGGGCCCCACGCCAGAGTTGATCAGTTCGCTCCGCACCTGCCATGGCTTTCCCTGCGCCACCGCCCTTTTCGGTGTCGCCGTGTGCTGCGGTTCTCTGCTCCGACAAGGGCGATGGCGGTTCTCTAGCCTTTTCGAGAAAGCCGACCTTAAGTACTTCACCAGTCGACCCGATAACGCATGCCAAAGAGGCTTGGCATCGCTCGGGCGAGCAATGCAGTAACCAGTAGAACCGATCACGCCTGGAAGGAACGAAGTTGAAGAACGGACCCCGCCTACTCTCGTTGGCAACCGTAATGGCCGGTGCGGTGGCCTTGATCGCGATACCGGGTGCGCAGCCGGCTTCGGCAGGCGAATGCACTCCCGGCATAGGTTGCGGAACGGTCTACCTCAACTGGGACGCTCAGCGGAATCTGACTGTCACCGGCGACTGGGGAAGCCCCACCAAGGACCCGAAAGGCCTGCTTCATCCTGGCGAGGACTCGAAAATTCTGTTCAAGGACACCGACGGATTCAACGTTCCGGCAAACGGGTGTCGGTACTTCATGAGTAACGTTCGACAGAGTGTCGGGTGGCATAAGATCACCGATGCTCAACACGTCACTGTAACGATCTACTGCGATTAATTGGCCGCCCTGTCTTCCCGGTGTGGAATCCAGGGCCTGATGAAGTCGCTGGTCCGAGGTCAAGGAAGGGCTTCGGCGCGGCGGGCAGGACAGGCTCGGACCGTCATCGAGGTTCTTGTGCCTGGTCGATCGTCAAAATGAGTCATGCTCTGCATGGTCGAAGCCGACCACCTGCTCGCCGCTTCAAGATCGAACGATCCTACCAAGTGGTTCACCACGATCGACGACGGGCTGCCCTCGCAGCAAACTGGAGGAGGGGCGCGTCATCCTGGCGGAGAGGGAAGCGGTGGCGCGCAGGTCGCCGTCGCCCGCTCTGTGGGCCGGGCTGCTCCTGGCCAGACCGCTGCTGGCCGGCGAGTCGCAGGCGCACTTCGAGGAGGCGCTCGCCTCCGATCACGTGCGCCTGCCGTTCGCCCGGGCCCATGCGCGAACCGGGAGATCGGCGTACGGCTGTACGTGTCGCATCGCACCATCGGCGCCCACCTGTACCGGATCTTCCCCAAGCTGGGGATCACCTCCCGAGCCGAGGTGGGCGCCATACTGCACGACCGGTGACGCCTCGTGACGCCGGGTTCACCGGGATGCCGCCCGGCGAAGCCCGTGACCGGTTCGCCCGCCACCGGTTCGCGTCGTGGTCACGAGCGGACCTCATCGGGGCGGCGCCCATCTACTCCCGGGCGTGGCGGAGGGCGGTCATGACGGGGTCGCGCAGGCCGGGGGACAGGGCGATGGTGGCGGTCGAGGTGGCGGTGTGGGGGGTGTCGTCCTGGTCGAGGACCAGGCCGCCGGCCTCGCGTACCAGGAGCACCCCTGCCATCGTGTCCCAGGGCTGGTTGGCCAGGATGATGGACGCGTCGATTCTGCCCTCCGCCACCCAGGCTAGGTCGATCGCCGCGGTGCCGATCATCCGGATCCGCTGCGCCTGTCCGCCGAGCCGGGCGAGGAGGGTCATCCGGACACGATTCTTCGTCTCCGCGTCCGCGGGCTGGTGCGGTACGGAACTGCCTGTTCCTCACGACGCGGAAGGAGAGTCTGCTCCAGGCCGCTGCTCTCCTGCTGTTGTGGGGACGCGGCTGGGTGGAACCGGTGACCCCGCCGCCGGAACCCCGCCATCTGGTCGCACAGCAGTTGCTCGCAGTCACCCTGCAAAGGCACAAGATCGGCGATCGGCTCTGGCGCGAGGAATGGAATGGTCTGCCACCGTTCGACCGATCGGCCGCTCCCATTCTGCGACACCTGGCGAGCGAGGGTTACCTCGACGAGGACGGCGGGCTGCTGTTCATCGGCCCAGAGGCCGAGAAACGTTTCGGATGGCGCCACTTCATCGCGCTGACCGCATCGTTCACCGCGCCGCCGCAGTTCACCGTCCTCACCGGTCGGCAGGAGATCGGACGGACCGATACGACGGTGCTGACCGAGGAGAGACCAGGTCCTCGGTTGCTGCTGCTCGGCGGTCGCAGCTGGCGGGTGACGTTCATCGATCGGGCACGACACAAAGTCTTTGTGGAGCCGGCCGACCGTGGCGGCGTGGCAAAGTGGACAAGCGGTGGGACAACCGGTCTCTCGTACAAATTGACGCGTGGGATGCGGGAAGTCCTGCTCGGGGCCGCCCCGCCGGTGTCACTGACCAGCAGGGCGCAAGCCGCTCTCGCCGGTTGGCGGGATGAGGAAGCGCCCGCCATCGCCCATCCCGGTGGGACGCTGGTGACCCGGGCGGCAGGCGATGTGCGGTGGTGGACGTGGGCCGGCTACCGCGCGAATGCGACGCTCGCCGCGACATTGCCCTCCGTGGCCGATCCGGTGCAACGGCCGACGGACTTCTGCGTCCGGTTGCGCGAGGATCTGACACCCGACGTCTGGCGAGCCGCTCGTGAAAGCGTTGACAACGGTCAAGTCATGGTCCTACCGGATGTCGATCGGCGGGCAGTTCACGGGCTGAAGTTCTCGTCGCCGAGAAGAGCCGCGCGGAGGCCGGCGGTGACCGTCTGGCGGCGGCCCCGGGATCGCTTCCCCATCCATGCGCCTGGGGCGCGTTGGGACACCGGCTACATGCGGTGAGGTGAACCAGACCGATGGTCAGCCTGAGGCGCAGGTGGCGCCATTCAGGGTGAAGGAGGTGGGGGAGGGGTTGCTTCCGGAGTGGGTGCCGTTGAAGCCGATCCGTAGGGACTGGCCGGGTTTGATGGTCTTGTTCCAGGCGGTGTTGACGGCGGAGACGGCCGTGCCCGTCTGGGTCCAGGTGGCCGACCAGCCCGAGGTCAGGTGCTGGGTGGTGAGGGGGAAGGCGAACGCCAGCCGCCATCCCGAGATCGGCGTGCCCCCGGTGTTCTTGATCGTGACGTCGCTGGTGAAGCCGGTCGCCCAGCTCTTCGCCGCGTAGGTGACCGCGCACAGCGGGGTGGCCGAAGGGGTCGCGGAGGGGGTCGGGGAGGGCGACGGCGAGGGGTTGAGGTAGGTGGCGGCGTTGGACGGGTTGCTCAGATTGCCTGCGTCGTCCCGCGCCACCACCTGGAAGGTGTAGGACGCCTCGCCGCCGATCGGCACCACCAAGGTGCGCGGAAGCGGGCTGTCGTCCCCGAGGCCCCACCTGGTGGAGGAACGGACGAACACCGGCCAGTGCGTCTCGGGCGTGTAACCGCTGGTCGCCCACTGCATCGCCACGTAGCCGGGTTCAGGCCCGGCGTAGACGCGCAGGTCCCAGGGCTGGGCAGTGTCGACGGGCCGGGGGACGGGGTCGCGTTCGGCGGCTCCGCCATGGCCCTGTTCATGGCCAGGAGGCTCGGCACGCTCCGGTTTCCGGCGGCGTCGATCGCCACGACGTAGAACACGTAGGAGCGATCGGGCGTGAGGTAGTTCACCTCGGCGTTCACCTGGGTGGCCGTGTGGGTGAAGTCGGCCTGGACGCGGTTGCAGGAGCCGGTGCCGTAGGACCAGGCGTAGATGTCGTACCCGGTGACCCCGACGTCATCGGTCGACTGCGTCCAGCTGAGGCCCGCCACCCCGTTGCGGTAGATGGTGCGGGGGGTGAGATCGGTGGGTTCGCTGGGCGGGGTGGTGTCGGCGGCGGCCTGGGCCGCGCCGTAGGCGGCGCCCACGGCGGGCACCTGCCGCGCGGCGGGCACCGGGCCCGCGGCGGCGCCGGAGGCGGGCATCAGGCCGGCGCCGAGTACGACGGCCGTGGCGGTGGCCGCACAGCATCCGATCAGAAGGCCATCGACGCGGTCCCACGAGGACGCGGAAAGGGCATGAGGAGCCTTTCTCATCGAGTGGACAGCCCCCGGACGGGCCCGCCCGCTGGGTGCAGGGTCAGGAACTGGTGCTGCCGTACGCGCGGAGGCTGCCGGCACGCCATCGGTCATCGGATCCGGAGCGCTCCCGTCAGACGCCCTCGCGACCGGCCGTCGCATCGGCTCCCCCGAGCGGAACGGCGCACACGCGCCGTCCGTCTTGGATCGTGCGCCGCGGGCGAGGCCCGGGCCAACCCCCCGCCTGACCGGCGGCGTTCCACGACAGGTCAGGGGCGGGGCAGTGGTCGTGCGCAGGTGAAAGTTTCAGCCCGACGCGCAGGACCGCGTCCGATCTTTTCGGGCGGTTTCGCCAGCATGCGCTGCCCGACGCCGTTGTGCTCGTGCAGGTGGGCGAGCGCGTCGGTCCACCGTCCGGCGGCGGTCAGTGCGCGGGTGCCGTCCGCGATGAGAACCCGCCGCAGCCACGCGACGACCTCGCGGTGGTCGCTGTCGGTGGCGGTGAGGTCGCTGGGCAGGGTGATGCCGTCCAGGACGGCGGTGGCGCGATCGGTGACGGCGCGGTACAGGGCGAGCAGCAGTCGGTGGCCGTCGTCGCCTCGGCCGGCGCGGATGTGCAGCCGGGCGAGGTTGACGAGCGGTTCCAGGCCGCGGATCGCGTCTATGCCGCGCAGCGGCAGGCGTTGAGGTAGATGGCGGCGTGGCGGTGGCACCATGCGCGGGCCAGCTCGGGCAGGCCGACGTCGGAGGCGAGCAGCGCCGCCTGGTTGAAGACGGTGGAGGCCTCGCCGGGGTTGCCCCGCTGCGCCGTGTCGCCAAGCTCCGCGAGCTTGCCGACCTGCCCGGTCTGCTCGAACGCGGTGATCCACTTGTCGTACCCGGCGAGTGGTGCGGCGGCGTGCATAGGGCGGGTGTCGGCCGTCATCAGGCGGGTCATCGTCGCGAGCAGCTCGCTGCCGTCGGCGCCGGGCCCAGGGGGTGGGGTGGGCCGCAGGTGGGCGACCTTGGGCCAGACGTCGCCCTGCTCGTACCAGTCCAGTCCGGCCGCGCGTTGGAGCACGCCGATCAGCAGGATCGTGGTCTCCCGTTGACCGAGGGGCGGGGCGCCGCAGGCCTCGCGCAGCGGTATTACGTACAGGCGATCCGCTTGAGCGACTAGACCGGGGATCCGCTGGTCCGAGCCACGGCGCAGCGGTCCATGGCAGTGCAGGCGGTCGAACTCGGCCACCGCGCTGAAGGGCTGGCGCTCGCCGACACGGCCGCCGCCGGGATCCGTCAGCGCAGCCCGCTGCGGACCCGCGCTTGGATCACTGGCATGCAGGCCGAGGCGAACGCGGCCGCAGGGAACCGCCGCCAGGCGCTGAATTTGCTCCGCGCGGCAGAGCGGGACCTCGCACGGGCGGATTCTCTCCCGGAGGGGGAGCGGACAGGAAACTACCGAGGTGAGAACCTCGCAGACTGGGCTCACCCTGGCGGCGTTGGAGGATCTGCCTGAAGCTGAGCAGCACTCGGTCGCGTCGGTGGGGTCGCGGCGGACGATTGAACGGCGCTCCCGGGCGCTGATTGGCACCCGCCTGGCGCACCTCCAAGCCCAGCGAGGCGAAGCGGAGAGCTCCGCGCGGACAGTGCTCGGTCTACGCGACGACCTGGCCGCAGTGTCCTCCGCGCCGGTGGCCGGGCAGATGCGCGTGCTACGAACCGCGTGGCCGCCGTACCGGTACAGCATGCGAACCGGCTATTGGCCAGGCTCCTGCGTCGCAGCATCGGACAGTAAGCCAGTCGAAGGCGTATAAAGGGGGTGTTGCCCGCGCGACGCGGATCAGCGAGCGTAGATCTCCGCCGAACTTAAGGTGACGAAAAGCTCGGCGTGCACGCTGATCTACCAGGTGCGACGTCACCAGCCCGCAGGCTTGATGGCCGATCCTCGGCGTTCCGTTCGGCGTGCCCCGTTGCCCGGGTGTACGACAGGGATCTGCCGTCCATCGAGCCCCTACCACCCGGGGGTGCACTCGGGACCTCAGCTGTAGCATCGTCACCGTCTCGTACTCACACGAGAACACCGCCGTCCTCCCCTGGTCGCTTGGGGCGGACGGGGCGTTTTTGTCGTGGTCAGATTTTGGTGACGGTGACGAAGCCAAGAGAGCGCAGCCCTTCGACTTGGCAGAGACGGTCGGACGCGCCGCCGATCTCGGTCTGCAGGAGCTGGTAGTCGGCTCCCCAGGCGATGGCGGCCCGCCACAGGGCCCGGCCGTGGCCACGGCCGCGGTACTCGGGCAGGACACCGAAGTACTGCGGCAGCAGTCGCCGGAGTCCGGCCGAGTCGGTCATGGTCTCCATGGGGCCGATCGCCCCGACGATCCGCGTGTCCTCGGTGATGGCGAGGACCGGGCCCACCACGCCGGCTTGCATCTGGGTGTGCAGGAAGGCGAAACCGTCGCTGGTGAGCCGGTCGGCGAAGGCGGCGAAGGTCTGCCGGACGGGCTCGGGCAGGGCGTCGACGGGCCGGGCCGGGCTGGTCCTGCAGACGTCGCGCGCGGAACTGGTGGAGCTGCACGCGGGTGGTGTTCCCAGCGGGCGGCTCGTCGGGTCTGTGGAAGGTGACTATGCGGGCTGCGGCGGCGCCGTGTTCGGTCGCGAGCTTGCCCGCGAGGTCGGACGCCTCGTCGGCCGCCGGGCCGTAGGTGTAAACGGTGAGGGTGCCGTGGCAGCGCCGGGCCAGGGTCGGGATCAGGGTCCGCGCGGCGTCGTGCTCGACGGCGGCTGCCAGGACCGTCTCGTCTTTGACGCTCGACCACCGCCGGTCCTTGTCGTAGGGCAGGAACGCGCCCGTGCCCGCCACCTGGAGGACGTCCTCGAACAGGTCCGAAGCGAGAGCGTCGCGATGTACGGCGTAGGGCACCGGGATCACTGGACGCAGCCAGTGCCACTGGAAGCGCATCGCCCCACCCTGCCACAAACGGCACAGGCCCCGGCGGGAAACGCCAGGGCCTGCTGGGTGTCGATCGGTGCGGGAGGATCAGTGCGGGTTGTCGTCACCCGCGTTGCAGAAGCACTTGACGCTGTCCAGGATCACGTCGAGGCGCCCAACCGGTGTGATCTGCGTGACCGGCGGGGCTGCGGCCTCCAGGGGCCGCGTGTAGGCCGTGTTTCATAAGGCGTTGAGCCACTGGTTGATCTCAGCGATGATGACGACGGCTTCGTAGCGTGCGGCGAGCTTGTCGTAACGGGTGGCCAGGCCGCGATTGCCTTTGAGCGGGGTCGATGCCGCACTCCACAGCGTGGCGCAGCCGGTAGAGCGCGGGGTCGAAGGAGGGCGGGCGGCCGCCCTTGGACCCCTTGGCCCTGCGGTGGGCGTCCTGGTCGGCATTGCTCGGGATGCACGCCTTGATTCCACGCCGGCGCAGATGAGTCCGGTTGGCCTGGCTGGTGTAGGCCTTGTCGGCCAGGACCCGGTCCGGGCGGGTCCTGGGACGCCCGCCGCCGATGCGGGCCACCCGGATCCTGCCCAGCACCGGGATGAACTGCGGGCCATCGCCCCGCTGCCCGGCGGTCACCACCGGAGCCCGCGCGGGGGGCGGCCCGGTCATGTCGTCACCACCTTTCGGGGCGCGGGGTGGCGCCGGCGTCGGGAGGCGGGGGAGGGGAGCGCCGCCCGGTGAGGGCGCGGACGAAGCCGCGTACGAAACGCGCCGTGTCGACTTCGGTGACCACCCGGGTGTCCGGCGCGGGCTCGCAGGGGAAGGGCGCCGGCCGGCCGTCGGAGGCGCGCATCAGCCGCCCGCGCCACAGCGGGCCGTCCTTCACGACGTTGATCGGCCCGATGGCGGCGTCGGTGGCCAGGTCCGGCTCCAGCAGGACGCCGGCGGCCAGCGGGTCGTGCAGCGGGACGCCCGGGCCCCGGCCCAGGCCTCGGTAGGACTCCAGGTAGACGCGGAGCACCTGCGCCGCGAAGCGCGCCGCCGGGCCGCCGGCCGCGGACAGGGCGGCGATCTGCGGCTCGGTCAGCACGGTGGCGGCGGTGACGTGCACCCCGACCATGACGAGCTCGCGGCGTGGCGCCGACAGCGCGGCGCGCGCGGCCGAGGGGTCCCTGGCGATGTTGGTGTCCCTGACCAGGCGCTCGCCGGGGACGTCGTAGGGGCCGGAGCCGCCCATCACCACGACCGAACGATACTTTGTAAAGAGCGTCGGGTCGGCGCGCAACGCCAGAGCCAGGTTGGTCAGCGGGCCCAGCGTCAGCAGGTCCAGCTCGCCCGGCCGCTCACGCGCCAGGCGGACGAGCAGTTCGGCGGCGCTCTCGCCGGTCACGGCGGGCATCGGCCGGTCGAGGCCGAGGTCGCCGAGGCCGTCCTCGCCGTGCGCGCCCCGGGGGACGTCCGGCGCGCCCGGCAGCGGTTCCGCGGCGCCGCGCGCCACCGGCGCCGGCAGTCCGGCGAGCCGGGCGACGTACCCGATGTTGCGCACGACGTCGTCCTCCGCGCAGTTGCCCGCCACCGACGTCACCGCGACGATCTCGGCGTCCGGGCGGGCGGCCAGGTAGAGCAGGGCGCAGGCGTCGTCGATGCCGGCGTCGGTGTCGACGACGACGCGGCGGACGCTCATCGCGCGGCGGCGTCCGCCGGGGCCCCGGCTTCCGGCGCGCCGCCGTGGGCCGCGTCCGCGGCGGCGCCGTCGTGCGCGCTGCCGTGCGCGCCGTCATGCGAGGCGTCGGGGGAGACGTTGCGGGAGGTGTCGTGCGAGACGCCGTGAAACACGCCGTGCGAGGCGTCGTGGGACACACCGTGGGAGGCGTTGTGGGGGACGGTGAAGTGGTCGGAGACGCGGGCGGGCGGGAAGGCGCCGCGCTCGGTCACGATGCGGGTGATCAGGTGGGGCGGCGTGGTGTCGAAGGCGGGATAGTAGCCCTTGGCGCCCTCGGCGGCGGTGCGCGCGCCGAGCACGTGCAGGACGTCCTCGCCGTCGCGGTACTCGATCTCCACGTCGGCGGCGCCGGGCGCGAGGGGGTCGGGGGCGTGGGCCAGCACGTACATCGGCGCGCCGAACGCCTGGGCGGCGAGCGCCACCGCCAGCGTGCCCACCTTGTTGACCACATGGCCGTCCATGGTGACCCGGTCGGAGGCGACCATGGCGACGTCGGCCAGCCCGTCGGCCAGCGCCGAGGGCACCATGCCGTCGGTGATCACGGTGGGCCGGTAGCCCATCTCGACCAGCGTCGCCGCGGTCAGCCGCGCCCCTTGCAGGTACGGGCGGGTCTCGGTGCAGACGAACTCCAGCCGCTTGCCCATGCGCTCGGCCGCCTGGACGGCCGCGATCAGGTAGGCGTCGCCCCAGCAGTGGGTGAGCACGCGCGCGCCGTCCTCCAGCAGCCCGGCCGCGTGCCGGCCGAGGGCGTCGGCGCCGGCCCGGTAGTGCGCGTCGTAGGCGGCGGCGGCCTCGGCGACCGCGTCCGCCAGGTCCGGCCCGGACGCGAGGGCCAGCGGGCCGTCGGCGGTGGCCGCGAGGATGGCGGTGACCGCGTCGCGGATGTGGTTGTTGGTCGGCCGGGTGGCGATCAGCCTGCGGCCGGCGGCCCGCAGCAGGCCGGCGGCGGCTCCCGGCCCGGCGTGCCGCGCCTCGCGGGCGGCCAGCGCCATGCCGGCGGTGGCGGCGAACAGCGGGCCGTGGCTCTGGGTGACCATCTGCTCGATGGCCACCGCGACGTCCTCCACCGTGGCGCAGTGCACCCAGCGGCGCTCGAACGGATAGACCCTGCGGTCGAGGATGTCCACCCCCTCGTCGGTCATCCGTACCGAGTCGGCCAGAGTCGGTGCGCTCACGTGACCATCCTTTCGTCGAGGACCGGTGTCGGATTCCAGAGTGCCCCGCCGTCCGCGCTGTCGTGCGCCAAGAGCCGGCCGGACCTGGAGGGCCGCGTGGCGGCACCCGGGCCGCCGGCGGCCGGCGAATGGGACGAAGGGCGCGATCCACGTCAGGGTTGACCGTGGGTTCCCGGTCGGCGGTCCTGGGGCGGCGATTCACCCGGCCCGATGGGCGGGTTCGCGGGGAAATATGCCACCCGAGCGCCCCCGGAGGGTCCTGTCCGGCCGGTCTCTGTGAGATGGTTTTTGCTGCGGGCGGCGAAGGGGCCGGCCCGCGCGCCGCGACCGGACGCCGGAAGCATTGCCTATTATTCCTACCAAATGTGTAGGTATAGACTGGCCTCGCGCGCAGAGGAGGCGACATGAGCCCGGACCCCAGCCACCCGACGTGGCCAGGAGGTGAAAGCCCGCTCGCCGCGGCGATCTCCACCGGGCGCTGGATCCGGTCGGCCGCCGTCGACGACGAGCGCGGCCGCCACTGGCGCGCCAACCCCGACCCCGGCCGCCGCTCGGCCCGATCGGGCAGGCCGGGTTCGCTCTACGCGGGCGCCGCCGGCATCGTGCTGTACTTCCTGGAGCTCGCCGCGGCGACCGGTCACGAGGCCTACCTGGAGGACGCCAGGCAGGGCGCGCGCTACCTTGCCGCCGCCTGGCGGGACGAGACCGACCTGTCCCTGTACCACGGCCTCACCGGCATGGTCTTCGCGCTGGCCGAGGCCGGGTGGGCCACCGGCGACGAGAGCTTCGCGGACGCGGCCAGGGCCGCGGCCGACCGCGTCGTGCGCGGCGCCCGCCGCCTGCCCTCCGGCGTCGGCTGGACGGGCGACCCGGCCCAGCGAGGCGACGGCGGCATCATCCTCGGCCTGCTGCACGCCGCGGGCATGCTCGGCGTCCCCGAGTACGAGCGCATCGCCGTGGAGGCCGGCGCCCGCGTCGCCGACCTGGTCGTCCCCGGGCACAGGTTCGGCGAGGAGGGCTGCTCCGACCTGCCGATGGACGCGGTCACGCCCGGGTTCCTTTCTGGCACGGCCGGCACCGCCTTCTTGCTCGCCCGCCTGTACGGGGTGACCGGCGACGACCGGTTCCTGCGGGCGGCGCGCAGGGGCGCCGACTTCGTCCGCACGATCAGCGTCGTCACCGACAAGCACGTTTTCGTGCCGCACCACGTCCCCCAGGGACGCACCCTGCACTACCTGGGCCTGTGCTCGGGCTCGGCGGGGGTGGCCCGCCTGTTCTACGAGCTGCACCGCGTGACCGGCGACCAGGGCCACCTCGACTGGCTGGAGCGGCTGGCGGCCGGCATCGCCTGCAGCGGCGTCCCGCGGCGCCGGACGCCCGGTTTCTGGAACGTGGCCTGCCAGTGCTGCGGCGCCGCTGGGCTGGTGGAGACGTTCGTCGGGCTGTGGGCCGCGACCGGCGCGCGGTCGCACCTCGCGTTCGCCCAGTCCCTGGCCGACGACCTGATCGGCCGCGCCACCGGCCACGACGACGCCGGGCACCGCTGGTACCAGGCCTACCGGCGGCTGCGGCCATGGGAGGTCACGGCCGACACCGGGTACATGATCGGCGCCGCGGGCATCGGCTCGGCGCTGCTGCACCTGCACGCGGCCATGGGCGCGGGCGAGCCGCGCCGGGTCATCCTGCTCCCCGACAACCCCTTCCCGGCCATCCCCGTTCCCGCCTCGGCGCTGCGCGGCGGGTCCTGAACCTGGCGTGCCGGCCGTCCGCGGCCGGTCGTGGCGTCAGGTCTGCTCGCTGCGCCGCGGGCCGAGCGGGAGGCGGGCCACGAAGCGGGCGCCCCGCTCGCTCGGCTCGATCGCCAGGCAGCCGCCGGTGCTCTCGGCGATCTGCCGTGCGATCGACAGGCCCAGCCCGGTGCCTCCGGCGTCCTTGCTGCGGGCCGCGTCCAGCCTGGTGAACCGCTGGAAGATGATGTCCCACTTGTCCGGTGGGATGCCGGCCCCGTCGTCGATCACCTCGATGATGGCCGTGCCGTGGGCGAAGCGCGGGTCGCCGGGTGGGTCTCCCATGCGCGCGCACACCTTGACGGTGGCCGCCCTGACGGCGTGCCGCTCGGCGTTGTCCATCAGGTTGGTGAACAGCCGGGCCAGTCGCAGCCGGTCGCCCATCACCACCACGCCGGGCTCCAGCTCCCTGGTGATCCTCAGGCCGCCGCGCCGGCGATCAAGCTCGCCTGCGACCAGCTCCGACACGTCCACCGGCTCCCGGGCGCCCGGCGTACCCGCGTCCAGGCGGGCCACCAGCAGCAGGTCGGACACGATGGCCTGCAACCGGTCGAGGCTGGCCAGCAGAGAGCGGCTCATCGCGTGCACGTCGGTCTCCTCGGGGGCGAGCATGGCCCCCTCCACCTCGGCGCGCATGGCGGTGATCGGGCTGCGCAGGTCGTGCGAGGCGTCGGAGGCGAACCTCCGCTGGCGCTCCATCGCCTCCTCGAGCCGGTCCAGCGTGTGGTTGACGCTCTCGGCGAGGCTGTGGATCTCGTCCTTGCAGGGCGGGACCGGCACGCGGCGGCCGGGACAGGTGGCGTTGATCTCGTCGAGCTCGGCCCGGATGGCGTCGACCGGTGACAGCGACCCGGTCACCAGCCGGTGACTGCCGTAGGCGGTCACCGCGGTGATGAACAGCACCGAGGCGGCCGCGATGGCGGCGAGCCTCGGGTGGACCCACGGCTTGACGGCCGGCGCGGAGGCGTAGACGAGCCAGTCGCCTCCGGCGCGGGGCACCTTCCTGACCACCACGAGCTGGCAGTCGTCGCGCCGGAGCACCTGGCCGCACACCGTGCGGACCGCCTCCGTCCGGCCCGGAGGCGGCTCGAACCAGGCGATGCGGGGCTTGCCGCGCATCAGGTCGGTGGACGCCGTGACCCGTCCCTGCGGGTCGACCACCTGCAGGTTGCGCACGCGCTCATAGGGCACGGGAACGGGCAGTTCGTCGCGTTGGAGCACGGAGGCGACGCGGCGAGCGGCCGCGACGACCTCTTCGGTGAGGTAGCCGGTCGCGTAGACGTGGACGGAGACCAGCATGACGCCCGCCAGCGTCGTGGACAGCAGGGCGGCCACGAGAGCGGCGAACAGCGTGAAGCGCCCTTTGACCGACCAGCGGTGCCGCACGCTCACCGTGATCCCCCCTTAGCCCCCAAGAACAAGTCGACCACACAGGTCGCGGGCGTTCGCGGCGGGGGCGCGGGGGAAGGCCGGGCGAAGGGCGCGTGGCCCGGCGTGGGAAGGCCGGCCGGGCGAATGTCGGCCAGGCCGGGCCAAAGGGGGTTAGTCCCGGCGAAAGGGGTTAGTCGGCGCGTCCGGCGGCGGCCTCGGCGGCCTTGGCCGTGAGCGACCGCACCGCCTCGGTCAGATGCGCGACCTGGACCTCGAGGGTGTGCACCCGCGCCTCCAGTTCGCCGGCGCTGGGGGGCTGGTTGGCGACGATCTGCCTCGGCATCGGCGGCCGCTCCTTCCACGAAGTTCACAACGCGGGCCTTGCAGGAACGCGGGGCGTCGCGATCCCAGCGCTTTACCTCTGCCCACACATCGGCGTGGCAAAGCACATCCGGCCCTATAAGCGTAGGTGACCTCGTCGCGCCCCTCCGGCGGCGACCCTCAGGAAGCGGTCAGGCGGGCGGCGTAGCGGGTCCGGGGGTGCCGCGCCACCTCCTCGGGCGTGCCCTCCTGCACCACCGTGCCGTTCTCGACGACGACGAGCCGGTCGGCCAGCTCCGCCGCCTCCAGCGGGTCATCGGTGACCAGCACGCAGGCGCCGGCGAAACAGGACAGGCGACGGCGCAGCAGAGCCCGCAGGTTCGCGCGCGCGTGGTCGTCCAGGCCGGCCAGCGGCTCGTCCAGGAGCAGCACCCGCGGCCCCGCGGCCAGGGAGCGGGCCAGCGACACCCGCCGCGCCTCCTCGCGCGACAGCTCGCCAGGGCGGGCGTGCGACAGGGCGCCGAGGCCGACCTCCTCCAGCCAGGCCGCCGCCGCGCGGCGTGCCTCGCCCCGGCCCGCGCCCTGGCAGCGGGCGCCGAAGGCCACGTTGTCCAGGACGCTGAGGTGGGAGAACAGCAGCGGGTCGCGCAGCACCATGCCGACCGACCGGCGGCCGGGCGGGCGCGCCTGCAGGGAGACGCCGTCGACCAGCACGTACCCGCCCGCGGGCGCGGTGAGCCCGGCCACCAGCCGCAGCGCGGTGGTCTTGCCGGCCCCGCTCGGCCCGGCGAGCGCGACGACCTCCCCGCCGGCGACCCGCAGCCGGACGTCCAGCAGCAGGGGCGGGCGCTCGGCGACCAGGTGGGCGTCCATCATGCCGGGTCCGCCCAGCGTTCGCGCAGGCAGGCCAGCACCGCCGCCGACGCCGCGAGCAGCGCCAGGCTCAGCACCACGGCGGCCTCCGGGTCGGCGCGCAGGGCCAGGACGACGGCCGGCGGCGCGGCCGGCCTCGTCCCGGCCAGGCCGCCGGCGAAGACCAGCGTCGCGCCGAACTCGCCGAGGGCACGGGCCCAGCACAGCAGCGCGCCCACCGCGATCGCGGGCGCCAGCAGTGGAAGGGTGACCCGGCGGAACACCGTCCAGTGCGAGCCGCCGAGCAGCGCGGCCGCCTCCTCCACGCGCGCGTCCTGCCGTCTCAGGGCGCCTTCGATCACGATGACCAGGAACGGCATCGCCACGAACGCCTGGGCGCACACCACCGCCCAGGCGTAGGAGGGTTCCGCCGGGCCTGCGGCGGACGGCCACGCGCCCACGGCGCCGTCGCGCCGCAGGGCGAGCAGCAGGGCGACGCCGCCGGCCACCGGCGGCAGCAGCAGCGTCAGCCTGACCAGGGCGCGGACGGCCCGCCTGCCGCGGAAGTCCACCCGCGCCAGCATCCACCCCAGCGGCACCCCGGTCAGCAGGCAGCCGAGCGTGGCCACGACGGAGGTGACCAGCGACAGCCACAGCGCCTCCAGCAGGGCGGGCTCGGCGGCGCGGTCCGCCAGGCTCGCCCACGGCGCCCGCACGACCAGCGCTGCCACCGGCAGCGCCAGGAGCAGCAGGGCGGCCGCCGCCGGGGCGGCCAGCACCAGCGGCACGCCGGACGGCCCGTCGTGGACGGCGCCGCGCAGCCTGCGCCGGGTGGTCATCAGTACCCTCATGCCGCGTTCCTCCCCTTCGCGGCGCCGCGCCACGCGAACGCCCGGGTTCATGATCGGCATGGGACGTTTACTTCCTGGCTAAATGTGTAGAGGAGGGGACGATTCGAAAGGAGCGGCCCATGAACTCAGTGACCTCGGCCGGTCACCAGGCGCGCGGCGCCGCGCGGCAGGCGACCAACACCCGGGCCTTC
This sequence comes from Sphaerisporangium sp. NPDC049457, assembly GCF_055586705.1. Taxonomy (NCBI): domain Bacteria; kingdom Bacillati; phylum Actinomycetota; class Actinomycetes; order Streptosporangiales; family Streptosporangiaceae; genus Sphaerisporangium; species Sphaerisporangium sp. NPDC049457. Next base: position 121,615 of record NZ_JBVJHR010000017.1, on the reverse strand, counting down.
GACCGTCTGGCCAGGTTCGGCATGGCCTGCCGGGGCGTGCTGTACGCCCTGGTCGGCATCCTCGCCCTGCAGATCGCCTTCGGCGGCGGCGGCGAGGAGGCCGACAAGACCGGAGCCGTGCACACGGTCGCCCAGCAGCCGTTCGGCACCGTCCTGCTGTGGCTGATGGCGGTCGGGTTCGTCGCCCTCGCCGTGTGGCAGCTCTCCGAGGGCGTGATGGGCGGCCTGGACGCCAAGCACCGCGTGGAGGCCATCGCCCGCGCCGTGGTGTACGCCCTGGTGGTCGGCACCATCCTCAGCTTCCTGCTGCGCGGCACCACCGGGCGGTCGAGCGACGCCCAGTCCAAGGACCTCACCGCCACCGTCATGGACTGGCCGGGCGGGCAGTTGATCGTCGGCGCCATCGGCCTCGGGATCATCGCGCTCGGCGTCTACTGGATCTACGAAGGCGTCAAGAAGAAGTTCTGCGAGCACCTGCGCACCGGCGAGATGTCCCCGGCCACCCGTGGCGTCGTGGAGAAGCTCGGCATGGTCGGCTACAGCGCGCGCGGCGTGATCGCGGTCGCGGCCGGCGTGTTCTTCGTCCACGCGGCGCTCACCTACGACCCCGACGAGGCCAAGGGCATCGACTCCACGCTGCGGGCGTTCGCCGACACCCCGCTCGGACCGTGGCTGCTGGTCGTGGTCGCCCTGGGCGTGCTGGTCTTCGCCGCCTACTGCTTCTGCGAGGCCCGCTGGCGCCGCACCTGACCTCTGCCCTCCTAGACGACGCGACGGGCCCGGGCGCCCCGCCCGGGTCCGTTCGTCATGCCGGCACCGCACCGCGCCGAGACGGGCCGGCGCCGCGCGGCGGCCCGTTGCCGGCCGGCGCCGTGCCGATCGGCGCCGTGCCGGCCGCGGTGGCTCAGACGTTGCGCCGGTACTGGCCGCCGGCCTCGAACAGCGCCTCGGTGATCTGGCCGAGCGAGCACACCCGGGCGGCGTCCATCAGCGCGGCGAAGGCGTTGCCGTCGGACATGGCGGCCTCCCGCAGCCGCCGCAGCGCCTCGGGCGCCTCGGCCGCGTGCCGCCGCTGGAAGTCCCGCAGCCGGGACAGCTGGCCGCGCTTCTCCTCCTCGGTGCCGCGGGCAAGCTCCAGCGACCCGTGCTCGACCACGCCGTCGGGGTTGCGGAAGGTGTTCACGCCGATGATCGGCAGCGAGCCGTCGTGCTTGCGGGTCTCGTACAGCAGCGACTCGTCCTGGATGCGGCCCCGCTGGTAGCCGGTCTCCATCGCGCCGAGCACGCCGCCGCGCTCCGACAGCCGCTCGAACTCCGCCAGTACCGCCTCCTCGACCAGGTCGGTGAGGTCGTCGATGACGAAGCCGCCCTGGAGCGGGTTCTCGTTCACCGCCAGGCCCCACTCGCGGTTGATGATCATCTGGATGGCCATGGCGCGGCGCACCGACTCCGCGCTCGGGGTGGTGACCGCCTCGTCGTAGGCGTTCGTGTGCAGGCTGTTGCAGTTGTCGTAGATCGCGATCAGTGCCTGGAGGGTGGTGCGGATGTCGTTGAAGTTCATCTCCTGGGCGTGCAGCGACCGCCCGGAGGTCTGGATGTGGTACTTGAGCTTCTGCGCGCGCTCGCCGGCGCCGTAACGGTCGCGCATGGCCACCGCCCACACCCGGCGCGCGACCCGGCCGAGCACGCTGTACTCGGGATCCATGCCGTTGGAGAAGAAGAACGACAGGCTCGGCGCGAAGTCGTCGATCGCCATGCCGCGCGCGAGGTACGCCTCCACGTAGGTGAACCCGTTGGCCAGGGTGAAGGCCAGCTGGGTGATCGGGTTCGCCCCGGCCTCGGCGATGTGGTAGCCGGAGATCGACACCGAGTAGAAGTTGCGCACCTCGTTGGCGATGAACCACTCCTGCACGTCGGCCATCATGCGCAGCGAGAAGTCGGTGGAGAAGATGCAGGTGTTCTGCCCCTGGTCCTCCTTGAGGATGTCCGCCTGCACCGTGCCCCGCACGGTGGACAGGGTGGCCGCGCGCACGCCGGCGGCCTCCTCGGCCGTGGGCTCGCGCCCGTTGTCGGCGCGGAAGCGGTCCAGCGCCTGGTCGACCGCCGTGTGCAGGAAGAAGGCCAGGATGGTCGGGGCCGGCCCGTTGATGGTCATCGACACCGAGGTGGCCGGCGAGCTCAGGTCGAAGCCGTCGTACAGGGCCTTCATGTCGTCGAGCGTCGCGATCGACACCCCGGAGGTGCCCACCTTGCCGTACACGTCGGGCCGTTCCGCCGGGTCGTTGCCGTACAGGGTCACCGAGTCGAACGCCGTGGACAGCCGGACGGCGGGCTGGCCCTCCGACAGCAGCTTGAAGCGCCGGTTGGTGCGGAACGGGTCGCCCTCGCCGGCGAACATGCGGATCGGGTCCTCGTCGGCCCGCTTGAACGGGAACACCCCGGCGGTGAACGGGAAACGCCCCGGCAGGTTCTCCGAGCGCAGGAACCGCAGCAGCTCCCCGTGGTCGGTGTAGCGAGGCAGGGCCACCCGCGGGACGCGGCTGCCCGACAGCGTGGTGCGCCACAAGGGCGTGCGCTGCTCCTTGCCGCGCACCGTGACCACCAGCTCCTCGGCGGAGTAGGCCGCGACGGTGGCGGGCCAGTCCTCCAGCAGGGCGCGGGCGCCGGGCGACAGCTCGGCCTCGGCCCGCTCGCGCAGCGCGTCCAGCGTGGCGAGCGCCGCGGCGTCGCCGCCCTCGGCGGCCAGCAGGTCGCGTACCTGGTGGAGCTGCTGGCGGCGGCGCGCGGCCTCCGCCTCCACCGCGGTGCGCCGGTGGTACTCGCGCACGGTCTCGGCGATCTCGGCCAGGTAGCGCACGCGGGCCGGGGGGACGATGGCGGTGGCCAGGCTGGAGGTGGTCACCGAGGTCCGCGGCAGCAGCCCCGGGCTGTCCGGCAGGCCCTGCTCCCCGAGCAGGTCGCGCAGCCGGTGGTAGAGCGCGGTGACCCCGTCGTCGTTGAACCGCGCCGCGACGGTGCCGTAGACCGGCATGTCCTCAGGGGAGGAGCCGAACGCCTCGCGGTTGCGCACCAGCTGGCGCCGCACGTCGCGCAGCGCGTCCTGCGCGCCGCGGCGGTCGAACTTGTTGATCGCCACCACGTCGGCGAAGTCCAGCATGTCGATCTTCTCTAGCTGCGAGCTCGCGCCGAACTCCGGCGTCATGACGTACAGCGAGACGTCGCTGAACGGGACGATGGCCGCGTCCCCCTGCCCGATGCCGGGCGTCTCGACGATCACCAGGTCGAACCCGGCGGCCCGGCACACGGTGATCGCCTCTTCCAGGTGCCCGGGAAGCTCGTGCGCCCCGCGCGTGGCCATCGACCGGAAGAACACCCGGTCGCCGCCGAGGCTGTTCATGCGGATGCGGTCGCCGAGCAGGGCGCCGCCGCCCCTGCGCCGGGTCGGATCGACGGCGATGACCGCGACGCGCAGCTTGTCCTCGTAGTCGACGCGCAGCCGGCGGATCAGCTCGTCGGTGAGCGAGGACTTGCCCGAGCCGCCGGTCCCGGTGATGCCGAGGACCGGCACGCGTCGCGCGGCGGCCGCGTCGCGCAGCGCGGCGAGGTAGGGCGCGCCGGCCCGCCCGGCCTCGACGTAGGTGATCGCGCGGGCCACGGCCCGCTGGTCGCCGCCGAGCACCGAGGGCGGCTCCCCGCCGGCGGCGAGGTCGGCGTCGCACGCCTCGATCAGCGTGTTGATCATCCCGGCCAGGCCGAGCCGGTGGCCGTCCTCGGGAGAGAAGATCTTGGTCACGCCGCGGCTCTCCAGCAGCGCGATCTCCTCGGGCACGATCACCCCGCCGCCGCCCCCGTACACCTTGACGTGCCCGGCGCCCCGCTCGCGCAGCAGCTCCACCAGGTAGGTGAAGAACTCGACGTGACCGCCCTGGTAGGAGCTGACCGCCACGCCCTGCGCGTCCTCCTGGATCGCCGCGGTGACGATCTCATCGACGGAACGGTCGTGACCGAGGTGGACGACCTCGGCCCCCTGGGACTGCAGAATGCGCCGCATGATGTTGATCGCGGCGTCATGCCCGTCGAACAGCGCGGCCGCGGTCACCACGCGCACAGGGTTGGCAGGTACGTGCACCGGGAGCTCCTCAGGCAAGTTACTAGGACGTCCTAATAAATTGTAGGACGTCCAACTACCCACCCGATAGCCGACCATGCACTCAGGCGGTGAGCCCACCCGACACGGCACACGCCCCCGCGCCGCGCTCCGCGGGCGTGCGGCCGGTGTGGATCACCCGGCTGCGGAGGCGCGCAGGGCCGCGGTTCGGGGGCGTATGGTGGCCGGGTCGGCTGACTTGATCAGTAGGCGGGCCATGAGGTCGGCCAGGGCGGGCATGTGCCCGGGGGTCAGGCCACGGCGGGTGATCTCCTGGGTGCCGATGCGCAGGCCGCGCATCGGTTCGCCGGGCGGCTGGTCCGGCAGGCCGATGCCGCTCAGATAGATCCCGCCCGCCGCGAGGGTGCGCGCCGCGTCGTCCCCGCCGCCGAACGCCCCGGCGTCCACCGCGACGTGGTGGGACGCCGTCCAGCCCAGGTCCGCCGCCGCCACGGTGAACCCCGCCTCGTGCAGGGCCGAGGCCAGCGCGGTGGCGTTCGCCATGCACGCGTCGGCGTACGCCGGGCCGGACTCGGCCAGTTCGGCGGCGGTGACGGCCAGCGGGGCCAGGCGCGCGGCGTCGTAGTTGGCGGTCAGGCCGGGGTAGGCCGCCGCCGAGACCCGTTCGGCCAGATCCTCGTCCCTGGTCACGATGGCCGCGCCGGGCGGTCCGCCGAAGGACTTGTAGGTGGACATCGTCAGGACGTGGGCGCCGTCCTCCAGCGGGCGCTGGAACCGCCGCCCGGCGATCAGGCCGGCGACGTGCGAGGCGTCGTAGACGAGCGTCGCCCCCACGGCGTCGCACGCCGCCCGGGTCGCGGCCACGTCGTGCGGGAAGAGCATCAGGCTCGCGCCGATGACCACGATGGCCGGGCGCTCGCGCCGCAGGAAGGCGGGCAGCGCCGCGTGGTCGATCGAGAACCGGGCCGCGTCATAGGGCAGGTCGGCGACCCGCAGCCCCCGGACGCCGGCCGCGCCCTGCGCGTGGTGGCTGGCGTGCCCGCCCGCCGCCTCCGGCAGCACCGCGATCGTGTCCCCGGGGCGGGCGAACGCGGTGTAGCAGGCCAGGTTGGCCAGGGTGGCGCTCTGCAGCCGCACCTCGGCGAACCGCCCGTCCATCAGCGCGGCCATCCGCAGCGGCGCCAGGGTCTCCAGCACGTCCAGATGGTCGAGCCCTGTCTGGAACTTGTCGTCCGGCCACCCCATCGACGGTCTGCTGGACACGCTCACCTGGTGCGCGGCCAGCGCCCGCGGGGTCATCGTGTTGGTGCCCGCGTACAGCACGATGCCCTGCTCGTCGAAGGTGCGGCGGTGCTCGGCGAGCGCGCCGGAGACCGCCCGCGCCACCCCCGCCGCGTCCAGCCCGCCGAGCTCGGACTCCAGTTCCGCGAGCCGCCGCTGGGCGCGGGCGGAGGCCCAGGGGGCGACGCGGCTACGGCCTTCCGGTTCCAGGAGGATCACTCCGTTCGGTGACGCGCTCACCGTGGACCGCGCTCCGGACGGACAGGCGTGCGGTCCGTCCGTGCTCACGGCCGCGCATCGCGGTTCGTGCAAGATCGGACGAAGCTGACCATACGGTGGCACAGGCCTTCATTTCCACCTATTCCGGGAGGGCGTGCGCGTCCGTCCCTTCTGGGTTCGTGGCGGGGAGGGCTCGGTGATCGAAGACGCCGATCAGGCGCGTGTCGGTAGGATCGGCGATGTGACGCGAGCGGGGTGGCTGGACGAACGAGAACACCTCATGTGGCGCGCCTTCGGCGACATGCGCCATCGGCTCGACGCCGCGGTCGAGCGGCGGCTCGGCGAGGTCAACCTTTCGGCCGCCGACTTCGAGCTGCTCCTGCCGCTCATGGAGGCGCCCGAGTGGCGGCTGCGCGCCCGCGAGCTGCGGCTGAAGATCGATTGGGACCGCAGCAGGCTCTCCCATCAGATTCGGCGCATGGAGAAGCGCGGCCTGCTCGTCAGGGAGGACTGTCCCGGCGACGCCCGTGGGACGATCATCCGGCTGACCCAGGAGGGCGCCGACGCGATCGCGGGCGCCGTGCCCGGTTACGTCGACACCATCCGCCGGTTGTTCATCGACCTGCTGACTCCCGAAGAGACGCGGATGCTGACGTCCCTGTCCCACCGGGTGCTGGGACGCATCGCCGACGACGCGCTGGGGCCCGGCAAGTCCCTCTACGTCACGACGATCGATCACTCGCCCGTCACGCCGGCCGGCTCCGTCGACTCCGACTCGCCGGCCGACTCCGACTGACCGCCTCTGACAGGCCGATTCTCATCGGCCGATTCCCACCCGGATGACTTTGACCGGCCGGCATTGACGGGCTGATTCCGGCTGATCGGCTCGGACTCGCCTGCTCAAGCCGTTCTTGCCGGACTCGGCCGCCGCTCGGGCCGTCCGGTTCCGGCCGTCCGGCTCGGGGCGGTCACGCGGTGTCGTGAGAAGTGTCACGTCATGGCAACGCCGTAGAGGTATCGCCATCCGAAAAGGCGACATATGGTATGTAAACGGACAAATGTCCGTGCCTAGTCATCGCCTACGGGAAGTCGCGTCATGAGCCACGACACCGGCCATCCGCACATCGTCTTCGAGATGGACCTCTCACAGCAGGAAGCCCGCCGCCGCGCCGAGGTGGTCGCCGCGCTCGGCGAGCACTGGGACCCGCTGGAGGCGATACGGGGCGAGGAGGAGGCGTACGACCTGCTCTACTCCGGCCTGGACGCGCGGCAGCTGGAGACCTACGACATGCTCGTGGCCGCCGGGGTGCTCCCGCGGCGGAAGGCCGGCCGTGCTGCCGATTGACCCGGACGCCGACATCGGCCGCCGCGCGTGGATCCCCTGCCCGCGATGCCGGGACGACCGGCACTGCGCCGACTGCGGCTCGGGCCGCAACTGCCGTGACCACTGGCGCTATCTGCTGAGCACCACGGGAAGCGTCCTGCACGTGCAGTGCCCGGGCTGCACCCACCTGTGGGACCACGAGACCCACTTCGGCGCCGGCGGCCCCCGCCCGGCGTTCTGACGTTCTCCGGAACCGCTCCGCCGACGTTCGGGGACGGCGCGTCAGATCGTTTCCACGGCGGGAGCCGGGTCCGCCGCCGGGGTCGGGATCGCGTCCGCCGCCGGTTCCGTGAGCGACACGGTGACCGGGTCGCCGACCCGGACGGTGCCGGGTCGTACGACCCGCATGATCAGGCCGAACTTGTTGTCGTGTTCGGAGATCAGGTGCTTCTGCAGCTCCGGCCACCGCTCGCGCCCGTGCGGATCCCAGCTCGGCACCGCGCACCTGATGCACGGCCCGGTGTGCCGGCCGGTCGTGCCGAGGACGACGTCGCCGACGGCGATCGTGACCTCGCCGCTGAAGGACTCCTCGGCGAAGGCCGGGGCGTCCAGTTCCAGGTGCAGGTTGGTCCGGAAGCGCTCGATCTCCACCGGGGCGCCCATCTCCAGCTCAAGGGCGCGGCGTGACGCCTCGAAGGTCACCAGCAGCGTCGGCCCGCGGTCCTGCTGCCCGTCGGCCGCGCGCAGCGACACCGGCATCTCGAAGGCGTCCGCCAGCGCGGCGGGCAGATCGGGGTCGTCCCACGCCCACGCCGCACCGCTCGCCGAGTACAGCACCGGCGGCCCGGGAGGTTCCGGAGAGCCGTCACAGGTCGCCGGGTAGGCGGCCTCCCAGTCGAGCATCCGCGGTATCTGGCGCACGGTCAGCCGCGTGCCCGCGCGTTCGGGCCGCTCGTCGACGAGCGCGTACGCGCGGTCTCCTGCCATCCCGCGGGCGTCCAGCAGGGCCGCGGCGACCCGTTCGCCGCGCAGCGACTTCACCGGCCAGCGGTACAGGCCGCCGATCCTTCCCCGATACATACCAGCAGCTTAGGGGACCCGGGAAAGGACCATTCCGTCACCCGGCCGGCGGGGCGGCGGCCTCCTCTTCGACGAGCTTGAGCAGGTCGGGCACGGTCATCGAGCCGGGCGGCCTGTGCTCGCGGGCGAACTCGCCGGCGACCCTGCGCACCGTCTCGTTGGCCGGGGTGGGCACGCCGTGCAGCCGGCCGAGCAGGACGATCTCGCCGTTGAGGTAGTCGGCCTCGATCGAGCCGCTGCCCTTGGCCAGGCTCTGCCACGACGAGCCGCCCGGCCGGTCCACCCCGTCGACCGCCGTCTCGTTCACCTGGTCGCCGCGGGTACGGCGTTCCTCCTCGGGAGAGGTGTAGGCGATGCCGGCCGCGTCGAGCACGGCCCTGCCCTCGGCCAGCAGGCGTTCCATCAGCGGCTCCGTGCCGGGGACCGGGCCGCAGATCGCCTGGTGGGCGTTGCCGAGGTTGCCGAGCAGCTTGGCGTACTTCCAGCGCATGACGTCCTGGTCCACCGGGGCGGCGAACATGCTGCCGCGCAGGTCGGCGGCGACGCGTTCGATCGTCTCGTCGGCGCCGCCGGGGTAGCGGCCGAGGGTGAGCATGCCGGACAGCGGCGCCCCGTGGGAGACGACCGTGCCGGGTTCCAGGTGCAGCGCCGGCAGCCAGACGCACATGCCGTAGACGCGGCGGAACAGGCGCAGCGCCATCCGCTCGTTCTCGACGGCGTTCTGGGCGCAGACCAGGGGCAGCGTGTCGGCCGCGGCGCCGCCGCCGGCGACCGGGCGCGGCGCCCACTGCCGCAGGATCGCGGCGGTGTCCTGGGTCTTGACGGCGAGCACGAGCACGTCGCCTTCATGCAGGTCGAGCTCCTCGGGGCCGCCGGCCGCGGTGACAGGGACGGTGGCCTCGCCGTGCGGGGAGATCAGGCGCAGGCCGTCCCGGCGGAGGGCCGAAAGGTGGGCGCCCCGTGCGACCAGGACGACGTCGTGCCCGCTCTCTGCGAGCCGGCCGCCGATCGTCCCGCCGACCGCACCGGCGCCGATGATGATATAGCGCATTTTGCGATCCTCGCATGATCGTCTCAACCGCCGCCCGGGGGGTGCGGGGATGCCTGGACGGCCGGGCCGGGCCAGAACGCCGGTGTCCGGCCGGTTACGAGATTTCGGTTCTTCCGTAAGCGCGATAGCTCGCGGCCGAAACCTGGCGAACCTGGACGTTCTGCTGACCGCTCATGAAGATGATCTCGACCGTTGCGCCGTAAATCGGAAGACCGGATCATCGTGATCACCATCATCTCGCCCCGCGGGCCGGAGAGGAGACATCATGCTGGGTCTCGTCGACCGTCTGCTGACGCGTGTCGCCCACAAGGCGACCGTGGAGGCCGGGTGCAGCAACTACTACTACTGCTCGGGTGGGGTCAGGTACCTTCGCCAGTGCTGCCTGAACGAGGGGTGCACGACGGTCAGGGTCGGCATCTGCTGACGTCGCCGCGATAAGCGTCCCGGGGGGGGGGGGGGGGGCGCCCCCCCCCCCCCGGGGGGGGGGGGGGGGGGGGGCGCCCCCCCCCCCGGCCGCCAGAGCACCGGCGAGGGCGGTGCCGACGAGCAGGTTGCGGATCTTGC